>MNKP01000061.1 GCA_001920875.1 Acidobacteria bacterium 13_1_20CM_2_55_15
GCAAGATCGATCATCCACCAGCCGGCTTCTCCTTCGATATCTAACTTTTACACGATCGGGACAGCGAGCGCGGCACACCCGCACGCGATGGTGGCCGGCGTGCGATAGACAGAGCGTTTCGATTTTCAGGAGGTCAGATATGAAGAATTCGATCCGATTGCTACTCAATTCTGTTTTTTGCTCAGTTCTAGTCTCTTCGTTTTCGGTCGGAACTGCGGCATCTCAGTCAGCGAATCAGCAAAGCGTCCTGCAAATGGAGAGTCCGGATCAGCGGACCGGCAATCAGCTCGAGGCGATCGCCGAGCGGGTTCGACACGAGCTGGTGATGCTTCCGTACTATGGCATCTTCGATTGGCTTGAAGGCGAAGTCAACCCTGACGGGTCGGTTATCCTCAGAGGCGAGGTCGTCCGCCCCAGTTTGAAGTCCGACGCTGAGTTCAGAGTCAAGCGCATTGAAAGTGTCACGAACGTCGTCAACGAAATCCGCGTTCTGCCTCTCTCGACGATGGATGATGGTCTCCGGATCGCGCTGTACCGCGCCATCTTCTATTCCTCGCTAGCGAGGTACAGTCTTGGCGCCGTTTCCCCGATTCACATCATCGTGCGAAATGGCCGTGCAACGTTGAAAGGTGTCGTCGGATCGGAAATGGACAAGCAACTGGCGTACATGTCTGCTCGAGGTGTTCCCGGTCTCTTCGATGTAAAGAATGAGCTGATGGCCGAGTACAAAGCTGCCAACTGATGCGCTTGAAATTCTGTCGCCCGCCAGAACATTTCGCCCACCTGAACCACCCCGGCGCGGCGGCCTTGCGGCTGTCGCGCCTCCCCTCCCGTGCGAAATTTCGAATTGGAATTCGCACTGAATCGTCCAATCGATTCTCCTCAGTGCCGCGGAAGCCGGTACACACGCATCGCCGTATCGTGAAACATGGCCGAGCGCTCTCCCGCTGAAAAACCGTTGGTCAGTTTCTTGAACTGATTCCAAAGCACGGTGTAAGAGCACGAGAGCCGATCGACTGGGAAGTTGCTTTCGAACATGCAGCGCGCGGGAGTGAACTGATCGATCGTGTAGAGATACCAATCGCGATTCGCTCGAAGCAGTTCGTCGGATGTGGGCGGCTTCTTCCGCTCATGCCAGCCGTAGCCGTTGACCACCATCTGGATGCCGCCGATTTTTGCTACGACGTTTGGGCACCGCGACAGTTCCGCAATCGCAGCTTTCCAGTCACGGAATATCTCATCGCGCCGTCCCGAATACGCTCCAACACCAATGGGACCTCCAAGGTGATTGAACACGATCGTGGTGTCGGGAAACACATTTGCCAGATCGGCCAGTTCAGCGATTTGCGTGTGGTAGACCCAGCCTTCAAACGTTAATCCATACGTGCGGAGGTGTGCATACCCCCGGCGGAAATTGGAATCGAGGAGAAGGTGCGGCACCACAGCGGGACGGTTCGGCGCTCGTGCTGCCGCGCTTCCTGTCGGGATCTCACCGGGTTCGGTCCACGCCGCGCCGTGACGGATTCCTCGGAAGCGTTGGCGGCTCGCGGCGACCTGCGCCTCGAGTACGGGTGCAACGCGGTCGCCCAACCGGAGATCCGCCGTGCCGACAATGCCGGCCGCGGCACGCAGATCACCATAGCGCCCGCTGGCGCACTCTGCGGCGATGCCTTGCACAAACTCCGTCTCGCCGAGCACTCGAAACTCTTCGGGTCCATCGGCGCGATACATCGAACCGCATTCAATGAACACCGTCTGACGGACATTGTGCCCCTTCGTGTCCGCCGCCAGATGCTCGAGGAGATAACGCTGAGGCGTCCGCGCCGGATCATCCCACAAATGATGATGAGGATCGATGATCGGAAGTTCCGGCTCCAATGGAGCTTCTTGTGTCAGCGAGAGCCAATCCTGCGCGGCCTGAGCCGCGGTATTCTGTGACACCGCGGATGGCGCGGTCGCGACAAATGCCGCAGCGCCTTTTAAAAACCCGCGGCGCGCGACGGAGGTTTTCTTTGTCCTGCCCATGTGTCGGTTCTCCTAAAAGTCGTTATTTGCTTCAGAGTGGTGCGACCGTATCACCATCGCCTGCCCAAGTCAAAGCGGAGCGGAACCATACGCAGATTCCTGTGCGATTTCAGTTTCGTTGCGTTCCTACCTTGGATAACATGCCAGTTACGAGGTCCTCATGGCAGATATCATTGAGATCCGTCACATCGATTTAAATGGCGGCCAAATAACGAAGCCGCGCTGGTCACTTGATGGAAGATTTCTCGCGATTCCAATGGAATCCGGATCGATAGCGATTTTCGATTTAGACCTCAACCAGGTTGTTCAGACCGTGGGACATCATTCAGCACAGGTAACGGCTGTCGGTTGGAACCGTGAGGCACAGTTCATCATGACCGGCTCGTTGGATCGATCGGTCGGTGTGTGGGAAGTGCCGGGCGGAAGAAAAGCAGGGATTACCATCAGCGGTCACAAAGAACCGGTGCATTCCGTGGAATGGACCGACGAGGGCGCTTTCGCGATGACTTGCTCCGCGGACCGGGTTCGCGCGCTGGATGGATTTTGCCTTGAACGGGGCTGGACGACAAAGATGGAAGACAGCATCAACAAGTACAACGGCTTTACGGCAGCCTCCTGTTCTTCCGGAACCACATTCCTGCTTGGTCTGGCAGCTAAGCGTGGCACCGTACTGGTCCTTACAAGTCTTCTCACTGCGCATGTGCTGGATCATGTTCGAATGGAACAGCCGATACAGTCGCTCGCGTGGTCACCAAAAGAAGACTTACTCACGGTCGCTGCAGGTCAGAGCATTTTCGCGTTTCGTGCCACTCAGGAGGGCTTCAAAGGATCGCCGCGCGAATTGACAAGGAACGCTCCCTATGTGGATGCTCTTGCGTTTTCGGGTGACGGAACCCTCCTGGTGTACCGGGACGCGCATGGTCTGAATGTGTGGGATGTTCAAGCCGGAAGGTCGATCGCTGCACTTGATGAAAACATCGAGAGCCCTTCGCGCCGGCATCCGACGTCAGGGATCGCGTTTCATCCCGTCCGGCCACTGGTGGCAGCCTTGACGCCGAATGGAATTGCGGTTCGTCTTCTGGAAATAACCAAGCTGGCCTGAAGAGTACTGCACACAACATCGCCGGCTCAATCCGCAGCGTGATTGTGAGCGGAGGGCCGGAACTAAACCGGCCCTCCGGCACACCGGCATCAAGCCGCTTCCGTCTTGATCTTCCTGGCACGGACTTCTTCAGCGATTTCCGCTTTCAACTTCAACAAGCCGTTTTTGATTTCGGCTTTGACTTTGTCTGGATTGATCCTCTTGGGCAGGTGAATTGAACGGTACATCTTTGCCGACTGGAATTCACAAATGTGGGTGGTGCCTTTCTTCTCTTCGTGCTCGTGTTGGATGCCGGCTTTCAGAATAATATCCTCGGGCGTGACCTCGATGTCGATGTCCTTTGGATCAACGCCGGAGACCGCCACTTCAAGGACAAACTCGCCGTCAGTTTCGCGCAATTCAAGGGCTGGCCTCCAGACCAATTCCCTTTCGGCCTGTAGCCAATGGTCCAGATCGCGGCCGAGCAAACGCCCATTCCGTTCAAAAATGGTGTAAGCACGCCGCATGATGCGCTCCTGCATCTGGTTCATCTCATCAAGAAGCGAGGAGATTTTCCGAATTGCAACAGCTTCTGTCATTTCTCACTCCATTCGTTTGGTGGTTTAAATTTGAATGGAGTCCTTTCCAGTTCAGGCGCATTCCTTGCGCCAAAAGAGCGTACACCCTTTTTGCGTCCTCAATTGAGGATACGTGTCGATTTGTTGATGCCACAGCATCGGCATGACGCAAATAAAAATTGACATGCTCTGGGCACGCGCCGGTGTTCCAACGCAGTACCTGCCCAGTCGTCCAGAAGAATTCGGCCCTGACGCGAGTGCCCCTGGGTGTTCCTGTTTCGAATGCTGTGCGGGAATCACATGGTAAGCTGTCGCAGCATGGCCAAGGCCCTGTCTCCGATGATGACGCTGCGCGACTTCGAGAACGGCTACTGGTATCTCGACCAATTGAAGAACTTCGCTGAGCGCATCGGTATCCCAGCTGCGAAGAAGCTGCGAAAAGACGAACTCGAAAAGGCCATCGTGGCGTTCCTACGCACAGGCAATGCTGCGTTGCCTACGAAGCGTTCACTTCGCAAGACGGGCGTAAAGGACGTTGACCGTGGCCTCAACCTGAAGCTCCGGATTGAGAACTACACGAGCAACCGTGAAACGAAGAACTTCATCGTCGAACAGGCCCGTATGATGGCGCCGGATGTTCGTGAGAAGTCCGGGGTCTGGTATCGCCTGAACCGCTGGCGAGAAGAACAGATCACGAGCGGCGAGCACCCCACATACGGCGATCTCGTCCGGCAGTACATTGTCCTGAACAAGATGGAGCGATTCGAGAGGGTCCCTCACGGTCGCTACATCAACTTCGTAGCTGACTTCCTCGAAGCCGATAAGAGGGCGACGCGTGCAGAGGCAGTCGCCGCGTGGACAGAGCTCAAGGATCTCGACGTCCCCAAGGACTATGTGGCTTGGGTCAAGGCGCGAGCGAAGCGCAAGGGAAAGAGCAGGTGACGCCGGTGGCGCTGGCCAGAAGATAGAGCAGCAGGCGCGCCCAGGAAATGGCGTTTCCTGATGAAGAAAAACAAAATGTACGCGTGGAAATCCCTCCCGATCCCCTCTTTCCTTCTTCAACGCATTTTAGCCGCTCGGTTAACGATTCTTGTGAATGACGGACACAAGGTAAGCCGAAGATGTCGCAATGAGCGCAGGTATCGCAATGACCCAGAAAACGCGGCCGGTTTGGTAGCCCTGCGTTAAGAGAGCGCCTCCGAGGACAGGCCCGACAATCGAGCCGATCCTGCCGAGTCCAAGGCACCAACCCAGACCAGTGCTCCTGATGGCTGTGGGATAGAATCCCGCGACAAGTGCATGGGAACTGGTCTGTCCTCCGACGACACAAAATCCGGCGGCCGTGACAGTGACGGTCAATAATGCAATGGACGCTCCGGATTGGCCGATCAGGATCACGCTGATCGCCGCTCCGAAATAAGCGAGCGCAAGCGTTCCGAATGAAAATCCGCGGTCAAAGATCCAACCCAGAAACACCGCTCCGATTGTGCCTGCGATCTGGAATAGCGTGGTGATCATGATTGCTGTCTCAACTTTGATGCCGGCGTCGTTCATTGTTGTGGGCAGCCAGTTCGTGAGGAAGAAAAGAACGAGCAGGTTCATGAAAAAGCAAATCCATAACAGCGGCGTCACTAAGGCCCGGCCTTCTTTAAAGAGTTGCTTTACCGTGAAGCCGTGCGACGCATGCTCATCGGCACCAGCGACGAGTTCGGCATAGCGCGCGCTATCGCGTGAAATTCTCGCCAGATAAGCGGCAACCCGGTTTTCCTGACCGCCTTTCAAGAGCAGGAACCGAATGGACTCCGGCAGCAATGCCGCTGCCGACAGGGCGATCGCGATGGGTACAGCTCCACCCACAAAAAACACGGACTGCCAACCATAGCGGGCGATCAGGCCGGCCGCAACGAATCCGCCAACAGCAGCGCCAATCGAGAACCCACAAAACATCAAGGTGACGGCGATCGACCGATATTTCTTCGGCGTAAATTCCGCGGTGAGAGCAATGGCATTGGGCATGGCGCCACCCAACCCGAAACCGGTCATCAGACGATAGATCGCGAAAGTCCGGAGCGAATCGGCAGTTGCGGTCATCAGCGACATGACGCCGAAAATCAGAGTACATGCCAGCAGGATGGGTTTGCGGCCGAAGCGATCGGCGAGAGTACCGAATAGTAGAGCACCGAACATCATCCCGACCAGGCCGCTCGAGAAAAACGGCCCCATCGCCGCACGTGCGATGTGCAGTTTTGCAGAGACGGCGGGTGCGACGAAGCCCATCGACTGAACATCGTATCCATCCATGAAGGCGATGGCGCCGCAGACGACGGCGACGAGGACCTGAAATCTACTGAGAGTGTGTTCATCCAGAAACTGCCGGACATCAAGGACAGCGGTCTGTCTCACGTTCCTTACCTTGGCCAAACCTGATTGGGCGGCAGTTTAAGCTACAAAAAGCGCAAAGGCTACACTTTCCTGTTGCTGGGACTTTCCACGTGCACTAGTCTCTGGAGCCTTATGAACGAAGGGGAGATGTCGGTCCCGGCTATGGGCGCGGAAACCGTCGTAACCAGTATCGACACACAACAATTCCAGGGAATCGGTCCCTCGGACCTGCGCGAATTCCTTGATCGCATCGAACGCGCCGGGGAACTCAAGAAAATTACTGCAGAGGTCGATCCCATCGAAGAGATGTCAGCCATCGTTTACCTCGCGGCTCGTGAAAATGGCGCGCCCGCATTTCTCTTCGAACGAGTGAAGGGATACGACATTCCGGTGCTGTGGAACATGTGGGGCTCGAGCGTCAACCGGCTTGCCGCCGCGATGGGCGTCCCGATGGGGTTGACTCACAGGGAAATGGTTCTTGCGGTTCGAAACCGGCTTGGAAGAAAAATCGCACCGGTAATATCGGATTCAAAGAACCCGCCGGTAGTCGCCAACACTCTCACCGGCGATGATATTGATGTGTTCCGCTTTCCGGCGCCGAAACATTGGCCTCTCGACGGGGGCCGATACATCGGAACGTGCGATGCCGTCATCACGCGTGATCCCGAGCGCGGGCACCTGAACGTCGGGACCTATCGCATGATGATTCACGATCGCAATCATGTCGCTCTCTACATGTCTCCGGGAAAAGATGCGCGGCTTCATATGGAGCGCTGGTGGGCTCAAGGAAAACCATGTGAGGTGATTGCGATATGGGGCGTCGACCCGGCGACGTTCCTTCTTTCCGGAATCGCGCTCCCGAAGACGGAATCCGAACTGGATTACATCGGCGGCATCAAAGGCAAGGCTGTCGAATTACTGAACGGGAAATTCACGAGCCTGCAGTTTCCTGCGGGCTCCGAAATTGTGATGGAAGGTATTGCCTATCCGAACGACGTTCGAAAAGAGGGACCGTTCGGAGAATTCACCGGATATTACGCGAGACCGACCGATCCGTCGCCGCAAATCGAGATCAAGGCTATTCACCATAGAAATAATCCCATTCTTACGGCTGCGCTGATGTCCGATTACTGGCCATCGAACGACAGCGCTCTGCAGTTTGCGGTGATTCGTGCGGCGAGAGTATGGAACGATCTGGACCGGCTTGGGATTCCCGGTATCAAAGGAGTCTATGCGCATCCTGCAGCCGCCGGAGGATTCGGGATGATGATCGTCTCACTCGAGCAACGTTATCCGGGCCACGCACAGCAGGTTCTCGCGATCGCAGCGCAATGCCCGGGCGGCGCGTACTTTACAAAATGGATTATCGCCGTTGATGATGACATCGACCCGACCGATATTAACGAAGTCCTTTGGGCCATGGCCACGCGCTCGAATCCGGTTGACAGCATTGAAATATTGAAGAACACCTGGTCGACCGGCCTGGACCCCGCTCAAAATCCCCCTGAGAAGAGGCCCTATAGCTCGAAGGCGCTCATCAATGCGTGCATGGAGCACCGGCATCTGAAGGTCTTTTCGAAACGCGCAAGATTACGCAAGGAAACCTACGACCGCGTTCTCCGCCGCTGGACGGAACTGGGATTTGCCGGTGAAGCGCCGAAGATCTTCACCTTCGAAAAGGACGTTTGATAACCCCCTCCTAAGTTAGGAGGGGAGTGATCTCCAACTCAACGTACCAATGTCAGCCACGCCCAACCGAAGAGCAAAGTTGCCAGAGTGACTGGAAAGCCGGTGCGGAAGTGTTCGCGGAAGCCGATCGTCACATCGGGCCGTGCGCGTTCGACCACGATGATATTGGCAACAGAGCCGGTAATTGTGAGATTGCCGGACAACGTACTCGCCATCGCCAATATCAACCATGCGGTATGCGGGTCAGCAAATCCGGGAATGAGAGATTTCAAAAGCATGACGGCAGGAACGTTGCTTAGAACGTTGGACAAGCCGGCTGTGATGACGGTGAAGCTTGTTGTGTGTTGAAGGTTCCAGTGGCGTGCGAATTCGATCAGACGATCCGTGATGCCGGCTTTTTCCGCGCCCCCGACAATGAGAAACAGGCCGATGAAAAAGACCAGCAGGCCCCAGTCCACCTCGTCGTAAAGCTCCCGCGGTTCCAGCGTGCGCCCGATCAACAACACAGCCGCGCCAACTGCGGAACTCAACGCCGGCGGTACGCCGGCGAAAAATGCGGCGACTACCAGCGCCATAACGAATGCGGTCTTCCGCATTTGTGGCCTCTCCACAGGCGCGGGAATAGCTTCATCGACGAGAGTGTCCGCTGAGGGTTCGCGCAGGTATAGCCAGTGAAGTACCGCCCAGTCCAGGACCAGACCAACAGCGGCGACCGGTCCCAAATGAAATAGAAAATCTCGGTAACCGATGCCGGAAAAGGAACCGATGAGCATGTTCTGCGGATTACCAGTGATCGTCGCCACGCTTCCGATATTCGACGCCGTGGCCGTTGCCAGCAGGAACGGCAGCGGGAGAACGCGCATACGGCGCGTAATGCTAAGCACCAACGGCACCATCACCAGACAAATGATGTCGTTCACAAAAAACGCCGACAGCACTCCGCTGGCGATGATCACGGTTGGCAGCAGGTGGCGCGGATGAAGCCGCCGGATTGCAACTTCGGCAATCCATTCGAAGAAACCAACCAGGTGGAGATTGCCGACAATCAACATCATCGAGAAAAGCAGGACAATCGTACTGAAATCGATAAAGAGGAACGCATCCGCTGGATTCACCACCCGGAACGCAAACATTAAGACCGCGCCGATAATGGCTGCGCCCGGCCGGTCGATCTTCATGCCGGGAAAGTTGCCGATCGCAAAAACCAGATAGCTGCCTAAAAAGATCGCAATTGAGGCAAGCATCTGACCTTCGGACAGCAAGGTGGACGGGAGAAGAGGGAATAGCCACAAAAAGGCACAAAAATCACAAGAATCTTTCGTGTCATTCCGATCCCTTGTGTCTTTTAGGGCCATGTCACGACTCGCCTTTGACGAGAGCACCGAACTAGCGTGCTAAGATAACATGATCTTCATGAGCGGAAATTCGGGCAAATCCACCACTTTAATCCTGATTCTGCTGGGTCTTGGCGTGCTGGTCTTGCTGCTCGCGGCGCGCGAAGGACGGGATAGACCCATATCGATCGCTACAACGCACGCGGTGGGCCAGAATCTGATCTCCTGGATTACTACCAACGGGAAGGTCGAACCGGTTGAACCGCGTATCATCCAGGCTCAACTCACGACCTTTATTGAAGCCGTTGCCGTGAAGGAAGGTCAACGAGTGGACCGCGGCCAGCTGTTGATGACCTTGGATGCCAAAGATCTGAAAACGGAATTGGCGCACATGCGAGAGCAGCTTGTGGCTGCCGAGAACGAACGGAAAATTGCGGTAACCGGCGGTTCTCCGGAAGAAATTGCGCAGCTCTATAGCGACCTGGTTAAAACGAATGCTGAAATTGATCGTCTACGGAGCGAGCGCGATTCCCTGGAGCGGCTCTACGCGAAGCAGGCCGCCACGCGCCAGGAAATCGAACAGACGAAAACAGCGCTGGCGAAGGCAGAGGCGGACAAGCGGCTGATCGAGGAGAAGAGAAGGGCCATACTCGAGCGATCGAAACCGGAGGCAGAACGTGCCACGCTCCGGATTGAGGAAGCGCGGAATTCCATCCAATCGCTTGAAGATAAATTGAAGTCCGCCAGGGTGACGGCTCCTGCCGGGGGAACCGTGTACTCGCTGCCCGCCCGCGCCGGCACCTACGTGCATACGGGAGACCTGCTGGCGGAATTGGCGGACTTGACGCGCATCCGGATCCGCGTTTTTGTCGATGAACCGGAACTTGGCTCACTGAAAGAGGGTCAAGCCGTCGAAATCACGTGGGAGGCTTTGCCGGACCGGACCTGGAACGGTCTGCTCGACCAGCTTCCAAAGACGATTGTGGCTCGCGGCACACGAAACGTCGGCGAGGTGCTCTGTTCTGTGAACAATGAAACCGGAGAGTTGCTGCCGAATACAAACGTGAATGTGCGAATCCGGACGGCCCAGCGTGAAAATACGCTTACCATATCGCGGGCCGCCGTCCGGGGAGACGGCAACGCGCGCTATGTGTTCGTCGTCGAGCAGGACCGGCTTCGAAAGCGGGATGTGAAAGTGGGGATCTCCAATGCCACGGATTACGAAATCTTGAGTGGAATTACAGAAAACGATGTCGTCGTTTTGCCCGGCGCCTCTGAATTTCAGGAGGGTATGGCCGTCACGGTTGCTCAAGAAAAATGACTTTTCGGCTTTTATTCGTCTTAGTTTTGCTGAAAACCTCGTCTGGTCTAGCCGCGACGGGAGCGGCGGATACCGCCCGCGCGGAGTTTGAAACAGGAAATTATTCCGCCGCCGTCAAAACCGTCACAGCCGCTCTTTCCCAGACGCCCGAGGACGCTTCTCTGCATTTTTGGGGTCTGCGTTCCTATTACGAGCTCCGGGACTACGGCAGTGCCGTTACACACGGCGAAAGGGCAGTCAAACTCGAACCGCACAATGCCGAGTACAATCGGTGGCTTGGCCGCGCATATGGCGCTAGAGCCGAAGAGAGCCGTAGTTTCTTTATCGCCAGGAAAGTGAAGCAGGCATTTGAGGCCGCCGTTCATCTGGCGCCGATGAGCATCGCTGCACGCCGCGACTTGATGCAATACCTGGCGGAAGCTCCCTGGATTGTCGGCGGAGACAAGACCGGGGCCAGAGAGCAAATCGAAGCGATCTCAAAAATCGATGCGGCCGAAGGCCATCTGGCGCGAGGCGCTTACCTTGCGGCAGACAAGAAATGGCAGGAAGCGGAGCAGGAATACAGTGCGGCTCTGGATGCGCGTCCAAACCAAATCGAAAGCTACATGGAAGTGGCTGGATTTTTTGAGGATCGCAAAAATGCGCACGAGATCCAACGAGCCGTCGATGCCGCCAAGCACATTGATCCCAAAGACCCTCGGCTGGATTATTACACCGCCGTCGGTTTGATTTTGCGGCGCAACGAACTCCCAACAGCAGAAAAACTTCTGCGATCCTATGTCGCCACTGTCCCGCAGAGGAGCAACTATCCCTCTCACAGAGCCGCCGAGCAGTGGTTGAGCCGTATCGGCCGGTAGGGGGAAGTCGGGGTCGGGTCAGACAGGGGGACAGACAGGAATTCGAGGGACGCACCCCGAATTCTTGAAGTTCAGAATTCGGGGTGCGTCCCTCGAATTCCTAGGTGATTTAGGCGTCTGTCCCCGAATTTCCCGGGCTAAAAAAGCCATGATTCAAGGTGAGGTCTGGAAAATCGCAATCGACGCGTTGCGAGCCAACAAAGTGAAAGCCCTCCTCACGATGCTGGGCGTTGTGATTGGTAGCGCCTGCATCGTGCTCGTCGTCACGATTTCGCTCATCGGAAAGAGCTACATTATTGCGCAGATTGAAGGCGTCGGTGCCAATATCGTTTATGGCGAACTCCGGCGCGCTGGTCTTCAGAACACGACGTTCAGCGATGAAATCAAGTTGTCGGACCTTGAGGCCGTACATGACACCGTTCCTGCCGTGGTGCGCGTCGCGGGTACACACGACGTGCAAATGAGCGTTGTAGCCGGAGGTGTGGAACGGCCCGTAACGCTGGTCGCGGTCACACAAGATTTCCAGGCGATCCGGAATCTCCTCGTCACTCAAGGGCGCTATTTCGATGACGACGACATGAAGTCGCGAAAAGTGTGTCTCCTGACAGAGGATCTGGCGCGTGTGGTTTTTCCCGCAGTCAATCCCGTTGGGATGGAGATTCGAGTGGGAGAGCTTCGATTTACGATAATCGGCGTCTTTAAGGAACGCATAGCGACTTTTGGGCAATCGGAAATCGCGCGTGAGTCGGTCATTGTTCCGTTCGGATTGCTGAAGAGCTACGCTGGAACGGATTCCGTCAAAGTGCTCTACGCGCAGGCGGCGACGCCGGAGGCAGTCCCTTCGGTGACAAAAGACGTGGAGGAACTCCTTCGATCTCGACACAGAACCGGCGCCCTATACAACATTCAAAATCTCACCGCTATCCTCGACGTGGCCCGCAACATTTCACTGGCAGTCAGTGCGGTTCTGCTCGCCGTGGGATCCGTCACTCTAATCATCAGCGGCGTCGGAATCATGAATATCATGCTTGTGACGGTAACCGAACGCACTCGCGAAATCGGCATGCGCAAAGCGATCGGCGCGCCGAACCGGGAGATCTTGTATCAGTTCTTGATTGAAGCGCTAATCATCAGCAGCCTTGGGGCAACGGCAGGCATCGCCATCGCCCTCGCAATTCCGACACTGGCGCGGCCTTTCCTGCCCGAGGGCGTGACCATTCCCATTTCAGGACTCTCCATCGTTGTCGCCTTTCTCGTTTCGTGTTCCACCGGGATGATTTTTGGATATCTTCCGGCGAGCCGGGCGGCCAAACTGCAACCAACCGAAGCACTACGATATGAATAAAACTAGAAATATTTGGTGCGCGTTATTATGCGCGGCGTTGTTGGGCGTGCCGGAGGTTCCGGCGCAGGACGCCGTTTCGATCAACCTCAAGCAGGCCGTGGAGATGGCATTGCGAAATAGCCGTGAGGTCGGCCTGGCGCAGGCTCGATACAACGTTGCGCAGAACACCGTAGACGTGAACCGCTCCGCGTTTCGTCCGAATCTTTTCACGGGCTCGGGAGCGGCCTACACGCACGGATTTCCGCAAACGCCCAGTGGAGCAGCTCCTTCGATCGTCAACGCGTCGTATCTTCAAACGGTTTTCAATCCCCTGTTGGCGTCGCAGGTGCGCTCAGCCGATGAACGCCGGGAGGCGCAGCGGCTCGAACTGGAGAAGACACGGAACTCGGTCATGCTTCAGACGAGCTCCTCATATCTAGAGCTGGCAAAGGTCCGGCACTCACTGGACCTGATGCGGGCCCATCGGCAAAGCAATGCCAGGATTCTGGAATTTACCCGTCAACGATCGAGCGAAGGTCTGGAATTGCCCATTGAAGTGACTCGCGCCGAGCTCAACGAGGCACGCTCGGAGCAACGCATTGTCCAGCTTGAAAGCCGCCAGCGGGTGCTCGAGCGCCAGCTCGGGGCCTTGATCGGCATTCCCGCAGAGCGGCGCATCGAGATCGAATCGGAAATCGTTCCTCTCAACGAGCAGCAGCGGGAACAGGAATTGGTCGATCGCGCGTTATCGAGCAGTCTCGATTTGCAGCAGGCGGAGTTCGAGAGGAGGGCGCGCGCGCATCGCCTGGAAGGCGAAATCGCAACGAAATGGCCGACCGTCGACCTTTTCGCCGAGTATGGCCTATTTGCCCGGTTCAACAACTTTCAGGATTTCTTTCAGCGATTTCAAAGAAACAATTTCAATATAGGTCTCCAGGTTCGAATCCCTCTGGTGACCTCGCAGCGTTCGGCCAACGTCGCTCTGGCCAGGAGTGAGCTGACGACGGCCGAAATGGATCTGAAAGCGAAGCGCCAAAACGTCGAGCTCGACGTCGAACGCCAATACCAGCGTCTTCGCGAGCTCGATGCAGCGCGCGAGGTCGCGCGGCTCGAATTGAAGCTGGCTCAGGAGAACCTTCAGATCGTTCAAGCCAATTTTGGTGAAGGCCGTTCCAATCTTCGCGATGTGGAAAAAGCGCGGCTCGAAGAAAATGACAAGTGGCTGGCGTTTCTCGACAGCGACTACGAGCATCAGAAGGCTCAGCTCGATTTGTTGAATACCACCGGCGATCTTGGCCGGTTATTCCGGTAACCGTTTCCCTATTCCTCTGGGAGAGGGTGTGCTCTAAAGCCAATTCCAGTACAATAAAACGTTTCTTGCGGTACCAATTCCAGGTGGAGGATGTTTCTGTGGCTTCTGTGATGAAAACGCTCCTGTTGAATCCGCCCAGCTTCAAGAACTTCGATGGCGGCGCCAGTTCTCGATGGCCCGCTACCAGAGAGATTGCTTCCTACTGGTATCCCGTCTGGCTGAGCTATCCCGCCGGGATGCTGCCGGGAAGCCGGCTGCTGGACGCGCCTCCGCACGGGATCACTCCCGAGCAAACGGTCGAAATTGCCCGCGGCTACGATTTTGTTGTGCTGTTCACTTCGACCGTGGGTTTCTCAAATGACGTCGCGCTGGCTCGAATGATGAAGCAAGCCAGAGCCGATCTGAAAATCGCATTCGTCGGTCCGCATGTTCAGATCAAACCGGATTGTCTCGTGAACAATCCGGAGATCGACTTTATTGTTACCGGCGAATTCGATCATGCCATTGTTGAATTTGCGGAAGGCAAACCTCTCGATCAGATTGCAGGTGCAGGCTATCGCCACAATGGCGGTATTCATTTGAATTCTCCTCGGCCCAGCATGCAGACGGAGGATCTCGACCGCCTGCCGTTCGCGACGGAAGTCTTTAAGCGCGATCTCGTAATCGAGAACTACAACGTTCCGTTCTTGCTGCATCCTTACGTGGCGTTCTACACATCACGCGGGTGCCCGGCGCTCTGCACGTTTTGTCTATGGCCTCAAACTCTGTCGGGCCACCCCTGGCGTGTCCGCTCCAGCGAGAACGTCGCTCGCGAGGTGAAGCAAGCCCTGCAGTTATTTCCTCAAGCGAAAGAATTTTTCTTTGACGACGATACGTTCAATTACCGCAAAGACCGGGTCCTGGAGGTTTGCTCAAAGTTCAAGCCTCTCGGATTTCGTTGGTCGTCTACGGCGCGGGTGACCAGCGACTACGAAACTTTGAAGGCAATGGCCGATGCGGGCGCCCGGCTCTTCATTGTCGGATATGAGTCGGGCGATCCTCAGATTTTGAAGAACATCAAGAAGGGAGCGACTGTCGAACACGCCCGCCAGTTCACGAAGAATTGCAAGAAGGTCGGGATCAAGATCCACGGAGATTTCATCATCGGCCTGCCTGGAGAAACAAAAGAAACAATTCAGCGGACGCTGGACTTTGCCAAGGAACTGGATGTGGAGACCATCCAGGTTTCTATCGCGCACGCCTATCCGGGAACCGAACTTTATCAACAACTCGCGACTGCAAACTCGATGGCTACCGAAGCTTTGGCCGACAGCGGCGGGCATCAACTGCCGCATATCGAGTATCCGGGCCTGCCGCGCGAAGAGATGATGGCGGCTGTGAACCGGTTTTATGATGCCTATTATTTCCGGCCGCGCGTCGTGTGGCGGATCGTCCGTGACGCCCTGTGGGACTCGCGCGAGCGGCGGCGCTTATATACCGAGGCCGTCGAATATCTTCGCGTTCGCTCGGAGCGCTGGAAGTATGCGCGCAAACGCCTGCCGAGCGCATGAGTGCCAAACGGCTTCGGACGAAAACTTACCTGCTGTTGGCATTGATGGTGCTCTTCGGTTCCTTGGGAAATGTCCTGCTCAGCCGGGGTATGAAAGAGACCGGAGAGATCCTGGACTTTTCTCCGCTTGCATTGGCCGCTGTATTTGGGAAAGTTTTCACGAATGGTTCGATTTGGTTCGGAATATCGAGCCTGCTGATTTTCTTTGTTTCGTATTTGCTGTTGCTTTCGTGGGCGGATTTCAGCTACGTACAGCCCGCTTCCGCTGTTGGATATGCGCTCGTCGCCCTGCTCGGCTATTTCATGCTCGGTGAATTCATACCTCTGACGCGATGGACCGGTGTAGTGCTCATCTGTGCCGGCGTGGCACTGGTCGGCAGGACCGAGCCCTCTCCCTCTGGGAGTGGGCGGCGCGACAGCCAGCGGGCTGGCGCGCGCGAAGCGCAAGCCCGTCAGGGCGAAGCCTCAAGGAATGGCGAGGGTCCCAGGGGTGCCGAACTTGAAACCCTCACCCCGGCATCACCAGAGGCTGCGCCCTACCGGGCTTGCGCTCCGCGTCCCAAAGGGAGAGGGTGATATGCGGCTCATTCTGTTCATCGCGATCGTCATACTGACCGGCACTGCGGGTGACCTCGCGGTCAGTCACGCGATGAAGCAAATTGGGCACGTTTCTCCGATCACACCTTCAGCGATTTTCAGATTCCTGGCCCTGGCGTTCCAAATGGTTTGGCTATGGATTGGCATCGCTTTGATGGCCACAGGTTTTTTCTCATTGCTGGCTTTGCTTTCGTGGGCCGACGTCAGTCTCGTCGTTCCGGCGACGGCTCTGAGCTACGTCGCCGGCGCGTTGGGGGCGAAGTTTCTCCTGAATGAACACGTGACGCCCGCGCGCTGGGCGGGTGTGTTGCTGGTTTGCCTCGGTGTAGCTCTAATCTCGATGAGCTGATCCGATGTGGATTTTCTTGCACGCGCTTCTCTTGATTGCCGCGTGGCTTGGAATCGCGTATTGCTTCCTGGCGTTTTGGACGACCGTTAAATTTCACTTTCACAACCGCAAAACGCCGGCTGGCGATTTTACGCCGCCGGTTTCCATTCTGAAGCCGCTGTGCGGCTTGGATCCTCATGGTTATGAGAGTCTGCGGAGTCATTGTATTCAGGATTACCCGGACTACGAAATCATCTTTGGAGTAGCTGCGCCGGACGATCCCGCAGTGGCGGCAGTTGAACGGTTGATCACGGAATTTCCCGAGCTTTCGATGCGGCTGGTTGTCTGCAGCAATGTCTTCGGAATGAATTTCAAGATCAGCAATCTCTTGCAAATGCTGCCGGAGGCCCGGCACCCGTATCTCGTCATCAACGACAGCGATATCGGCGTGCCGCGCGATTACTTGCGAAAAGTGGTTGGACCTCTCCATAACCGAGGGGTCGGCACTGTTACATGCCTTTATCGAGGCGTTGCGAGCCAGAATATTGGATCGCGGTTGGAGTTGATGGCGATCGAAGGCGACTTCATCCCGGGTGTTTTATTTGCCAGAGAGATAGAAAAGGGAATCCATTTCGCGATGGGTTCCACCATGGCGCTTCACCGAGATGTCTTGGAACGTATTGGCGGCCTGGCGAGCGTGGCCGATTATCTCGCCGACGATTATGAGCTCGGACACCGGGTTTGGGACGCAGGCCTGGAAATCGTACTTGCAGACTGCATTGTCGACCATTACCTTCCTCGATATTCGTGGGCAGATTTTTTTCAACACCAACTCCGATGGGCGCGCACCGTAAGAAGTTGCCGTCCCGAAGGATATGCGGGATTGATTCTGACCTTCGCTTTGCCGTGGAGCGTTTTGTCATTCGCGACAGCGCCTTCGATTCTGGGGTTGAGCGTTGTGGTCATTTCTGTCGTCTTGCGATCGATGATGGCCGTCGCTTCAGGATATTTGGTCTTGCGTGATCTCCGGGTATTCGCGAATCTATGGCTCATCCCGGTTCGAGACTTCGTATCACTCGCGATCTGGATCTTGTCATACGCGGGAAGCCACATTGTTTGGCGGGGAAATAAATTTGAGCTTGCAAATGGGAAACTCCGCCCGGCCTAGGGCGTGGGGGGACCGGCCATTGCCCAATCAAGAAGGCCGCCGAAGGCGGTGTACCGACAGGAGGCTGGCCGGTGGGCCCGACGCTTAAAAAAAGGCAACTGATCATTACGGCGGACGATTTAGGGCTTGCCCGGGGGATCAATGAGGCCGTCGAGAAGGCGCATCGAGACGGAGTTGTGACGGCAGCAAGCCTGATCGTCAACGGCGGCGCCTTTGAATCGGCCGTCGATGTCCTCAAGCGGAATCCGCGGCTCGATGCCGGCCTTCACCTGAATTTGACAGAGGGATGCCCTGTGACTCCGCTCGATCGAATTCCAAGCCTCGCCAACTCGAGCGGCTTTTTGTACCATCATCCATTCGAATTGTTGAAAGCGCTGATTCGGCGGCGAGTTCGGCTGATCGATCTGGAAACCGAAATTGGCGGACAGCTTCAGAAGGTATCGGCGTCTGGTGTCCGGGTGACGCACCTCGACGGGCATAAGCACGTGCATGTGGTACCGCAAGTCTTTGATCTCGTCTGCCGCATCGCACCGGTTTATGGAATCCTGGCAGTACGCTCGACGGTTGAACGAGCGCCGAAGCTGTGTTCGCTGATCGTGAGGAACCGCGGAGCCGCCGGGCAAGTTTTGAAGCAATACGTTTTTGGCAAGACGTTATCAGCGACATTTGTTATGGCCCGGTCGAGAAATGGGCACCGGACGCTGAATACGCCCGACCGGTTCTACGGCATTACTCAGACCGGCTTTCTGGACATGCCGACATTTGCCGACATGATTAGCAGTCTCCCAAACGGCGTCAGCGAGCTCATGTGCCATCCGGGCTATGTTGACGAAGAACTGATGCGCGCGCCGACCCGTCTTCACCTTCAGCGTGAGCGCGAGTTGGAATTGTTGACAGGGAGTGAAGCCCGCGATCTGCTAAAACAGGCGGGCGTGGAACTGATTAGCTACAGAGAGCTGGGAACTTAGAAAGGGATAATGGAAACGACGAACTACTCTATCGTGGTGCCACTGTACAACGAACAAGATAACGTGCTGCCTTTGTACTCGCGCATTCTGGAAGCCATGACCATGGTAAGCGGGACTTATGAAATCGTCTTCGTCGATGATGGCAGCCGTGATAACACGTTCAAAGTTCTTTCGGAAATATCGGCCATCGATTCCCGCATAACCGTTGTACGGCTACGAAAGAATTTCGGACAGACTGCGGGCCTGAAAGCCGGCTTCGATTTTGCGCGAGGCGACGTCATTATTTCGATGGATGGAGATCTTCAACACGATCCCATCGAAATCCCGGCGTTCATTGCCAAGATGAGCGAGGGATACGACATTGTCAGCGGCTGGCGGCTTCAACGGCACGATGCCTGGTTGACTCGGCAGCTTCCGAGCCGCGCCGCGAACTGGCTCATGGCGCGTCTTTGCGGCCTCGACCTGCATGATTTCGGGACGACGTTCAAAGCTTACCGGCGCGAAACCGTCAAGGATCTCCATCTCTACGGCGAACTGCATCGCTTTATTCCTGCATTGGCAAGCTGGTCCGGTGCAAGCATTGCAGAGATTCCGATCAAGAACCTGGCGCGGCAGAGCGGCAAATCGAATTACGGTCTCTCGCGAACTATCACCGTTGTGCTGGATCTGATCTGTATCAAATTCCTGCTGGATTATTCGACGAAACCGTTGCAGCTTTTCGGCAGTTGGGGATTGCTGAGCACGGCGGCGGGTGGCCTCGCGGCTGGATTTCTGCTGTTACGAAAATTCGTCTCCGACGTCGACGTCATGACGGAGCACGGCCCTTTGTTGTTTGCCTCCGTGCTTCTGATCGTCTGCGGGATTCAGCTTATATCCCTGGGTCTTGTGGGCGAAGTGCTCGCACGC
>MNKP01000062.1 GCA_001920875.1 Acidobacteria bacterium 13_1_20CM_2_55_15
GTATTACACGTGAACTAGAATGTCAAGCTCAAGCACGGCCTCGGTGAGCAAGTGGCACAGTTTGCTCGTGGGACGCTAAAGCGAAAGATTCCAGAAATCATCGCATCGTTGGAAGGGAATCGCTTCAGCGATCATCACCGCTTCTTGATACGTCAGAGTCTGGCCCACATGAATTTTTTGGAATCGCAGATATGCGATCTCGACGTGGAGTTTTGCGACGCATTGATTCGCCACCACACGAAACGTTTGCATGAACTGACGCCTCGGTGTGAGCCACGAGGATTTTGGGAAGAACGACGATCGGCCTTCCGGTCGATGTTGGACATGGGGTCATTTTCGGGTTTTCCACCGATTCCAGGGCATTTGGTTGCAGATGGCTTACAAACCCAAATTCTTGACCCTTTTCTACGGAGTTCTACTGCGATAGAGTCATTTTTCATGATGGGCTCTTCAACATTCGCTCGACGCATGTGGGCCGCTTGGATTCTGATTGTCTTTGGCGCATCCACGATCGCTGGCGGTCAGCAAACGAGCGGCGGGCTGGATGTCGTGCAGGTTCGGCCGAACTTTTACATGATCGCCGGGGCTGGGGGAAATATCGGCGTTCAGATCGGGGTCGATGGCGTCGTGCTGGTGGATGCGGGTACCGAAGGCGCCTCCGACCGCGTTTTGGCCGCGATCCGAAAACTGACCGAACTGCCCACCCGCTACATTATTAATACGGGCGCAGAACCGGATCACGTGGGCGGAAATAGCAAGCTGGCCAAAGCCGGGCTGACCATTTTCACCAATGCGCTTGGGAATCCGAACTTTACCAACGCCATGACCAACGGCGGGGGTGCGTCGATTCTCGCGCACGACAGCATCCTGAAAAGGATGAGCGCCCCCACAGGCAAGACCTCTGCTTTCCCCGTTGAAAACTGGCCGACGGAAGCTTTCTACACCAATAGAAAGACCTTGCGGATGAACGATGAGGGGATCGAAGTCTTGCACCTGCCCGCGGCTCACAGCGACTCCGACAGCTTTGTCTTTTTCCGGCGATCGGATGTCGTGGCGGCCGGAGATATCTTTGACATGACGCGCTTTCCAGTGATCGATGTTGCCAAAGGCGGCAGCATACAGGGAGAGATCGACGCGCTAAACCGGTTGATCGCCTTGGCAATTCCGTCGGGACCTTTCATTTACGAGGGCATTGGGACATACGTGATTCCCGGTCACGGGCGGCTGTGCGAGCAACTGGACGTTGTGAATTATCGCGATATGGTGGTGATCGTCCGCGATGTGATCGCGGACATGATCAAACGGGGAATGACTCTCGATCAAATCAAGGAGGCGTCTCCGGCCAAACCTTACGAAACGGAATACGGCACCGAACCCGGTTCGACCAACGCGTTCGTCGAAGCAGTTTACAAGAGCTTGACCGCTAAAAAATAATCCAGAGCTATCGGAAGAGATCATCCATGAGAGATCGAATTTTCGCTCTAATGATTGTTATAGCGATGCCGCTCGCGGCGCAGCCTCCGCAAGGCGGGCGCGGCGGCCCCCCGCAGAGTCCCCAGACCATGGCGCCGGTCGATTTGACCGGTTATTGGGTTTCCGTGGTTAACGAGGATTGGCGCTTCCGCATGGTGATGCCTCCGCCGGGCGATTATCAAGGTGTTCCGATGACCCCCGCCGCTGTCAAGGTCGCCGACGCTTGGGATCCGGCCAAGGATGAAGCCGCCGGGGACCAGTGCAAGGCGTATGGTGCGCCGGCGTTGCTGCGCGTGCCGGAACATCTTCACTTCACATGGCCAGATGAGCGCACGCTACGCCTGGACACCGACGCGGGAATGCAGATTCGTCTGTTTCATTTCGGAGATTGGAAGCCCCCCGCGGGCCCGCCGACTCTGCAGGGAGATTCTGTAGCCGTGTGGGAATTTCCGCGCGGCCGAGGCAATGCCGAAGCTGATTCGAACGTGCCGCCCCAAGGAAGAGGATCGCTGAAAGTCACGACGTCGCACCTGAAGGCCGGCTACCTCCGGAAAAACGGTGTTCCGTATAGCGAAAATGCGGCTCTCGCGGAATACTACGACATGCTGAAGGAGCGTAACGGCGACGTGATGCTCGTCGTCACGATCGTAACGACCGATCCGCAATATCTGCGCGAACCATTTATCATCACTTCGCATTTCAAGAAGCAGGCCAACGATGCCGGGTGGAAGCCCACGCCCTGCTCCTCGAGATGGTAAGCAAACGGAGAAGGGAATCGAGCATGACAAAGACGACACGCAATCCAATCTGCCTGGCGATCTTTTTCTGTTTCAGTTTCCCGGCGCTGGCGCAGGTCGATCTGTCGGGATCCTGGGCTTCCAAAAACCACGAGGACGGGCTGGAACGCGGAGCCGGTCCGAACCCTGGCGACTTCACCGGAGTTCCCTTCAATGAATCCGGCCGGGCCAAGGCCCTGGCTTATTCCCAGTCGGAACTCTCGATGCCCGAGCGCATATGCGCCTTCTACTCCCAATGGCACATGATGATCGGCACGTTCAGCGTGAAGATATGGAATGAAACCGATTCCGTGACGGGAAAGACGGTCGCCTGGGTCGTCGGCGCGTGGGAAGACCGCGCGCAGATGACCATTTGGATGGACGGGCGTCCGCATCCCTCGGCGAACGCTCCCCACAGTCAGGCCGGCTTCACCACGGGGGTTTGGGACGGCGACGTGCTCACCGCTACCACCACGCACATGTTGACCGGGTACCTTCGCCGCAATGGCGTCATGACCAGTGACCAGGCTACGATGATCACGCACTTCATTCGTCACGGCGATATGCTGACGCTGGCGTCGCAGCTCGACGACCCGATTTATTTAAGCGAGCCTTACTACATCACACGAACCTTCGTGAATACCCCCGCACTCATGAACTCCGGCGGTCCCCCTTGCATTCCTGGAGATGAGGGTGTGCCGGAGGGCACAGTTCCGCATTATCTTCCGGGGCAAAATCCTTTGATCGATGAGGTGATGAAGCTCTACCACATTCCCAGAGAAGCCGCGATCGGGGGAGCGGAAACCATGTATCCGGCCTTCCGCGACAAGCTGAAGGACAAGTTCACGATTCCTCCCAAATGCACGCGAAACTGCGGAGCGCCTCCGCCGCCGAATTAGGCGAAGGTACTACCGCTTACCGTCAAAAAATGACTTTGAGCGCGTACGTGATAGCTGTGCTGCTGTGTTTGTTTATTTCTATTAACGCGTCTGCCCAGACGAGTAATGCGACGGTTGGCGGAACTGTTGCCGACGCCACGGGAGCTTTGATCCCGGGCGTGACGGTTACTGCGACCAACACCGGCACGGGTATTGCTAACACGGTGCTTACCAACGAATCCGGAGCTTATCAGTTTGCGGCGCTGCAACCAGGAACATACAAAGTGAGCGTAGAACTCGCCGGGTTCCAAACACAGACCTTCACCGACGTTCAACTGGGCGGCGCGCAGCAAGTTCGTCTGAATTTCACTCTGGAGGTTGCCGCCGCGGCAGGAACGAGCGTCGATGTGACGATCGCGGCAGACACCGTCCTTGCCACGTCATCCAACTCGATCGGCGCGGTGCTGCCGGAGTACAAAGTTCGCGACCTTCCGACGGTCGCGGGTAACGTCTTTAACATCGTGCAGAACATGCCCGGTGTGTTCCGCGACCCCGCAACCGGCATCTTCGGTTACATGGCTGGGGGACGTCTGGGCGATGTCAACGCGACGCGTGATGGAGTCAATGTAAATGATGGGCGCTACGAGAACGGCGCGTGGTCTGTCGTTTATACCAGCCCCGATCTGGTGGAGGAAGTAAAGGTGATTGTCGCGCCGGTCGATGCGGAAACGTCGCGTGGCTCCGGCCAGGTCGCCATGGTCACACGCTCCGGAACCAATCAATTCCGCGGAAGTGCCTATTGGGACAATCACAACTCGGCGCTAGACGCGAACGACTGGTTCAACAACCGGTCCAACGTTTCCAAGAGCTACGATAACCGTAATCAATACGGTGTCCGCCTTGGTGGACCGATCATCAAGAAGAAAACTTTCTTCTTTGCACTGTTCGAAGGCCAGCGGGATGTGAAAAAGGCTCAGGCAGCCGGTCTCACCTTGACCGATATGGCAAAGGCGGGCATCTTCCGGTACTGGCCCGGTGTCGATCCGGCGAACGCCGCGAGCCTGAATCCCAGTGTCGATGTTTTCGGTAATCCAGCGAGGCCCGCCGGGGCAAATCTCAGCGTGCTTGCTGATCCGACTCAACCCGCCGCGATCGGGTTGTTCGGCTCCTGCGCCTATAAGGGCGCTCCCGTGCCCAACTGCAAGACATTCAGCGATCCGAATCGGACGGCAATTTCAAATGCACCGTTTATTCAAGAGGAATTGCGGCGGATGCCTTCTCCCAACCAGTTCACTTCGAGCGGACAGTTAAATCCTGACGGCCTGAATACGGCCTTGATTCGTTTCACACGCCGCCAGGAAGGTTTGGACCAGACCAATGGAAATGGCGATGAGGTTGATCGCGATCAGTACAACTTACGCATCGACCACAATTTCAACTCCAATCACAAACTCAGCCTGATCGGAACGAAAGAGCACACGTGGGGGATGGCGACCCAGGCCGGTCTCCGAGCCTGGCCTAACGCCTATGACGGCCTAGCCGTGAAGCGTCCGTACGTTTACAGCATTCAACTCACATCCACCTTATCGAATAATCTTCTGAACCAACTCCGCCTTAGCAAGAGAGCGTCGAATAATTGGCAATGGGGATCTGCAAACCGCGGTGACGCGGTGGGCGCCGAAGCCCTAAAGCTGCATCCGGTCGCGAACGGTATTCCGTTCCAGGTTCAGTTTGCAACAACTGCGGGCGGCACTGTGGCGCTTCCCCAAAGAGTACCTCCCTTCAGCAACCTCGGCGGATTTGGCCGCTGGCGCGAAGGCATCAACCCAATGCGGAGCATAGGAGACGACTTGAGTTGGTCGGTCCGCAGACATGCCTTCAAAACGGGCATCGAATGGCGACGGCAGGAATCAAATGGATTCAATGATCCGAATTACACACCTCTTGTACAGCTTGGGGCCGGTAACACCCTCGTGACCGGGCTCGACGGAAATGGATTCGCGGGCTTGACGGGCACGGCTGGCAACAACGCGCGGAATTTGCTCTACGATCTCAGCGGCTCTGTAGACAACAGTCGGCAGGCTTTCGGTGTCGCCAGCGTCAAGAACACTACCCTAGCCGGCACTCCGGTTGTCCCTAATAACCGCCATTGGAATTACCAAAGCGAATTGAGCGCGTATTTCAAGGATGATTGGAAATTCCGTTCGGACCTGACGCTGAATCTGGGAATTCACTACGAATATTACGGTCAACCGTACGAGCACGACGGACTGGCGGCCCGCGTCGTGGGTGACGAAAACACATTCAAGAATGTGAATTGCGCTTCGAATATCGGTGCGATCGGGTCCTTCTACAGCACTTGCAGCAATCTCGTGCAAGTGCAGTTTGTAGGCAAGAATTCGACCCACCCGGACGTTCTGACTAATCTCAAGGGTAACGACCTGAACAATTTTGCTCCCTCCGTCGGTCTCGCGTGGAACGTGCCCTGGTTTGGAAAGGGGAAAACCGTCATTCGGAGTGGATACGGCATTTCCTACGAAGGCGCGCTACGCGACTTCATCATGGTGGATAGCGCCATCGGCGCCGTACCAGGCATTAACCTCACGGGGTCCAACAACAACGGCTTGCAACAATTGGTGAGCGCCTACACCACGATTGCCACTTTAACGCTGCCGATTCCGTTCCCCGCCGGGACAGCTACAACAGCGCCTTTCATCGTTCCGACAACAGATCGATCGTTGGGTATCACGACATACAATCACGTGTCTCCGTACACGCAGAACTGGAATTTCGAGATCCAAAGGGAAGTGGCTAATAACACAACTATTGAGGTCCGGTATATCGGCACGAAGGGAACCAAACTGAGGGGCCAGATAAATCTGAACTCGATCGACGTGCTGACCCATAACCGCGATCTCTTCAATGCACTGCTCACCGCTCGCGCCGGAGGTGAATCGCCACTTCTCGACACACTGCTCATGGGCACCAACTTCTCTGGCGCAGGTCTCGTCAATGGCACAACGCTTACTGGGGCCGGTGCGCTGCGGGCCAGTACCACGACGCGCACGCTTCTGGCCAACGGGGCCTTTGGCGCTCTGATGAACACGTTGAACACCACCAACGTGGGTGTGTCCAATCCGCCTCCCGGTGCGGGTTACACCCTTCGCCGGAACGGTTTTCCGGACAACTACTTCGTGGTATCTCCGCAATACCTGAATGTGAACATCGACGGGAACAACGCCAATTCCACCTATAATGCGCTGCAACTGCAGTTGACGAAACGCTTGTCGCATGGCTTCACCAACACGACGACTTATACGTGGAGTAGGGCTTTGAGTCTTGCCACAACAACCGTCAGTGGAATAAACCCGAACAATGCGATCGATCCGAGCCATTTCCAGGTAAAAGGTCTTCAAAGTGTCGATCACACCCATCAGATCACGGCAAATGCGGCATATGAACTGCCGCTCGGAAGTCAACACTTTCTCCTCGGTAACGCCCCGGCCTGGGTACAAAACGTCGTCAGCAAATGGCAATTGGGCGGGATCTTCAACTTCCTGACGGGACCCCCGTTAACGCTCACCACAGGAGTGAACACAATCACCAACAACGCTGCCAACCCCAGTGTGGCCGGCAAAGTCCCCTCCGGCTTTGGCAAGCTCACGAAGACTGCGGCTGGCATCAACTATTTTGATGGTTACACACAAATCAATGACCCCGGCTTTGCGGCTGTATCACCCGTGTGCGCGGCTTCAGACAGCGCCTGCAATACATTGCGTTCTGGGTATTCAAACAAGGCGATTGTCGATCCGAATGGAAATATCATCCTGGTAAACCCTCAACCCGGAGAGGCCGGCAGTCTCGGGTACACAACGGTTCGCGGACCTAAGGCCATGTTGTTTGACATGAACCTCGTGAAGCGTTTCCAGGTCACCGAAACGAAGCAGTTCGAATTTCGAATTGATGCGGTGAATATCTTGAATCACCCGAATTTCGCCGCGCCGAATGTGAATATCGATAACACCGATTTCGGTGTTATTAGCAATCTGCTGAACGGGGCCAATAATGTTGGCGGCAACGGCGGAATGAGAAGTTTTGTCATCAACACGCGTATCAACTTCTAAACACCGGAATCCAAGGTTTGGGACCCGCGCTTCTCAGCTAACGTTGCAGGTTTCGGCGTTTCTTCTCCGGTGGCCTGTTGTCCGCATGGGCTAGAACGTTATGCGCGCAACGAGAAGCCCCTGGCGTGGTGCGAGGTTCGCGGTATTCCCAAAGAATGTACCTGCGGTGGCCAGCACTCGTCCAAAACCCGCAGACGTAATGCCGTTGGGCAGGCGGGTTTGCAATTGTTTAAAGTTCGTTAGAGCGGTTGTAATTCGTGATCTCTCCCTTAGTGGTGACTGACGGCACGAAGAAATAGTTACTCCGGTAGCCGGCGCCCAAGTGCAAAAGAACCGTGGGTGTTAGGGTGTGATCGTAGTTGACGCGGTAGAGGGGTGCGTGTTGAAAAGTGCCTAGGATCTCCGTAATCGGATCAGGCAGACCGTCGGATCTTCCGAAAGTGGTATTCCCGTTAGGGTTCGACGTATTAGTCCGCTGCCAAAAAAAGCTCAATCGCCCCTTACCCACCAGTTGATCGATCTTGACCGAAGGAACTTCGGTGTGTCTTGAAAACGTGAACGGGTTTAAATAGTTCTGGGTAAGACCGTTGGCGGTGGGTCCGCTTGGCTGTGGAAACAGAGACTGAATTTTTACCGCAACAGGATCCCAACGATCGTTGCGGATCGTGTTATTCGGGAAAGGATCGCGAAATAGGCGGCCATCGGCCGCCGCTCTCGTCGTGGCTGGATCGTAAATCATTCCTTCCAACATCTGGCGGCCGAGCGGATCGTTCCCGATTATCCGGCTCGTTATTGCCGTTCGGAAATCCCCGTTTCGATAGGCCTGCGTCGGAACGGTTTGATATGCGTTGTTGACGACTGTTGTTTCGCGGAACTGCTCAAAGCTGACGAAGAAGAACGTCTCATCCCGGCGTATGGGGCCGCCGAACGTAAAGCCGTAGTCGTTCCTCCGGGCCCGTGGACCAGGATTGGTGCCGATATCCGTGAACGGGTTACCCGAGTTGAATGCTTCGTTCACCAAGTATTCGTACGCGGTCCCGTGGAACTGGTTCGTGCCCGACTTCATGGTGACATTAAAAACACCGCCACCGGCCTGACCGTACTCGGCGGCAAAGTTGCTCGTCTGAATCGCGACTTCCTGGATTGCATCCACGCTGGGTTGACTTTGTGCCGGAACGCCGGGTGTACCTGAATTGGATGCGTCCTGCCCCTCCACTCTCCAGGATTGTGTGTTCGCAGGAGTACCGTTCAACCGGACCAGAGAATTAGGGGTCCAAGTGGATCCGGGAATCATCTGGACCATCGCGTAGGGATTCCGAATGCCTGCGCTTCCTGAAAGATTACCTCCTACACCGAAGATCGGAAGTTCCTCGGGCGCCTTGATGACGTAACTCACGTCACTGCTTTCCGTTCTCAGTAGTGGAGCGTCGGCGTTGACAGTGACTTCGTCGGTCGCGGCTCCAACTTCGAGAGCCACGTCGATTCGCAATGTCTGAGCCACAAGCACCGTAATTCCCTGGCGGACATATCTTTT
>MNKP01000029.1 GCA_001920875.1 Acidobacteria bacterium 13_1_20CM_2_55_15
CTCTGGTATTTATGAGCGGAACTGGTCCCTAAACATTGACGGCTTCGCATAATCAAGCTGCAAAGGTTGAACCAATCATGCAGGCTCAATGTGCTGGTGACGCTCGCGACTGTACTCGCCTTTATTAGCTCGACTGCTGTCGCCCAAAGCTCAATCGACGGTCATCGGGAAGGCGTGATGGTTCGGGAAGGCGAAGGCTCGCAATTGACCGTGCATCTACACGTCCTCTGCGAGGAAGGGAATTT
Organism: Acidobacteria bacterium 13_1_20CM_2_55_15; assembly: GCA_001920875.1. Taxonomy (GTDB): domain Bacteria; phylum Acidobacteriota; class Terriglobia; order 20CM-2-55-15; family 20CM-2-55-15; genus 20CM-2-55-15. The sequence continues at coordinate 246 of MNKP01000029.1, forward strand.
GGTGTAAGATTCCCGCACAAGGAGATAACCGTAAATGTCACGTAACGGCCTTTTGCCAGGTGTCCTTTTCTGCGCATTGGTTTTTGTGTGCGCAATTTCGTTGGCCAGGTTAATTGCGGCGCCGGCTCGCATCGGCGATGCGAAAACCGATCAAGAAGTCCTTAAAGCAGACGCTGACTGCAATGCCGCCGAATTACGCGGCGACATCAAAGCCATGGATGCTTGTGAAACGGACGACTTCACGCACACACACGCCAGCGGCGAGGTGGAGTACAAACCAGGGTATTTGAAGGGTGTCGGAAGCGGAGAGCACAAGTTTTTGACGCTCGATAAGACCGATGTTCATGTCCGCTCGTACAACGGCGACTCCGCCGTAGTCGAGAGCCACATCCATCTGAGAGCCAATAACAGCGGCAGGATTGCCGATGTCAATAACCAGTTGATAACCGTCTGGGTGAAGCAGCAGGGAAAATGGCGTGAAGCGGCATGGTTCGCCGTCGGTCTGCGGAATCCAGGCGCACAGGCGGCGGAAAAGAAGTAATTTTCGTTACGTCAAGGCGGAACCTCGACGGTGCCAGTCGATGACGGCGGCAGTTTAACCATCCAGGGCCTCGTCCCATGCTGGGTTCAACAGGAACCCGCGCACAAGCTCGTAAACATGCAGGGCATCCCGGTTCTCAATGTATCGGGACAGGCGAGCTATCTCTGCGAGGAGGGGAATGTTGCGCCCGATTTGGTCTCATCCTGAATGCCCAACGAAAGAAGATATCCGGGACGAGCTCAGGAGATCTGAAGTTAAAGCCATTCTTCCGCATTCCGACTTCCCTGTCCTCGAGAAGAGGCCTCTTATTCTTGCTCTCGTCCCTCAAACCGTCGGGATTCGTTGCGCTATAATCTCGCGCATGATGACTCCAACGATCGAACGACTCCTGCGAGATTGCGACTGCGGGGAGATCCCGCGCAGAAACTTTCTCCTGTCGCTCGCACCGCTGACGGCCGCGCTCCGGGGGATGGCCCAATCGAAGGGACGCCAGAACTTTATTTCACAGATCCGGACGGGATCGTGGTCCAGCTTCAGCATACGAGCTATTGTGCCGGGTCGGGCTACCTGGGCGAGGTATGCCCGAACAAACCCGAGCCCGCGCCCACTCGGGGGGTTCTTGCGTTGCGCGATCTGAATCACGTTACACTCGGCGTGTCCAACCAGCAGCGCTCGCGGGAGTTCTATCGGGACCTCTTCGGTATGAAGGTTCAGGCGTATCAAGGACCATCGCCAGTCCACGCGATTGGGTCCGGGCCGCAATTCATGGCCTTTGGCGCCGGCAGTGCGAACGGCGGGATTCCGCGGACCCCCAATATCGCCCACTTCTGCATGACCGTGGACAAGTTCGAACTCGACAGAGTTCTCAAAGCGCTCGCTGATTTCGGGGTGAAACCGAGGGGGAACTCCGCCGGGCCCGTGGTCCCGCTGACATCGTACGTGAGCATGCGAATGGAAGATCGAGGCGGCGCGCGAGAAGGAACCCCGGAGCTTTATTTCACCGACCCGGATGGAATCGTCGTCCAGCTTCAGGATACGCGCTATTGCGGTGGCGCCGGCTATCTGGGCGATGTATGCCGCCCCTGACCGCCACCGATCGTCGATGAGCAGCGCGGCCTAGCTGTAGCTCCCGTGAGCCGAATTTTATGTGTTATTGTGGCCATCAAGAATCTACGCTTGCAGCTCGAGGAGTTTCCTATGAAGACACTGACCATGCCAAAAATGACCCGATTAGCCCTCATCGCGTTGATCATTACCGGCCTCGTGGCGCTCCCTGCGTTGCTCCGAGGACAAGGAGCGGCGCAGGGCGCCGTGCAGCAGGTCCGACATGATCCGTCCAAGGAGCTTGCGATGAAGATCACGCAGCCGTTCACTTTCGCTGCGGTGGGCGACATCATCATCCGGCGACCGGTCGGAGAGGGCGAGGCCGGCTATCAGGCTCTGGTGAAAGTGATGCGGGAGGCGGACATGACCTACGCCAACATGGAGGGGCCGATCCTCGACGAGGTTAGCTTCCGCGGACCTCTTGCCGGAGGCCCTAAGAGTGTGGTTGATGAGCTGAAGCGTATGGGCGTCCGCATCATGACCACCGCGAACAATCACACCCTCGACGCCGGCACCGAGGGGATGTTCGAGACCCATCGGCTACTGGCCGAGGCAGGCATTGTCCACGCCGGATCGGGGAAGAACCTCGCCGACGCCAGGCTGGCCCGCATCGCGGTGACCCCGAAGGGAACGGTTGCGGCCGTCGGCATGTATTCGATTGATGCGAGCTCGAACAATCGGTCGCGTTTCACCGATGCTACAGCCGACCTGCCGGGCCTCAACCCGTTACACGTGACACCGTACAACGTGGTCACCGCCGAGCACATGCAGGCTCTGAAAAAGATCCGCGATGCCATCTATGCCCGACGTCCGGAGGTGCGCTTTCCGGTCGCGCCGGTCGCGGCCGACGAGCCGGCGGGGCGGCTGCAACTCTTTCAAACCGCATTCGCAGTCGGCCCTAATCCTGGCGACCTCACGTACGAGATGGACCCGACGGATCTCAAAGGCATCATCACGAGCGTCCGACTCGGTAAGCAGCTGGCGGACTTCCTCGTCGTCGCGATTCACTGCCATCAGAACTCGTTCGCGTTTCAGGCTTACAGTCTGGACCATCACACGCCGAACTTCCTGATCGAGTTGGCGCATCAGGTGATTGACAACGGGGCGGACGCTTTCGTCGGACATGGCGTCCACACGCTCCGTGGTGTCGAGATCTATAAGGGGAAACCGATATTCTACGGCGTGTCGAGCTTCTTTTACCATCGTGGGACAGCGCCGGAGATCACCGATCGGTCAGCGGGTCCAAGCAGTGGCGACCTTGTTGACGACAGTCTGGAGACACTCCTGACCACGAGCCGCTTCGAAGACGGGAAACTCGTGGAGGTGCGCCTCTATCCGGCCGACCTCGGCCAAGATCGCATGCGGCCCATCTCAAGAAGCGGCACTCCCTCGACGCCATCGCCTGAAATGGCTCGTCGCGTCCTCGAGAGACTTCAGACACTCTCGAAGCAGTTCGGCACCACGGTGTCGATTCAGAACGGCATTGGCGTGATCCGCGTCGCGTCGAAGCAGACCAACTGAGTTTCACGGAGCCGACCCCGGACACAGCGCCGGAAGGGTGATCCGTGACCGAATCATCAGAATTACGGCACATTGCTGTCTCGGAAGGTGGGTTCCGTGTCGTTCGAACGACAACTCTTCTGGCTATAACCTAACCTCGCGCTTGAATAATCGCCTCAACGTGGTCTTGCGATGGATCGCGACCTGGGAGTCGGGATCTCAGAAGTTGCGCCTGTTTTGGCGTCAAGTCGGCGACTAAACGGTTTACCCCAAATCCTATCGAATGATTTCTGAGCGCTAGGAATAGGTGTAGATTTATGGCCGATGCATTTCAGTACAGCCAAAGGCACGGCGCATCCCCTGGGCGCCACTCCAGACAAATCGGGAGTTAATTTTTCCATCTTCTCGGGCCATGCGACGAGCGTGGAATTGCTGCTATTTCAAAATCATGATGACGCGGCGCCCTTCCAGGTCATCGAGTTTGATCCGTACATCAACAAGACCTTTCACTTCTGGCATGTTTTTGTAGAAGGACTGCCATCCGGCACTCATTATGCCTTCCGCATTGACGGGCCATCCAGCGTCGAAGCGGGCCACCGGTTTAACCGGAACAAGGTTCTCATCGATCCCTATGCCATGGGCAACACCAAGAGTGTCTGGAACCGCGCGGATGCCTGGGGCCCGCAGGATAACCTGACAACATCCATGCGATCGATTGTCATCGACACAACCGGCTATGACTGGGAAGACGATCAACCTCTCAAACGGCCAATGGAGGAAACAATCATCTATGAGGTGCATGTGGGCGGGTTCACTCGCGCGAGCTCATCAGGAGTCGCACACCCCGGCACGTTTTCCGGGATCATCCAAAAGATTCCCTATCTGCAGGAACTGGGAATCACGGCAGTCGAGCTCCTGCCGATTTGCGATTTCGATGAAACGGAGGTCCTGCGTACTGTGGACGGCAAGCCCGTCCGGAACTTCTGGGGATACAGCACACTCGGTTTCTTCGCCCCGCAGGCCGCCTATTGTGTGAAGGCTTCAGCCGGTTCGCACATGGATGAGTTTCGAGACTTGGTGAAAGCACTCCACAAGGCCGGCATTGAAGTCATCCTGGATGTTGTTTTCAATCACACCGACGAAGGAAACCAGTTCGGCCCGGTTTTCAGTTTCAAGGGCATCGATAACAGCGCTTACTATCTGCTGGATTCATCGGACAAGCACATTTATTCGGACTATACCGGCTGCGGCAACACATTCAACTGCAATCACCCCGTCGCAGAGAAGCTCATCATCGACTGTTTGCGTCACTGGGTTCGAGACACGCACGTTGATGGATTCCGTTTTGATGAGGGATCGATTCTGTCGCGTGGAGAAGATGGGCGGCCCTTGGTTCATCCACCGGTCGTGTGGCAAATCGAACTCGACGAAGAGCTGGCGGAGTCGAAACTCATTGCCGAGGCCTGGGATGCCGCCGGCTTGTATCAGATTGGGCGATTCCCAGGCGACCGTTGGGCGGAATGGAACGGCCGCTTTCGGGACGACCTGCGGCGTTTTGTAAAGGGCGATCCGGGCCTTGTTGGTGCGGTGGCGTCGCGCTTGGCCGGGAGTGCAGATCTCTATGAGGATGACGGAGAACTACCGGTCAACAGTATCAACTTCATCACCTGTCACGATGGCTTCACCATGAATGATTTGGTTTCTTACAACGCCAAGCACAATGAAGCGAATGGAGAAGACAATCGGGACGGTATCAACGATAACTTGAGCTGGAACTGCGGCGCCGAAGGCGAAGCCCACGATTCCTCAATCAAGACGCTGCGAGAACGTCAGATCAAGAATTTCGCGACGCTCCTTATGCTTTCCCGCGGCGTTCCGATGATTCTCGCCGGCGATGAAATCCGCCGCACGCAGATGGGCAACAACAATGCGTATTGTCAGGATAACGAAATCAGTTGGATGGACTGGAACCTCGTCGATCGGAATCGGCAAGTGTTAAGGTTCTGGAAACGGATGATCGAGTTCCGCAAAAGCCACACCAGCTTGCGAAGCCGCTATTTCTTCAGAGGTCAGCTCAATGAGCGCGGTCTGCCCGACGTCGAGTGGCATGGCTGCCATCTGAACAGTCCTGGATGGTCGGATCCAGATGCCCGCGCTTTAGGGATGACACTTGCCGGTTTCCACGGAGAGGAGGACATTCATGTAATGATGAACATGCATTGGGACATGCAGGATTTTGAGGTTCCATCCCTCGCCGATCGCCGCTGGTTCCGACTGGTTTCTACCGCCGACTCGGCTCCAAACGATATTGCCGACCCCGGCACCGAGAAGCCATTTGATGGAGAAATTTATTCGGTCGAAGGACGAAGCATTGTCATTCTGGTTTCCAGATCACGGTGGACCCCCACGCATTCCGTTCCCAAGCCGACTTCTGGGACATAGCAGGTGATGTTGTCGGGGTTGTAGCAATACAATGTTTCGGAATGCTGAAGGCGGTAGCGATTGCCAATTACCGCTCGTTGCGCCATATCGTGATTCGGTTGCAAAACCTCAATGTGCTTACCGGCGCGAACGGCAGCGGAAAATCAAGCTTTTATCGGGCTCTGCGGCTCCTTGCCGATACCGCGCAGGGTCGAGTCGTGTCGTCGCTAGCCAGAGAAGGAGGCTTACAGTCGACGCTGTGGGCGGGTCCCGAATCCGTTGCCCGATCGGTTCGCCGCGGAGAGCACGCCGTCGAAGGGACGCGGCGACAACATGCCGTGAATCTGCGTCTCGGATTCGCAAGCGACGACCTTGGATATTTAATTGATTTGGGGTTGCCGACACCCTCGACGTCCGCGTTCGCGCTTGATCCCGAAATTAAGCGTGAGTGTATTTGGCATGGCTCTGTTTTCCGGAACTCGTCATTGCTGGTAGACCGGCAGGGCCCCCTTGTACGAGTCCGAAATGGGGACGGCGATTGGAATATCGTCATGCAACACCTCGCCACGTTTGACAGCATGATGACGCACGTCGCCGATCCTCGAAACGCGCCGGAAACACTCGTTCTCCGAGAATCCATCCGGGCCTGGCGCTTCTACGACCACTTCAGAACCGATGTCGATGCCCCTGCACGTTCGGCGCAGATCGGTACGAGGACACCAATTCTCGATAACGAGGGCGCTGACCTCGCAGCAGCCATAGAGACCATCCGGGAAATCGGCGATGTCGACAAACTTGCTGCCGCAGTTGCCGATGCGTTTCCTCAAAGTGAGCTATCGATTACGAATGCTGTCGGACGATTCACGTTGTCAATGAAACAGCACGGGCTGCTCAGGCCGCTGGAAGCCGCGGAGCTTTCCGACGGGACGTTGCGATATCTGCTCTGGATCGCTGCGCTTCTGACACCACGGCCGCCGGCTTTGATGGTCTTGAATGAGCCCGAAACCAGTCTGCATCCAGACCTGCTGCCTCCTCTCGCGCGACTGATTGCGCAAGCAGCAGAAAGGTCCCAAATCATTGTTGTGACGCATGCGGCACAACTTATTGCAGCGTTGAGAGAATACCCGTGCAACTCGATCACGCTGGAAAAGAGTTTTGGAGAAACAAAGATTGCAGAATTGGCAGAACTGAACCTTCCGGCCTGGTACTGGCCAACACCTCGTTAGATTGACGGCAGAGCGATTCAGGACTTTCCTGCGAAGTAATAATAGTCGCCGCCTTTGAAAGACGAGCTTACAAACATCAATTACGGTTTCGAGGTTCCGAGGGCGATTTGCTTGATTTGCTAGGGAGAAGCGTCTACGATCGAGGAAATTGAGTCTCACTATTCCGGGGAATTTTCTCCAGGAGGTTCGATATGAGGACGATTTGGACGCGCTGGGACTTGGGCATCCTGTCCGTGTTGCTCGTATTTATCATGGTGAACGGGGCGGCGGCACAACAAGTCACGTTTACCAAGGACGTAGCGCCTGTTTTGCAGGAGAAGTGTCAGGTCTGTCACCGGCCAGGCACCTTTGCCCCGATGTCGTTGCTGACCTATGAAGAGGCCAGACCGTGGGCCAAGGCAATCAGGGAGAAGGTTCTCGCCCGGGAGATGCCGCCGTGGCACATCGACAAGAATGTGGGCGTGCGGCATTTCAAGAACGACCGATCGCTTTCCGACGAGCAGATCGCGACGATCGTGAAATGGGTCGATGGTGGAGCGCTGAGGGGCAACCCTGCCGATATGCCTCCACCGCGCGAATTCGAAGACCAGGACAAATGGCACATCACTCCCGATCTGATCGTGGAACTGCCCAAGGACATTATCGTTCCCGCCAAGTGGCCCGACCGGTGGATTGATGTCGAGGTGAATCCCGGTCTAACCGAAGACCGGTATATCCAAGCGATCGAGACCAAACCCACGAAAGGTTTTAGGGTCGTCCACCATGCCGTTACCTCCATGAAACACGACGACGATCCTCCCGGCGATACTCGAGTCACGGCGCAGGGTACATTTCTCAACGAATACGCCCTTGGGAAAAATGCCGATGTGTTCCCAGACGGCGCGGCGCGCTTGATGAAAGCCGGGACTAAGATCAACTTCAATCTCCATCTTCACGCGATTGGTCAGGAAACGGCGGCGAACGTGGCTCTTGGCTTGAAGTTCTATCCCAAAGGGTACGTGCCCAAGTTCGTCGAAATTAGCGAACATGCGGGCGATCAGCCGGATCTGGATATTCCCGCCAACACCAACGACGTCCGGTCCGAGGGCTACACGACCTTGACCAAACCGGCCCGCATCCTGTCGTTCCAGCCGCACATGCACAACCGCGGAAAAGCGCAGTGCATGGAGGCCATCTATCCTGGAGGACGGAAGGTCGAAACTTTGAGCTGCGTCAGCAATTACCAATTCGCGTGGCACCTTGTTTATCTCTACGCTGAAGACGAACAGCCGCTGCTTCCGGCAGGGACGACGCTGCACGTCGTCTCGTGGCACAACAACAGCGCTTCGAACCGTTTCAATCCGGACCCGGACAACCTGGTTACTTTCGGTCAGCGAACTATAGACGATATGGCCTTCGCGTGGATCAGTTATTACTATCTGTCCGATGAGGAGTACAAACAGCAACTCGAAGAACGAAAGGCCAAACAACAGAAACCGACCGCGGGAAACTAGGATGAGAATAGGAAA
>MNKP01000055.1:0-33487 GCA_001920875.1 Acidobacteria bacterium 13_1_20CM_2_55_15
CATCCTCCAATTGAAGACCGCATTGCGCGGCTGGAGACAATGGTCTACGGCCAGGCAATTCATTAAAATCTCATCAGTAGATCGAGGGTTCGCTTTCGGGCCTGGTCTTCCACCGCCGGTGGATCCACAACCACTGATCGGGATACCTCCGGACATAGGCTTCGAGAATTTTGTTGAAACGCCTGGTATTTTCCAGGACGTCGTGAGAAAGATCGCCGGTATTGACCAACTCAACGGGTGGATCGAGACGGAGGCGATGTCTTTTAACCTTGCTGTCCCAAATTAAGAAGCCGGGGATCACAGCCGCACCCGCCCGCAACGCAAATAACGCGATGGATGGAGTAGTCGCCGCCGGTATCCCAAAAAAATCCGCAAATACGCCTTCGTTTCGTGTCGTGTTTTGATCAAACAGGATGCCGACCGCTTCATTTTGCTTTAGAGCTTTCAGAATATCGCGACCCGCTCTTCTGCGTTCTATGGGAATGTTGCCGCTCAGCGTGCGGTAACTCGAGATCAACTGCTCAATGCGAGGGTTATCGATCGGCCGCACGATGAACTTCAGCGGGAATCCGTAGACGGCATGCGCGAATGAGCTCAGTTCCCATGCTCCGAAATGCGCGGTCATGAAGATGACGCCGCGTCCCCGGCTCAATCCTTCCAAATAGTTTTCAAGCCCATCGTGAACGACGTACTCGGAAATATTCCCTTTGTTCAATTGATGAAAATGCGTGAACTCCACAAGCAATCTTCCGAGATTTTGAAAACATCCGCGCAGGATGCGATCCCGCTCGCTCACGCTCAAATCGGGGAACGCTAAGCGAAGATTGTGCGCACCTGTGTTCCGCTGCCGGCGTGCAAGATGAAATCCGCACCAGGCGAGCATCTCCGCTGCCAGGTGTGCAAGACTGCGCGGCATCCAACGGAAGGTCCGAATTAAAACCCGGGCGAATATGTATTCGGCGAGTCCTTTAATGCCTCCACGCATCCGTGCTATTTTTGCATACTTGTCCTGAGACGACAGACATGAAACCCACGCCGCGTCTGTATTCCGACCACATGATCACCGCTGTGCTGGCACTCCTTTCATATGCTCTGTTCTTCTACGGCCTCGGCAGCATTGGACTGGTGGGACCGGATGAGCCGCGTTATGCAGCCATCGCCCGCGAAATGGTCTTAACCGGCGATTACATTACGCCCCGGCTTTACGGCATGCCCTGGTTCGAGAAGCCTCCGTTGATGTACTGGCTCGCAGCTCTCGCATACAGGATATTCGGATTCAATGAAGCTGGCGCGCGATTCCCGTCTGCTCTGAGCGCCACGCTTTGTGTCTTCTTAATCTACTGGTGCGGACGCAAACTTTGGGGCCGCGCCGAAGGTTTCCTCGTAGCGCTCGTGGCGGCAACCTCGATCGGTTCGTTTGTATTTGCTCGGGCCGCGTCTATGGATATGCTCCTGACAGCGTGTTTGACTGCGGCCCTTGTGTTCTTTTTATTCTCCTACAATGACCCGACACCACGACGCCGGATTTGGCAGTGTGCATCGTACGCGTCGCTCGGATTGGCCGTTCTTGCGAAAGGACCGGTCGGTCTCCTTTTGCCGGCGCTATCGCTCGGCGGCTTCATTCTGTTGCGAGGCCGGTGGCGGGAGTGGCGCGACTGGTATCCGAAGGGGCTGTGGATTACCCTGGCCATCGCCGGGCCGTGGTATCTGTTCTGCACGATGCAGAACGGCCGGGAATTCCTTCAAATCTTTTTCATTAATCACAACGTCGAGCGATTCACCTCAACAAGCTACGGCCACGACCGTCCATTTCTATTCTTTCTACCCGTGCTGTTGTTGCTTACATTTCCGTGGACTTTCCTCTTGATCTCAGTCGCACGCAGGAAGTTCGGGAGGAACGATCATATCCTGCTGTGGTGGGCTTTGGTGCCGTTGGTCTTCTTTTCTTTCTCCGGGTCGAAGCTGCCCGGCTATATCTTGCCGATAGTGCCTCCGCTGGCATTGCTCATAGGCAAAGAGTTGGTGCACCCCAGCTCTCTCGTCTATCGGGTCGCTGTATTTATGGAAGCAGGTACCATGGTCTTCATCGGCGTTGCGTTCGGTTTTTTTGGGAATACCTTGAACGTGGACCCGCACGTCAGCGGTACGTTGATTTTAGTTATTACATTCGTAATGGGCGCAATGTTATTTGCCCTCGCGGTATGGTTCGATCCCCTTTTGCTTGCCGCGTTCAATGCGACGGCAATCGTCGCTCTTGTGGTCACTGCAGCGACGATGGTATTTCCGCGGTTCGATCTTACCGACACGATGCGTCCATGGCAGAGCGCATTGCAGCAACTGGTACGCGACGATGAAATCGTCTTGATGTATAAGCCCGCGCGCTGGGCGGAGTACGGGCTGCAATATTACCGTTCCAATCACGTGCGCAGCATTTTTTCGTCCGAGGAGTTGACCCAGATCACGAGGACGGACACTCGCGTTTTGTGCATTGCGGATGACAAGGCCCTGCGAGAAGTAAGCCGCGTTCCAACGCTGGATTTGGAAGTTGTTCACGCCATCGGGAACTACACTGCGTTCTGGTTGTTTCAGGTAAAATAATCGGCCACAAAAAAGCACTAGAGACTCAAAAATATTCGCGTTTTTTGCGCGTCTTGTGGCTGTCTTCTCAAGACGCTCGGAAAAGCTGTTCAGAGCCGGATAACCAGATAAGCAGCCGTTGCGATCGCTGCTATCAGCGATAAGCCGACCATTACTCCTCGATCTTGTACGTTTTGAGCTTGTTCCGGATGGTCTTCACATCCAGGCCCAGTTGGCGCGCGGCTTCGGCCTTGTTGTGTCCGGTGTTTTCAAGGGTTTTCAGAATCAATTCGCGCTCGGCTTCGGCCGCGGTGATGCCCAAAGGAAGCACGATTTTCGTTGAAGATTCCGCGCTCGGGTTGCGCAGATAAGGCGGCAGATGTGAGGTTTCGATCCACTCGCCGCGCGCGAGAATCAGGGCGCGCTCCAGCACATTGCGAAACTCACGCACATTTCCGGGCCATGAGTAGGTCATCAGCATTTCCAGTGCTTCGTCGCGGAGCGCTTCGACATTGACGTTGTGCTTCTTGTTGAATTCACCGATGAAATGCTGCGCCAGAAGCGGAATGTCTTCTTTGCGGTCACGTAGTGGCGGCAGATGTACTGTGAATACGGTGAGACGGTAATAGAGATCTTCCCGGAGCTTGCCGTCGCGGATTGCCGCGCGTGGATCCTGGTTTGTTGCGGCGATTACCCGGACGTCGAATTCAAATTCCTGTTTGCCGCCGAGACGGCGGACCTTGCCGTCCTCCAAAACGCGTAGAAGTTTCGGTTGCAGCGGCATGGGCATCTCTCCAATTTCGTCCAGAAACAACGTTCCGCCGTTTGCCAGCTCGAAACACCCCGGCCGTGTACCTACGGCCCCGGTGAACGCCCCTTTTTCATGTCCGAAGACTTCGCTTTCGATAAGGGTCTCGGGGATCGCTGCGGCATTGACTGCGATGAATGGGCCAGCGGCTCTCTTGCTAAGCCGGTGGAGGGTCCTGGCCGCGAGTTCTTTGCCGGTTCCGCTTTCTCCGGTGACGATGGCGGACGCGTCCGTCGTGCTAAGGCTCTGAATCAGATCATAAACCTCGTGCATTACTTTGCTGCTTCCGACGAATTCGCCAAAACCCGACCCGCGCTCCAACTGTGAGGTGAGCTTACGTGATGTCTGGCGCATCTCGATATCGGACTCCGCAGCCTTCAGGATTGCGCGCAGCTTGGGATAATCCATGGGTTTGGTGATGAAATCTTGGGCGCCCTGCTTCATCGATTCGACGGCGAGGTCGATACTGGCGTGCGCTGTAACGAGAATGACCGGGCGATGGGAATTGCCTGCCTTCAGGCAGCGCAAAAGGTCTAGGCCAGAAAGCTGCGGCATGACCACGTCGGAAATAACGATCTCAGGGTCGTAGGATTCGACGAGATCCTTTGCTTCGACGCCGTCGGAGGCGAGCCGCACATCGTAGCCCCACTCCTGCAAGATCATCTCGAGCACTTCGCGAATCGCCGGCTCATCATCAACAATAAGCACCTTGGTTTTGCGTTGCCCGTCTTTTCGGGACGCTGTGTCAATTTTGGGAATGTTGGAAGTGCTCACGGTATTTCAGAGTATATGGGAAAAATTCCCGTTTTCGAAGACCCGATAGTCACGAGCAATGTGCTGTCCAAAAGCGCGCCCCGCCGCTTTTACCTGTACCATCAGGGACTTACGGATCGGTTCCAGCCGCCTGGACTTACCCGTGTGCCATCTGAAAGTGGGCCATTAACATCATTAAGTGGTAACGCGATTCCTCTTAGAAGGTGAGGGTACTATCACAGATAAACCCGATGCCGTTCAACTGGAATGTGTTTACAGCAAAATTCTGGTGGTTCGCGGCCACAACGACGGCGGGATACCCGCGGCTCTCGCTTTCTGAGGCCGTCACTTCAACTGCGGCGGGACGTGATCGTCGAGATAGGCAAGTGTTGTTTCCACCAGGCTGGGATCGAATTGGGTTCCCGCGCACCGCCTGACTTCCGCAGCCGCTTCGCGGAAGGAAACCTGCACGTTGTAGGGGCGCTTGTAAATCATCGCATCGACCGTATCGACAATAGCGAACACTCGCGCACCAAATGGGATGTTGTCCCGTTGCAAACCGCGCGGATATCCCGTTCCGTCATACTTTTCATGATGCGAATAAACGATCTCGGCAGCATCTTTCAGAAATCCGATATTGCTGAGAAACTCGAAACCATATTCTGCATGCCGTTTCATAATTTTCCATTCGTCTTCAGTCAGTTTTGCCGGTTTCCATAGAATACTGTCGGGGATCTTCAATTTCCCGATGTCGTGGAGCAACGCTCCATGCTCGATTTGAACAAGCGCGGCATCCTTGATGCCCATCGCGCTTGCGGCGCCTGCTGTCAGCTCCGCGACGCGGCGCGAGTGACCACTGGTGCTTTGATCACGGAAGTCCAGCGCCATGGACAAGGCGTCCAGGGTTGCCGAGTAGACATGTTCCAAACCCGTCAGTGCCTGATTGAGCGCCTTCGTCTGTTCCAGCACGAGTTGTTCGAGATGAAATCGATAGTTTTCATTTTCGATGATCAATCGGCGATGTTCGAGCGCGCGGCTGATGGACAACAAAAGCTGGTTCAATTCGAGAGGCTTCAGAAGGAAATCTAATGCGCCCTTCCTCATGAGATCCACCGCCACAGAAGCTTCGTTTTGAGCGGTGAGAAAGATCACTTCGATCCGGAAATCGTACTGCTTGATCGTCTCGAGCAATTCGGCCCCGGACCTTTCGGGCATGCGGAAATCCAGGATGCACACATCTGGACGAAAAGACCCCAAGCGGGAAGCTGCTTCAAGGGAATTGGACAAGCCGAGAACGTTGAAGCCGCGACCTGTCAGGAATTCGCAGACGCACGCCACGATTTCGGGTTCATCATCGACAACCAAGATGTTTCGCGTGGACCCACTGTTCGGATGCGACATTCCGCCGGATTCTATAGTAAGAGCAGAAGCCGAAAAAACGGAATCAACGCCTGTTAAAGAAATAAAAGATCACACCGGCCGAAGCTTCGCCGTTATGAATGGCTCCGCCCGCGGGAAAGACGATGGCGTTGGGATCATCCGATTGGCGGGGCAGACGAAACGACGGATTCGGGCCGAGGAATCCGCGAACATCTACACGAAAACCGATCCAGCTTGATGACGGCCGCACCTTCACCCCGACGCCATAATTCAAGGCAAGCAGATGTGAATTTTTGATGCCGGGAAGGTTTCCGCGAAGAGGATCGCGCGCGATCGACTCAGCTTCCTGCGTCAACCGATATAGTGTGCCGCCCACACCTATACTTACAAACGGCCGGATGCTTTGCGATTCATTGTCCTGGAAATAGTAGAGGCCCGTAATCCCGTAATTATGGACACGAAGCCTGAGGTCAACCGACGTTGAAGGGGCTGAAACCCGGACAAAGTGCGCAGTGTTCGGTTCATAGCTGTAAAAAAACTCCTGACTCCAATGGCCGCGATCGAAGACGCCAACGCGCAATCCGCCGCGGACGGCGCGACTCAATTTGAATGTCTCCTGAATGGGTATTGCGGATTGAGGAAAACCGATTTCGAATTTCTTCCTGCTGTAAATACTGCCACCGCCAAACAGATTCACCTCGATGTTGTCCTTCAACTGCGCATGAGCGACGCTCGAGAATGCTAAAAGACAAACAAACGTCACAATGAGGTTTTTCAATCGCCGGTTCATCACGCCTCCGTTCTGCTCGAAACGCTATCTCACTCCAGGGACAGAACTGGGGCAAGCAAGTAATGCGTCCAGGGAAAATTTGGGGAGCGGGCGCACACCTGATTTCTTGTCTCAGAAATCAGGTGTGCGCCCCCCTGTAATCTTCTGGCGTGTTGAGGTTGCGAAAGATCGAAGCTTCAAAACCGGCGCTGAGCAGTTGCGACTCAGAAATGATTTCTGCGTCCGAACCTGCGATCCAGGCGTGCACGCTCCAGTCTTCGCCCACCAGACGATGCGCAATTTCGGGCAGAAGCGTCTTCCGGACACCGAGGCACAACGGAAATTGGGACCCAATCTTGCAAGCCGTTACGCGGCGGCCCGATCTTTCGATTCGGGACCGCAAATAGAGTAGGAAGTCTTTCGTCAAAAAGGGCAGGTCTACGGCAAGGATGAGATTAGCGTCTGTTGAAGTCATTTCGAGCGCAGTGGCGATTCCTGAGAGAGGTCCACGGCCTGGGATGCGGTCGGGCAGGCGGTCTCGGCCTACCACCTGGACTTCGTCCGCGGCAGTTTCCAGCAGGCCGACCATATGCGCAAGGAGGGTACGGCCGTGCCAGTTCAGCAGTGCCTTATCCCGGCCCATTCGCTCACTTTTCCCGCCAGCGAGAATAAAACCAGTCATAGACATCGCGGGCATGACATTGACAGATACTTGATGCTTCTTTTAAGATGAAGTGTCACTTTTCTGATTGAAAATATTGTATTTAGGAAGGGGTTAGCCCACCAAATCATGAAAAGAAAAACCCTTCGACTTTTGAGGCTTTTCATCTTTGTTACCGCATTCTCTCGGACAGTGTATGCCCAAACCAGCAAGTTTATGTCCGTGGACGAAGTGCGTCCGGGCATGAAAGGCATCGCCCGGACAGTTTTTCAAGGAACAAAGATCGATGAATTCGAGGTTGAACTGCTGGGCGTATTGAAGAATTTTGCTCCGAAGCAGGACATGATTCTCGCGCGGCTTTCCGGTGGTCCACTTTCGCACACGGGAGTCATTGCGGGAATGAGCGGAAGTCCCGTCTACGTCGACGGCAAATTATTAGGCGCCGTCGCGTTTTCGTTTCCTTTTGCTACCGAGCCGATCGCCGGCATTCAGCCCATTCAGCAGATGCTTAGTCTTTTGGACCAGAAGGGCAGCCTGGGAACCCCGCCTCAACGCGCGTCCTCCGGAGGATTTCCGGCGGAATCTCCGACAGCCTTTGTCTACAGCCAATTTCGAAAGCTCGAAGCCGGGACGCCGCTCTACCAGTTGATGCTCCCGCAATCTCTGTTGGCCTCCAGCCCATTCGGGACGGCGGCTTCACCTGCCTCGATGACGCGCATTCAGACGCCTCTGTTCGTTTCCGGAGCTTCTGAGGCCGCCCTGCAGCAATTTGCGCCCCTCTTCAGCGCGTTCGGTTTTGCACCGGTGCAGGGGGGTGGAAGCGGCAGCGCTGCGGCGAGTGCGGCCGGTCCGGCGAACATCGAACCTGGGTCGTCGATCAATGTCGAATTAATTCGAGGCGATATCAGTTGGAGTGCCAACGGAACGGTTACCTACGTTGACGGCAACAAGATTTATGCGTTTGGCCACCCGAACCTCACCGCCGGCCCGACGGACGTTCCGATGTCGGCAGGATATGTCATTTCGCTGCTTCCGAATCTTCAGAACTCGTTCAAGCTCGCGGTGCCTTTGAACGTCGTTGGGGCGTTCCAACAAGACCGCTCGACAGGGATTGCCGGAACATTGGGCGCTACTTCCAAAATGATTCCGGTTAGCGTGTCGGTGAAGTCGAGCTTGAACACAACGAATCGCTACAATTTCGAGGTCGCCTCCGACCGCTTTCTGACAGCTCCCCTGTTGAATTTCATTGTGTTCAACGCGATTACGGCAAGCGAAAGAGCGCTTGGTGAAATGACTCTGTATGTTTCCGGACAGATTCATTTGAAGAACCAGGAGCCGGTGAACATCGGAAATGTGTTCTCCAGCGATATGAATGGGCCGGCAATGGCATCGATCGCGGCAGTGAGCCCGCTCCAGTATCTGCTTATGTCTGGTTATGATGGCGTCCAGATCGACAACATCGAGTTGGAAATAACCGCGATGGACCGCAAGACCAACGCGCAACTGGAAAGAGTTTCGATAAACAAAGCGGAAGTTGCACCCGGCGAAACCGTCACGCTCACCGCCTCGATGCGCGCGACGACGGGCGAATCGGTAATCGAACAATACCCGGTGCAAATTCCCGCTGGCTTGCCCGCCGGTCCGATTCAATTAGTCGTCGGCGACGGAACTACCGTCACCGGCATTGATATCCGTCGCGGCCCAGCCGGTGTCCCGACTGGGCTGAAGCAAGTCATCAGCGAATTGAATAAGCTGCGAAAGAACGACCGGCTTTACATCAAAGTCGTAAGTTTTCAGCCGGGAGTCGTGATCAGCGGAGAAGAATTTCCTTCGTTGCCCCCATCGATGGCTGCCGTCATCAACACAGATCGATCTTCCAGCCGGAGCGTATCCGGCATGGCCAATTCGACCATTCGTGAATACGAACTCCCGCAATCGAAGTACGTCATTCAGGGGCAGAGATCTTTAAATCTCACAATAAAGCCGGCGGGTTAAAGCCACGGTACGATCATTTACATGAAAAGAATTTTTTGGTTATTGCCATTAGCCGCGGCTTTACCTTTGCTTGCAGTCACGCCGCTGTTCTGGGAAACCCGGACATACGATGATTTTCGGAAGGGAAAATTGTCGAATGTCTCTTTGACCAGCGATGACGAACTCATTCTTGCTCCGCGCTTCGATGTCGTATTCAACACCGAGCAAACGCTCGTCTGGTCCGCGATAGCCGATTCCAAAGGAAATATTTATTTAGGGACAGGCCACGACGGCAAGATCTTCAAGGTGGACCCATCGGGCAGGGGAGCCATGATGGCGGATCTCTCCGAACTGGATGTTCTCGCGCTGGCCATCGACGGCAACGATGTTCTCTATGCCGGCACATCCCCAGACGGTACGGTCTACAAGATCGAGAATGGTACGCCCAAAGAATTCTTTAATCCGCATACGAAGTACATATGGTCATTGGTCTTTGATAAGCAAGGAAGGTTGCTGGTTGGGACAGGAGATAAAGGCGTCATCTACCGCGTAACGCCGGACGGACAAGGCGCATCGTTTTATGACACGGATGAAACACACGTTGTCTCTATGGCTATCGACAGGGACGGGAATCTCATTGCCGGCGGGGATCCGAAGGGTTATGTGTATCGCATTTCCCCGGAAGGAAAGGCATTCGTCTTATACGACTCGGGCATGCGCGAGATCCATTCCGTCGCTGTTGGACCAAACGGAACGGTTTACGCCTCCGCCATCAGCGGTGAGCCTGCACTTGCACCCGCCCCGGCTCCAGCCACGTCCGGCACCACGGCAAATCCGCAGACGACGGTAACGGTAACTGTCAACGCTGTTACTGCCGAGCCACAGGACGTCCAAGTCATTGAGCCGGCCGAACCCGTATCTTCTGCGACCCCGCGTGCGCAAACGCGACGCGCAGCTAACGAAGCCAATGCACAGAGCGCGGTTTTCGAGATATTGCCCGATGGTGTTGTGAATACGTTGTGGCGCTCGCGCGACGAGATGGTGTTCTCGGTTCTGCCCTACGACGGAAAACTCTTGTTCTCGACCGGAGCGAAAGGGCGCATCTATTCCGTGGAAGGTCCGAGAAACACGACGTTGCTCCTGGAATCGACCGAAGAGCAAACCACGCGCCTGATCCAGGCTGGAAACCAGCTGTACGCAGCTTCGTCCAACATCGGAAAGCTCTTCCGCATCGGCGATACATCGGCAACATCGGGGACGTACGAATCGACCGTCAAAGATACGGACGCGGTTTCCTCATGGGGCAAGCTCACGTGGAGATCGGATGATAAAAATCTGATTGAAGTCTCCACAAGAACCGGAAACACGAGTGTCCCGGACAAGACATGGTCCGAATGGCAGCCGGTCGATGCCGCTGGCGCAAGCGCAAGCCCCAAAGCGAGATTCGTTCAATGGAAGGCGGCGCTGAAACCCGACGGCACGAAATCGCCGCGGCTTGGCTCCGTTAAGGTTCCGTACCTCCAGCAGAATTTCAGACCGGAGGTGACAAATATCGACGTCCTGACATCGGGTGTCGCCCTTCAGAAAGTGCCGCTAAACCAGGGAAACAACGTCAATCCGAACGATCCTGCGACAATTCGCGCGAACGCGCGAGCGGGCCAGCCAAGAATCCAACCCATTCCGCCGCGGCGGGCGCCGCAGCGGGGCGCGCAGTCATTCCAATGGACTGCTACAGATAAGAACCTGGACACGCTCACCTATGATCTGTATTACCGGGCCGAGAATGAACGCACCTGGAAATCGCTCAAGAAAGATCTGGAAGACAATTTTTACACCATCAACTCGGACACGCTGCCCGACGGCACCTATACGGTCCGCGTCGTAGTGAGCGATCAGCCTTCCAATCCTCCCGACCTCGCGTTAAGAGGGGAAATGGAGAGTCGCCCGTTCACCATCGACAATACGCCGCCGGTGGTGACGATGAGCTTAGAGCGTACCGAAAACCGCCGGATTCGAATTGCTATCGAGGCGGTAGATCAAACGTCTACCTTGTCTCAGGCGGAGATTGCGATCGATACCGGAGATTGGCGGCCGGTCTTCCCCAAGGACGGCATCATTGATGAGAAGACTGAATCGTTCAGCTATCTGTCCGGAGAGTTGTCGCCTGGAGAGCATGTCATCGCGTTTCGCGTGTACGATCAGAACGACAATGCCGGAATGGCCAAATTGGTGGTGAGAATCCCTTGAAACATATGAAATATCCATTCTTTTCCCTACTCGTCGCCGCCCTGTGGGGGGCGCCGCTGCATGCGCAACAGCCCCGGGCGATACAGCAAGCCGCGCAGGACGACCAATCGGACCGTCCAACGATCGACGTCGAAGCATACTCCATTGAAGTGACCCTGGCGCCACAGGAACATCGCCTCACGGGAAGAGCCGACATTAAATTCAAGCAACTCGATCGTAAGACGTACGCGACGTTTGACCTTGACCGGCGGTTGCGTGTGGATCGGGCAAGCATCGGAGGGGCCGACGTGAGGTTTCGGCAGTTCGACGTCGATTCCACAGTCGAGATCGATCTAAGCAATCAGCAATTCAATAGCAATCCCGTTCTTCACATCGAATATTCGGGCATTCTCGATCCCGAACAAAGCCGCCGTGAGCCCGTCCTGGCGCGGGTCTCCGAAGACAGCGCGTTCTTGCTGTATGAAGGGAAGTGGTTCCCAATCAATGGCCTTTACCGGGACAAAGCCGATATGCGGCTCAAACTGAACGTGCCTCCGGAATGGACGCTTGTCACGGACGTCCCAAAAGCAGGAGATGGTTTCGCGAGCAACCAACCCTCGTATTGGGGAACCGTTGCTGCGGGGAAATACACGACCACAAGCTACAAATCGGAGAAAGCCGAAATCGCAGTGCATTCGGTCAAGGCCGACGCCGATATTGTCAAGTCGATGGCCGAATCTGTCGGGAAAGTCTTCGATTATTATTCCCAACGATTTGGCCCGCCTCCTTCATCGAATTTCCGGGTTGTTGAGGTTGAGGGCGCCAACTGGAATGCGCAGTGGTCTATTGGAATGTTGCTTCTGCCATCATCGCAGCTGCGCAAGGATTTCGATCTGCCTGCGCTTGCGGCAACCGTAGCGCATCAATGGTTCCCGCTGAAAATCGGAGTCAAGGATCCGAGCTCCGACGCGTGGCTCATCGACGGTATGGCCCAATTCGCCAGTCTTCTGTACTTCGAGCAAACGCTGTCACCTGCCGAGGCGCAAGAACATATTAAGAAGGCGCTCGTCAAGGCGCTGGCGTACGAAGGCACGACATCCATCCGCCAGGCGGGTGGTTTGGATAAAGATTCACCCGACTACCGCTCGTTGGTTGAATATAAAGGGGCTTTCGTTTTGAGAATGCTGCGATGGGTTATCGGTGATGACAACTTCAATAAGCTTTTGAGCGCTTATCTGAACCAGTTCGAAACTACACCCGTCTCGACAGAGGGTTTTGAGAAGCTAGCGTCGGAGGCCGGCGGCGGGGATTTGGGGTACTTCTTCGATCAGTGGCTGAATGGCAGCGGCATTCCCGAATTCAAGCTCGAGTACACCGTTTTTCGGCAAAAGGACGGTTACAAAGTTCTGGGACAGGTCAAGCAGGATCTCGATCTGTTCAAGATGCCGGTCGAATTTCAAGTTCAAACTGATGGCGATCCCGAATACGCTCGCGTTGAAGTTGTGGGCGAATCGAGCGAGTTCGAGGTCAAGACCGAGCGCAAACCGAAATTTGTGGTTATCGATCCGAGGGAAAAAATACTTCGGATGTCGTCCGATATCCGAATCGCGGTCCTGGTTAACCGCGGCGAGGAACTCGCCAACGAGGGCAAATACAACGATGCGATCGATCAGTATCAGAAAGCAGTCGATATTGATTCGCACAACTCGCTCGCGTTGTTCCGAATGGGTGAAGCGCTGTTCGAATTAGGGAACCTGCAAGCGGCTTCCGGAATGTTTCAAGAAGCCCTGAATGGGGATCTAAAGCCCAAGTGGGTCGAGGTGTGGGCCTACATCAATCGCGGCAAGATCTTCGACATTCGCGGTCAGCGTGAGCGCGCTGTGACGGAGTATCAAAAAGCTGCCAATACTGGTGACGATTCCTACGGCGCCAAAGCGGAAGCAGACAAATACGTGAAGGAACCTTTCAGACGCGCTGGGAAAACCACGATTGGATAATGCGGGGTCAGACGGGTGATTTCCCTATTTTGCATTACAAAAATAGGGAGTTCACCCGTCCTAACCCCGCATTACTCTTCATCCAACTGGTAATTCGGCGCTTCTTTTGTAATGAATACGTCGTGGACGTGGCTTTCGCGCAATGACGCTTCGGAAATCTTGACGAACCGCGTCTTCGTTTGAAGTTCCGGAATCGTGCTCACACCGCAGTAGCCCATGCCGGAGCGCAAACCCCCAACCAGCTGCGTTACCAATGAGGCGATAGGTCCTTTATAGGGAACCCGTCCCTCGATTCCCTCGGGAACGAGTTTACCGGGCAGTTCCTGCTCCTGACTATACCGGTCACGGCTGCCGGTCTGCATCGCGCCCAATGAGCCCATTCCACGATACGATTTGTACGTTCGGCCTTGATACAAAATCGTTTCACCGGGACTTTCGTCCGTTCCCGCGAACAGCGATCCGATCATGACGCTATCGGCCCCTGCGGCTAAAGCTTTCGTGACGTCACCGGAGAACTTGATGCCGCCGTCAGCGATCAACGGGACGTTGGCTTCGTGAGCTGCGCGGGCGCAGGCCAGGATCGCGGTGATCTGAGGCATTCCGACTCCGCTAATTACCCGCGTTGTGCAAATCGAACCCGGCCCCATCCCGACTTTCACAGCATCGACACCTGCGGAGACGAGATCTCGCGTCGCTTCCTCGGTCGCCACATTTCCTGCGATCACGTCCATATCGGAGAACCGCGACTTTACTTCTTTCACCGCCCGCAGGACGCGCGAAGAATGGCCATGAGCTGTGTCCAGGACAATCACATCGACTTTGGCGCGGACCAGCTCAGCCATGCGCTCAAGATAATCACCAGTTGCGCCGATCGCGGCGCCGACGCGCAGGCGGCCCTGGCTGTCCTTTGCGGAGAGTGGATATTTGATTTTCTTCGTGATGTCTTTGACCGTAATCAATCCCTTAAGGTTCTGGTTTTTGTCCACGACCAGCAGCTTCTCGATCCGGTGCTTGTGCAAGAGCCGTTGAGCTTCCTCCAGCGTTGTGCCCACAGGAACCGTGACGAGATCCTCCTTCGTCATGACTTCGCGGATCGGAAGGTGAAATCGTGTTTCGAAGCGCAGATCGCGGTTCGTCAGAATGCCCACCAGCCGCCCGTCTTCCGTGATTGGAACCCCCGATATCTTGTAATGAGCCATCAGCTTAACAGCATCTTCGATTTTGTCGTTGGGCGACATCGTGATGGGATCGACGATCATGCCGCTCTCGGATCGCTTCACTTTGTCGACCTCGGCCGCCTGTTTGTCGATCGGCATATTCTTGTGGATGATTCCGATGCCGCCTTGCTGGGCAATCGCGATCGCCAATCGGGATTCGGTCACGCTATCCATTGCAGCACTGATGATCGGGATATTCAATTCAATGCGCCTGGTAAGCCGGGTATTGGTTCGAGCTTCGGTGGGCAGGACGTCCGATTTGAGAGGAACAATCAGGACGTCGTCGAAAGTATAAGCGTCGCCTGAAATTTTCTTATCGGTCAAACCGTCACTCCATGGCATTTCTTGAATTTCTTTCCGCTGCCGCACGGGCAGGGATCGTTTCTCCCAATCTTGGGAGTATCGCGTTTCACCTGGCGCGACGCTCCATCGCCGCCATTATTCTGCTGGGATAGGACGAACTCGGCGCGTCTGCGCTTGCGCTCTATTTGCTCTGCCTGTTTCTTTTCCTCGACCGGCTGCAGAAGGAACAGAAAGCGGAGAGTATCCTCTTCGATACGGCCCATCAGATCCTCAAAGAGTGTGTAAGACTCCTTCTTGTATTCGACCAATGGATCGCGTTGGCCATATCCTCGCAGCCCTATGCCTTCTTTGAGGTGGTCCATTGCAAGAAGATGGTCCTTCCAGTGCGAGTCCACGATCTGCAACATGAGCATGCGTTCGTGGTAACGCATTGGCGGCGAGCCGATCAGGGTTTCTTTCTGGTCGTATTTCTCGTGGGCTTTCGCAATCAGCGCTTCTTCGATTTCTTTCGAGCTCATGTGGCTGGGATCGAGACCTTCAGCGCGGAAGTCAAAACCGAACTGCTGCAAGATCGCGGTTTGAAGGCCGTTGAAGTCCCACTCGTCGGGATGGGTTTTTTCGCTGGCATGCCGAGCGACGAGATCGATGATGATGTCGTCGGCAATACCCATCAGATATTCTTTCTGGTCTTCGCCCTCCAGCAGCTGCTTGCGGAGGCCATATACCGCTTCACGCTGCTTGTTCATGACGTCGTCGTATTCGAGGACGTGTTTGCGGTAGGAGAAATTCTGACCTTCAACACGCTTCTGTGCGTTTTCGATTTGTTTCGAGACAAATCGTGATTCGATAGGAACACCTTCTTCCATACCCAGGCGCTGCATGATTCCAGAGATCCGGTCGGCGGCAAAAATGCGCATCAGGTCATCTTCGAGTGAGACGTAAAACCGCGAGGAACCCGGGTCGCCTTGGCGGCCGGAGCGGCCACGCAATTGGTTGTCGATGCGCCGCGCCTCGTGCCGTTCCGTACCGATAATGTGAAGCCCGCCCACCTGAACAACTTCTTCGTGCTCCTTATCGATCTGCGGCTTTACCTGCGCAATGGCTTCGTTCCACTGTTGAGGGGTCGCGCTTAATGGATCGATTTCCCGTTTTCTCAGAACATCGCGTGCCATGAACTCCGCGTTTCCACCGAGCAGAATGTCGGTACCGCGTCCAGCCATATTGGTCGCGATAGTCACTGCCCCTTTACGTCCGGCCTGCGCGACGATCTCCGCTTCTTTTTCGTGATATTTCGCGTTCAAGACGACGTGTTTCACGCCCGCCCGCTTCAGCATCGAACTCAACTTTTCCGAACGATCGATGGAAATTGTGCCGACCAGTGCCGGCTGTCCTCTTTCGTGGCATTGTTTGATTTCCTTGACGACGGCTTCGAATTTTTCGCGTTCGGTTCGATAGATGACGTCGGGATACTCGATACGTCCCAGCAAACGATTCGTCGGAATAACTGCCACGTCCAGCTTGTAGATCTTCAGAAACTCTTCCGCCTCGGTTTCCGCAGTGCCGGTCATGCCTGCCAGCTTCTTATACATGCGGAAGTAGTTTTGGAATGTGATCGTCGCAAGGGTTTGATTCTCTTGCTGGATACGGAGTCCCTCTTTCGCCTCCACAGCTTGATGGAGACCGTCGCTCCACCGGCGACCAGGCATCAATCGTCCCGTGAATTCGTCGACGATGATGACCTCGCCCTCCTTCACCACATATTCAACGTCGCGCTTGTACAGCGTGTGTGCGCGCAACGCCTGATTGATGTGGTGGAGAATTTCCATATTCGCGATATCGGAAAGATCGTCCACTCCGAGCAAGTTTTCACAGCGCCCAAATCCTTCCTCCGTCAGCGTGACGGTGCGGTGCTTTTCATCGACTTGATAATCGATGTCGCGGCGGAGTTTCGGGATGATCTTGTCGAGACGGTAGTACTTGTCGGTCGATTCCTCGCTCGGCCCGGAGATAATCAGCGGTGTTCGCGCTTCGTCGATGAGAATCGAGTCGACTTCGTCCACGATTGCATATTGATGGGGGCGCTGAACGCAATGCGCCAGATCGAACTTCATGTTGTCGCGCAGATAGTCGAAACCGAACTCGTTGTTGGTTCCATACGTGATATCGGAACCGTAGGATTCCCGCCGTTCATCGTCGTCCAGGCCGTGCTGGATAACCCCAACGGTGAGTCCCAAAAATTTGTACAGCCGTCCCATCCACTCGGAGTCGCGCCGGGCCAGATAATCGTTGACCGTTATGACGTGAACCCCTTTGCCTTCCAGGGCATTCAGATATGCGGGAAGCGTTGCGACCAGCGTCTTACCTTCACCTGTCTTCATTTCCGAAATGCGGCCTTGATGCAACACAACTCCACCGATGAGCTGCACGTCGAAATGCCTCATGTTGAGCGCGCGCTTGCCTGTTTCACGCACAACCGCGAAGGCATCCGGCAGCAGGTCTTCGAGGGATTCCCCGTTTTCGGATCGCTGTTTGAATTCGGCTGTCTTGGCTTTGAGTTGTTCGTCGGTGAGGCTCGAAAGTCGCGGCTCTAAATCGTTGATCTTTGCTACTAACGGTTGGATCTTCTTTATTTCACGATCGTTTCTAGAACCTACAAACTTCTTAACTAACGTGTCGAGCATATATGAGTGTAACGGAAGAGGGGATATAGCCACAAGAGGCACAAAGACTGACAAAACAACACTTCTGAGGTCTTTGGTGCGTCTTTGTGGCCCTGAAGCTTTAACCGCGGGGCAGGTAATTTCTTGGATTTACCGGGCGATCGTTGATCCGAACTTCGTAATGCAGGTGCGGGGCGGTACTGCGGCCCGAAGTCCCAACGTAACCAATCACGTCATTCTTCCGGACCCGTTGCCCGGCTTTCACGGCAAACTGGGAGAGGTGGCCAAGCCGTGTCGTGAAACCATTACCGTGATCGACGATAATCAGATTCCCGTACGCGGCCTTCCGCTGTGCGTAGATGATTTTGCCATCGGCGGGGGCACGGACCTGGGTTCCAAACAAGGCACCGATATCGACACCCAGATGAATTTCTCCTTCGCCGTTGAAAGGATCAGCACGATTGCCGTACTGGCTCGTGAGGCTTCCCTTTACTGGCCAGATCGTGGGTGTGCTCCGGCGAATCGTGGCTTTCTTCTCCGCAACTTCCTGGAACAGCATCAGCTGGTTTTCCATTTCCGCGGTTCGATCCCGAAGTAAATCGATACCGTCCTTCAAGTTCGCAGAGCCGAGTAACTCGGCGGTGGGATAATCGATCTTTGAGCCGCCGACCGCCCGTACATTGACCTTGGCGCGCTTTTGACTATCACCCTCGACAAGGGTCTGGATCTGTTGAAAAAGGTTCTCGATGTTGCTTATTTTCTCGCCGAGCTTGACGGTCGCAACTTCCAGAATTCTCTTTTGGACTTTCAGATCGGTATTTTCCGCCTGAAGTTTGTCGTAGTCGGCGGCCTTGAAGGCCATCTTGATATAGCTGAATCCCAGGGCGACTGCGACGAAGAAGCAGAGCACTCCAACACCGGCCAAAACGTGCAGGACGCGCGCTGGCAGCTTGAGCTTTCGTAGCCTCGGACTAGCATGCGGCACAACAATCAAGGTATAAAAGCTCTTGGCCATTCGCTTTACTCCTAGAGTTACCGAGAGGGCCAAAGTCCCCTTGAGCTTCTGCTATATACTTGAATAAGAAGGACTTGATGCCAATAGACCGACCGAACTAAGGGACGAATTTAACAAAGGGCCATTGTGATGGTCAAGCGCAAAATAGGAACTTCAGGTGAGTCTACCCGATCTGCCAAGACCCATTGGGGGTGGATTGTTCCTGCGTTCGCTCTGGTAACTTTCCTCACTTCCTGGGCAAACCTTTATCCGACGCTGGCCGTCGAGCAGTGGTATGCCCGGGGCATCTTTCCGCTGATCTCCGGGATCGCCCGGCGAATAGCGGACGCCGTTCGATTCTCGTGGCTCGACCTTGTGATCCCCGTCGGCTTTGTGTCGACGGTATGGCTCATCCTCCGTCGGCAGTGGAAATGGCTCCTGAACCTTGCTGCCGCTTTTTACCTGATTTTGTTTTGGTCGTGGGCTCTCAACTACCACCGCGAACGGCTATCTTCGAAACTTCAGGTTGACGTTTCTCATATGAATGCCGGCGCGATCGACGATTTCGCAATGCGCGCAGCAGCCGAACTCAACCGGTTGTACAAAGAAAAGGAAGGGCTAACATATGATGAGGCAGGTACTCTCGAGGAAGCACGCAGGCGCGTCAGGCGCGTCATTGGGATTATCGATGGGAAGGATTGGGACGCCCCCCATCGAGTCAAGGTTTCCTGGATTGCCAATCGCTGGTTTCGTGCGGCGGGGATCGACGGAATGTTCAATCCCATCGGTCATGAACCGATCGTCACCGAGACGCTGCTCGATATCGAGCGCCCGTTTGTCATCGCCCACGAATTCGCTCACGTTCAAGGGTACCCGGACGAAGGGGACGCAAACGTGATCGCAGCGCTGGCGGCACTGAAGTCGAGTAATCCAGCCTTCCAATACAGCGGATGGTTGAATTTATGGTTTTACCTGCGCAATCGCGATCGAGACAAACTTATCGATTCCGGGCCGCGTGAAGATTTGCAGCGAATTATCAGCCGCCTTCGCCGGGACCGGATCGACTGGATCAGTCATCTGCAGAGCCTCGTCCTGGACTGGTTTCTCAAAGCCAACAGCGTCGAACAAGGCATCCGGAGCTATTCCCGTGTCGTTTTGCTCGTTGCCGGCATCGAGCCATCCTGGGAGCGCTTCCGGTAAACCCTCCCCCAGAGGGAGAAGGGAATGCATTCCGGTCGCTCCTCACCACAGCCTTCGTTCCACATAACCGAACAGGACGTTCTTGCCTTCGCGCAAGGACCGGCCGTAGACCAGGTTTAAGGAGTGTGTCGGGGTTTGGATGCGCAGGCCCGCTCCCGTGTCCAACAGCAAACGGCTCGGTTGGAAAATATGGTTGCGGTCCCACGTTTTGGCGCCATCGAAGAAGAGATTCCACTTCACGGTTAGAAATGGAATGTTCAGCGTGTTAAACACTGGGATGGTTGCCAGGCGCCGTTCGATATCCGTATTAAGCAGAGCAAAATCCGAACCGATTGGGCCACGGCCATAATGCCCATTGATTGCCGCAGTATGCCCGCGCAACACGTTCGCCGGATTCGTGTCCAGGCCCAGGAGGAAGTAATCTTCAACGGGAAGAGCACCGCGAGACGTTCCTGTCTTAATTGTCCAGTCCAGATTAGTGCGCGTGTCTTTCGACAGCGTGATCCGATTATTGAATTCGGCTACACCGCCGCTGAAATTGGTATCGCCGACCAAGGAACGCCTTGCGGCAAAGCCTTCCAGATGCAGCCGGTTTTGGTATTGCCGGTCGACCAACCGGATGTTGACCTCCGCGTTGAACCGCCCTGTGTTGCGGCTATCGGTGAACAACTGCGCCAAGCTGCCTTTTCCGGCGCGGTTCCGATATTCGAAGCCACCGCCAAGCTCCACGCGATAGTGCGGTATGTGCTTGATATGAACCCGGATCGCGTTAGCTTTGTAGTCGAAGAGACTGTTGGAACGAAACCCCGGACGAACGTTTCGTGACACGTCCCACCGCTCTGCGCGCCAACTGTTCCCCAGTTCGAGATGGAACAACCCTGGCCACGGCAGCGGTATCTTGAGCCGCCCTTCGATCCGGCGGCGGTTGGTGTCCCACCGGTAGTTTCCGTTGACATTTACGCCACTGTTGCCAATGTTCCACAAATCCACGTACGAGGTTTCGACCGGGGCCCCTTTGAGAAGCCCGAAGAGAAAATCGCTCCATGAATTGCGTTTTGCGGTAGTGCGGACAATCGCGTTGTACTGGTCCGGGACTCGGGTGGGTTCGACTTCAAGACCCACGTTGGCGAAGTTCTCGGTCTCCAGAAGACGCGATTCCGTGGTCTTCCATTCGTCATAACGCAATACCCCTGCCGGATGAAACGCCACAGCGTCGCGCACGACCCATAGGCCAAAGGTCAAATAGTAATTGTGCAAAATGTCGTTGATGACCGGCCGGCCGCTCTTATTCCACGACTGGAGTGCAGCCTGGACTTCGCCTTCGGACATATTGATCGTGGCCAACAGATCCGATGCGTAGTTGTTATTGGGATCAGTAACAAGCGTGCGCTCTAATTCCGCTTTGGCAGCTTCACGATCGTTATTGGTCAGATAGAAGTCCGCAAGCTGGTTCGGGAATCGGGCATCTTTAGGATACCGCTGGTTACCTTCTTTGAGGATGTCTTCTGCCTTCTGGTACTCCTTCATCGCCGTGTACGCTATCCCGAGGTACAGATATGCGTCAGGGACAGGATTACGTGCGAGAGTTTCGGACAGGATATTCACAGCGCGAACGTATTCGCCCCGATCTATCGCGTCGCGGGCTTCGTCGATTTGAGCGAAAGCAATGTGGGCCGTGAAAAAAAATACGAAAACAGAAATAGCCTTCATGCGTACCTAACACACTCGATTATAATTTTTTACATGAAAACCCTCGGATGTTTTCTCGTATTCACGTGCATTTTGGCGGCGATTCCAGCTTACGCCGACTCGGATCTCACAATATTTGGCGCAGCGCAGCATCAGGGGAAATTAACGCTGCAATCCGCCACTCAAACGGCGACAACAACCAGCAACTTCGATCCGACGACGTTCGGAGTGTTCGGTGTTCGATACAGCCATGGAAAAATTATCGGAGGCGAGCACACACTGGCCTATGCCCCGAATTTTATTTCGAGCAATAGCAAAGCCTTCATCTATAACAGCGATCTCCTTCTTCAAGCTCCATTACCGAAGATCCGGCCATACGGAACAGTTGGCTTAGGCTGGATTTTTACATGGTCGAAGGATCAATCCGGCAGACCGGCTCTCGGAGATATCGGCAACAAGTTCGCCATCAACTATGGTGGCGGTGTGAAGGTATTTCCGGCGGGACCGGTTGGAATACGCTTCGATATCCGCGGCTATACACTCCCAAGCGTGAAATTCAATCTTCCTGCTTCGCTTGCGACACAAACTGTGCAGACCCAGAGCCAGTCGGTGAATTTCATCGAGTACGGTTTTGGCGTTGTGTTCAAGTTTTGAGGGAGAATGGTGGCCGCTGGTCCTGATGAGCCGAAGCGTTCCACCTACATCGGACTTTTCTTAACGACGCTTTCCCTCCTGCAGTTCGAGCTGTTTCTGACGCGCATCTTCAGCGTTACGATGTGGTACCACTTCGCCTTCATGGCGATTTCACTGGCGATGTTTGGTCTCGCTGCCGGCGCGATTTTCGTCGAGCTGATGAAGAAGCGCGAAGCGCACGCGATGCTTGCCAACTTTGGCTTGCTTTTCGCTTTGACGAGCGCTATCTGTTTCGCCGCGCAATTGTATATACCCGTCGATCCGGAAAAAGAGATCGCCTGGACAGCTTTGGCTTTCATTCTGGCGGCGATTCCCTTTGTTTTCGGGGGGATGGTTGTATGCGTAGCCCTCACACGTTTTCCCCGGCACACAGGTGCACTGTATGCGGCCGATCTTGCCGGGTCCGCGGCCGGTTGCATCCTGACGATTCCGATCTTGAACCATATCCACGCGCCGACGGCTGTGATTCTGAATGCGGGTATCGCGGCTCTCTCTGGGTGCCATTAATCAATCCGTCAAGCTCGTCGATATTCAGTGGCTCAAAGGCGGTAGGAATTCGCACGACGGACTCTATGAAAAATGGAACGCATTTTCGCGCATCCACGTGCGAGAACTGGGAAGCCAGCCGTTCGGATGGGGACTGAGCTCCCGGTATCGTGCGAAGCGAGAGATCGGCCAGCTCTATTTGGATATCGATTCCGGTGCGGCAACAGTGATCACGAAATTCGACGGAAATCTGAACGCCGTCGAGCATCTCAAATACGATGTGACGGCGCTTGCACATTACCTGCGAAACCCCACGTCGGTTCTTGTGATTGGAATAGGAGGCGGCAGGGACATCCTGACTTCCTTGGCCTTCGGGCAGCGTCATGTGACCGGTGTTGAAATTAATCCCGATATCCTTCGGCTTTTGACACGCCGGTTCGGGCAATATTCAGGCAGCCTGCAAAACAACCCAGACGTGACGTTGGTACATGATGAGGCAAGGAGTTATGTTGCCCGGTCGCTGGAAAGCTACGGCATCATTCAGGCGTCACTCATCGATACGTGGGCCGCTACGTCCGCGGGCGCGTACGTGCTCACGGAGAATGGACTCTATACCAAGGAAGCTTGGCTGACGTTTCTGACTCACCTGACTCCGGATGGCATTCTTACGATGTCCCGCTGGTACTATGAAGCTCAACCGGCAGAGATATTGAGACTGGCGGCGCTGGCGACGGCGTCGCTCATGGATATAGGAGTCGCCGATCCGCGCCAGCATGTCATCATCGTTCGCAACCAGGATGTTGCCACGATTATGGTGGCAAAGCGTCCATTTTCCGCCGCCGACATCGATGCGGTGACGAAGATCTCGAAAGCGATGGAGTTCCAGCCGGTGCTCACACCCCGATTCGCCGAACGGCCGGAATTCGAAGCTATTTCGACGCCCGGTCAATACGAGCATCTAATTCGTACATACCCGCTCAACATCGAAGCCCCAACGGACGATTCGCCGTTTTTCTTTCACATGCTTCGTGCGGGCGATTTGCTGAAGCGTTCAACATTTCAAGGGATGAATCAACTCAATCTGAGAGCTGTGAATGTCCTGGGCAGGTCGCTGGTGATCGTAAGCGGTTTGAGTGTCATCGCGATCATAGCTCCGCTTGTATTTCGCAGAAAAGTGGGTGAAGCGCGTTCCATCCGCTTGATGATTTACTTCGCCGCCATCGGGTTGGCCTTCATGATGGTTGAAATCGGACAGCTCGAGCGGCTGATCGTCTTTCTTGGACACCCAATTTACGGCCTGACCGTTGTGCTCTTCGTGCTTCTGTTGGCCTCCAGTTGCGGGAGCTTCTATTCGTCCCGTATGAGACCGTGGATGTGGCTGCTGCCGGTTGCGCTGGCGGCATTCATTTTCGCCAGTCCGTCGGTTACATACCAACTTACTGCCGCGTCAACGCCAGTACGGATTGCGGTTTCGGCGCTGTTGCTTTTTCCTTCCGGCTTCTTCATGGGAATGGCGTTCCCGTTGGGCATCAGTAAAGCTGTATCCGTGAATGAAGGCGCTCCGACGGCATGGTATTGGGGCGTTAACGGAGCATTTTCGGTCATTTCCTCGGTGCTCGCAGTTGCGGTAGCCGTATTCTGGGGCGTCACGGTGACGCTGCTAGTGGGATTGGGCGCATACATCCTAGCGTTGATTGCGCTAGGAGATTTAAAGTGGGAAATCACATGAAATGTGTTCAGAAGCTTTCATTATTCCTCGCCTCCCTCGTTCTTGCGCTGCTGACCCTGTCCGCCGTTTCCGTGGACCGGCTCAAGGGTCACGTGAGCTGGCTTGCAGATCCTGCACGCGAAGGCCGTCAAGCGTCGACAGCTGGGGCAGCGGCCGCTGCCGATTACATTGCGCAGCAGTTCAAAGAAATCGGCTGTGATGTCCAAATGCAAGACTTCGGTCGTATGCGGCGCAACGTCATCGGCCGTATCGGGACCGCGCAGCGCTATCTTCTCTTCGGTGCTCATTATGACGGGCAGGGGCCCGGTATGCCATCCGCCAGCGACAACGCGGCCGGTGTTGCGGTGATCATAGAAATCATGCGCGAGCTGAAAGCAAAAGAGCTGCCGGTATCCCTCGTTGCTGTTGCCTTCGATGATGAAGAGCAGGGCTTGAACGGCTCACGCTACTATTCCGATCATCCTCCTTATCCACTCGAGAACACGCAGGCTGCCCTAATCTTCGACACGCTGGGCCGGCCATTCATGGATCTGGCAACGTGGACGATGTTTGTTCTGGGCGCGGAATACTCGAAGGAACTCGCCGCTGTGATTCAAAAACGGTCGCGTCCCGAGATGCTGGTTGCCGGCACCGATTTGATCGGTCCTCGGAGCGATTTCGCGCCGTTTGCCGTGAAGCACGTGCCTTACTTGTTCTTCAGTCACGCGACTCACAAGGATTACCACGGTCCGGGTGATACGGCCGACCGTGTCAACTATGCGAAGCTCGCGGAGGACGCGAGCTTCATTTCACTCATCGCCGAAGACATTGCGCGTCTTCCGGCGCAGCCGAAATATCTGACCGAACCGGTGTACCCGCCAGGCGAATCGGCTTCCCTCGAAAATGAGCTTCAACTCGTAGAGAAGGAACGCAGCGATGTACCACAAGCCTTTCGTTTGATGTTTGACGACTTCAGAGCGCGTTTGAAATCCGATAGCAGTCGCGAGGTCCGGCGCATCGCCACAAGTGTGCTGCTGGCGTTGGCCACGCCGCGCTTGTCGTCCTTCATGCTCAGCTTTTTCATCGGCCCTTATTACGAACGCGAAAATCGCTCCGAACTTGCTGTGGCCGCTTACGAAGAAGCCTTGAAATGGACATCCGATGCCGCCGAGCGCCGCGACCTGGAAGAGAAGATTCGGGCATTGAGGTAATTTCCCCCGAATTACCTTCCGAAGCGGTATCCCTGGCCGTGGACGGTCACAATGTGTCTGGGGTTTTTGGGGTCGTCTTCGATTTTTTGTCTTAACCACGCGATGTGGACATCTACTGTCCGCGTCAACGGAATCGACTTGTAGCCCCATACTTCCTGCAGCAGTTCATCGCGCGACAATATGGTGCCCTTGCGTTCGATCAGGTACCGTAGCAGGCGCGCTTCGCGTTCTCCCAGGGCGGTTGACTTTCCGTTCTTGGTCAGTTCGGATCTTGCGAAGTCGACGTGAATGCCATCGAAGTCGTACGACTTCAGCTGGTTTCGTGCTCCTCGAGAAGCGCGGCGCAGCAACGCTTCGATGCGGGCTTCGAGTTCCGGTGTTTCAAACGGCTTCGTCAGGTAATCGTCGCTGCCGGCCTTAAAACCCTGTACCTTATTGTTCAGTTCGTTGCGCGCAGTCAGCATGAGGACAGGTGCGTTCACTCCGTTCTCTCGGAGACACCTGCAGACCTCGAATCCATCGCGGGACGGGAGCATCACATCGAGAATGATGAGATCAAATGGATTCTTGGTCGCAAGTTCCTGGCCCTCGACGCCGTCGCCGGAACTTTCAACCAAATAACCATCGCTCCGGAGAAGATCCGTTAACGTGCGGCGGAGGTTCGGTTCGTCCTCGACGAGAAGTATTCGAGCGTGATTCATTGGGCTATCGGGATATGCAGTGTGAAACGCGCGCCTCCCCCAGACGCCGGATTGTAGGTTACCCGGGCGTTTTGCGCCTGCATGATGCGTTTGACGAGATGCAGGCCCAATCCGTTTCCCGGAACATTGGAGCCGACTCTCGCGCCGCGGTAGAACGCTTCGAATAAGTGGCGCTCATCGGCGGGGTCGATTCCCGGACCACGGTCGGTAACGCTGAGCCGGACTTCTTTCGAACGCGCATCCATTTCTGTGGTGATTTCGATATGCGCTTTGTTACTCGTCTTACCGTATTTCAAAGCATTGCTCAGGAGATTTTGTAGGCACTGCACCAGGGCAGGGGCGTCTGCAAGAACGGGCGGCAATTCCGGATCGATATGCGTCGTGAGATCGCACTGGTCGATCTCGGTCGCGGGACTCAGATTGGCGACTGCGCGATCGATGATTTCATTCACATCGACGGGAGCGACATTATATTTTTTCCGGCCGGACTGCGTTTCCGAATATAACAGGACCTGATCCACCATGTCGGAAAGACGCCGGGCTTCGTCTTGAACAATGGTGGCGTATTGTTCAACGCCCTCTTTATCCTGCACGATGCCGCGGCGCAGATTGTAAGCCGCCGATCGAATCACCGCCAAAGGGGTGCGAAGTTCATGTGAAACCCCGGCCGCAAATTCCATCTGGAGCCGGCCCAGCGTTCGCGCGCGCTGGCTCGAAATCACAAGGGTAATCAGTCCGGCGCCCAGCACCAGCAGTACTCCGAAACTGATCGCCCAATTCCGTTTCCGCAACTGTTCAACGGCGCGTTCGAGGGATCCCGCTCGATGCTTTACCAGCAGCGTCCACGGCTGCGAAAGCATCGTTGATTGAAATGCGCCCCGTAGGAACGGCCCTGGGCCGCGGGGACGGCCGCTGCCCCGCCGTGCCTCGCCCGGCTGCGGAGGTGGAGCTCCGAAGAGGAAAACCGACACATCGGGTGTGGCCATGTCATTCGCCGTCCACTGGCCTTGCGAGGAATACAAGATCTGTGAATGGTCCGCACCTGCCGCAACCGCCACACGGTAACCGAACTTGTCGGGGGAAGAAAAGTGTCTCTCGACCAATGGCGGAACAATTTCCTTTAGAAGAATTTCCGGATCTAATTCGGCGACCAGTGCGCCTTCGATACGCCCGGCTATTCCGGGTCCACCGCCCGGACCACGCGGACGAAAATCGTCCGGACGCCGGGGTCGAAAGTTTTTTTCATCACGCGGGCCGAATTCTTCTGGACGCGGTCTGCCAAACGGAGGGCCACCTCTAAAGATCGGGACCAGCAGTGTCACTGTTTCGGCCACCCCTGAAAAATTCAGCGGCCCAGGCCGAAACCGGTCTCGTAAATTGGCGAACTGTTGCGGGAGCGGCGCCGGTTCCAGACTGCCTGATCGCATGTCCAATTTGTAAAAATCCGGGCTGGCATTGGGAGACGTTCGAATCAGACTGATCGAACGAATGAGTCGCGGATAAGAGGCGCCGTCCAACCAGGACTGATACCGCTGAAGGACGGCACCTCCATCTTCAGGGAAGCCCTCGCGGATCTGGAATGACATCGCCGTCCGGGCCAACTCGGCATCGAAGTCGGAAGCAAATCCATCGGATGCCGCACGGACGCTGCTTTCCAGCCGGTCGCGCTCAGCAGCGCTGACCTCGCCAATCCAGCGGTACTGAACAATTGCCAAGGCAGGAAGAAGAATCAGCAGCAGGCCAACTAAAATGACACTGGACTTGGGACGGGACATTAACCGGATTATATTCGGCCGCACGAGAGCAGGCGGTGTAAAAACTTGTTAATATTCCCCTCCTCGCGGAGGGCAATAATATACTTGCCCTCTGCGAGGAGGGGAATGTCTATTCACCAATAATCTTAATGAGCACCCGCTTCTTCCGTCTCCCGTCGAATTCTCCGTAGAAGATCTGCTCCCACGGTCCAAAGTCAAACTTGCCATTCGTAACGGCAACCACGACTTCGCGCCCCATCACCTGGCGCTTGATATGCGCATCGGCGTTATCCTCGCCGGTGTCATTGTGGCGATAATGGCTCACCGGCTCATGAGGTACAAGCCGTTCCAGAAAGTCATCGTAATCTTTCAGCAGCCCCGATTCGTCGTCATTGATGTAGACGCTCGCGCTGATGTGCATCGGGTTCACCAGGCATAAACCTTCCTTCACGCCGCTTTTCTTCAACGCTGCTTCAACCTGTGGCGTGATGTTGATGTACGCCCGCCGCGTCTTCGTTTCAAACGTCAATTCTTCGCGATAAGATTTCATGCGCTGATCCCTTCGAGATGAGTTGGAGTTGACCATTCGATCGTACCAGCACAGCAGGAATGGGGCGACTGGCAACGTCGTCGACGGATGGCTCGAACCATTCCATCATGCTGGAAGATGGATCGAGATCTCGAAGCGCGATGGCGAGCCTCTCCGCGTGGCCCCGCGTTCCAATGATCAGCACCGAGCCGCCGATGATCTCAGCTTCAGGTTCAAGATGAGCCGGAACATTGGCGATGAGGTCGTTTGTCCTATTCGAGCCGCGGGACGCGCGGTGGAGAATCGCCAGCGCATTGGTTGAAATCCAATCCTTGAGAACGGAAAACCGAATGTGCGGATCCCGGCGGAAGACCTCTCTCCGAAGGCGGACGTAATCGCCAATTTCGGTTTTCCACTCGCGGTTTTTCGGCTCTTCTGCCAGCCGCGAAACCGTGTCTAGAGTTGTGGAAATGCTATCGAGCGTCTTCGCGAGCCGCTCTTCTTGATAGTCGATGTGATCGCGCAGACGGCGGTTTCAATCTGCATGGCAATGTTCTGCAAAGAGCGCGCGTCGGACTCCACGCTTCGGACCAAAGAAGTGAAGTCCGGCTGCAGTTTGCTGAACTGTTCGACGGCCGAAATCACGTGCTCGAATTTTTCCCGCAGAGCAGCATATGCCGCACGCATTTGAAAAATGGAATAGAGCACAGAGATGCCGATGGCAGCGGTCACCGCCAGGGTTGCAAACTGGATGATGGCTTCAAGAGAAAACAAAGACCGTTACCGTCCCCTGTCTATATATATCTAACACGCTAGACAGAAACGGTCCCACTTCGGGGGTATAATCGCGCCTGCAAAGACTCGAGACGATTGGAGGCCGTATGAAATTGCGAAATTGGCTCGTTGTCCTGACAGCGACTCTGCTATTCGTCCAGATTGCGGAGGCACAAGACCATTGGGTTACGACCTGGGCTGCGGCGCCACAAGCCCGCCTGCAGGCTCCGTTGGGGGGACAGCGTGGAGGACCTGCGCCGCCGGCAAATGCCGCGCCGGCTTCTTTCAACGATCAGACGATTCGCATGATCGTGCATACGAGTCTGGGAGGACGGCGGGCGCGTGTCACGCTGTCAAACGCATTCGGCAACAGCCCACTCACGATCGGCGCTGTGCATGTCGCGTTGCGAAGCCGGGAATCAGCGATCGTTGCGGGATCCGATCGA
Organism: Acidobacteria bacterium 13_1_20CM_2_55_15; assembly: GCA_001920875.1. Lineage (GTDB taxonomy): Bacteria > Acidobacteriota > Terriglobia > 20CM-2-55-15 > 20CM-2-55-15 > 20CM-2-55-15. Next base: position 29,511 of record MNKP01000055.1, read on the forward strand.
GCTCTGGCGTTTAATGGAAAGCCGGGTGTTACGATTGCGCCCGGCGCCCACGTCATGAGTGATGCCGTCGATCTGGATGTGCCTCAGCTCGGGGATCTTGCAATTAGCATCTATGTTCCGGGGGATAGCGGCCAGCTCACGCTCCACAACACCGGCCTGCATACGACGTATATTGCAAAAGGGAACGTCATCTCAGAATCGGTGTTCAACGATGCTGTCACTACCCGATCCTATTATTGGGTAACCGGCATCGACGTCGTAGCGCCCGCGGATGCCGCAGCCATCGTGGCTTTCGGCGACTCCATTACGGACGGCTCGACATCCACTCCCGATGCCAATCGAAGCTGGCCCAGCTTTCTCGCCGAGCGCATCCTGTCTACGCCGGGCGCTGCCAAGCTGGCGGTGTTGAATGAGGGCATCGCAGGAAATCGCGTTCTCGCCGACGGCGCCGGAGTGAATGCCCTGGCACGATTCGACCGTGACGTCTTAAGCCAGGCCGGCGTCAAGTGGCTTTTCATCATGGAAAGCATCAACGACATCGGCCAGACCACGCGCGCCAACGCTACCGCCGGTCCGCCGGTTACGCCGGATGATCTGATCGGCGCATTAAAGCAGATGGTCGAGCGGGCACATACGCACGGTATCAAAGTGATCGGCTGCACGCTGACACCTTACGAAGGCGCCGCTTACTACAGTGAGCAAGGCGAAGAAATTCGGCTGGCCGTCAATCGCTGGATACGGACCGGCGGCGTGTTCGATGCCATTGTCGACTACGATGCCGTCACCCGTGATCCGGCGAATCCTAAAGTCTTCAAAGCGGGATTCAATGATGGCGACCACCTGCATCCGAATGATGCCGGTTACAAGGCCATGGCGAATTCAATCGATCTCAGGATTTTCGGCGGGAAGAGTGTCTCGGCCGCGGCGAAGAAGAACTAACCAGGCGAAAAAGGCAAGGACAACAGCTATTATCAGCCACCGGATGACGGTCAACATGAATGCTGCCGTCAGCTCGGGCCATTGGAAATGGTACTGGCGGAGCTTGTCCGCGCGCTCGGTCATCCAGTGCCATGCCGTGTGGGCAATAATCGTAGATAAGATGATCGTGCCGATCCGTTCCGCCACGCCAAAGCGGAAAAGAAGTTCCAGCCCCGGGATGAGCAGCACCAGCACCAGAAGCTGCCCCAATTCCACGCCCACATTAAAAGAAAGCAGCGAAGTCAGCAGGTGCGAGCCTGCGAATTGTAGGGTCTCACGGAGTGCGAAGGAAAACCCAAAGCCGTGGACCAGGCCGAATCCAAAAGTGATCATCCACCGGCGTCCGATATTACTTCCGACAATATTCTCCAGCGCCATGTACAGAATCGAGATCGCAATAAGCGTTTCGATCAACGGCGGGAACCATAACGCATCGGGACCAAGATTGAAAGCCGACGCGATCAGCGTAATCGAGTGCGCGACCGTGAACGAGGTGACGACGGCGATCAGCGGGCGCCAACGGCGGAAGGGAATGACAAGGCAGAAGAGAAACAGCAGATGGTCGGTTCCATCCAGAATATGGAAGAAACCCATTTCCACAAAGCGCAGAGCCGCCTGATACCAGCGGGGATCAAGCCGCACCAGTCCCGGATCCCCCAAGAATTCGAATGCGCGGACCACGCCGGTGGGCGGCATGAATCTCAAAGCGGTGACGACCCGCAGCCCCAAACGTTCGTATCTCGGATGGATCGCAAACTCCGATCGGTCGGATTGGATGGGATAGTCCATCAGCACATCGAACATGGCCTGTTCCCAATACAGTTCTGTGTTGTCCGGCAGCCGCTCGCCACGCACGTGATCCAGCGCGGTTTCATAAGCTGCGAACGACTTATCCGACTCGAGCGACACCCGCGCCGCGGCGATCTCGGGCTTAGACAACCGTGTGCCGCCTTCTTCAATATCGGTGAACTGAGCGATCCATTGCGTTGCGGCGTCCTGGAGATATTCGTCGATGCGAGCCAGATCCAAAAATCCGGGCCCCCGCTTGGGAAACTCGACCTCGCGCATGGCTTTCAGCGGCACTCGAAGCAGGTAGTGGAGCCGCTCCCCTTCCGGTTTGAAGAAAGCCTGTATCGTGATGTCGTTCGGGATATCGTGAGCCGCCGCCGGCGGCACAATGAGGCTAATCAGAGCCGCCGCCGCAAGGATTTTTCCGAGAGCCTTCAGCACGACGGTAGATTATCACTTCGCAAAGGCGCGCTCAAAGGACGTCTGAAACCGGGCCGGATCGGCATCGACGGCGACGCGGAGTTTGGAACCGGAGTTCCATCGGGCGAGCTTCGTCCGCCCAACATCCTTCCCGGCCGTCACCACATTGAGCGCGGCCGGCTTTGCTGTAACGATAGACGAATCCAACAAGGCGGCCGCAGCCAGCGGATCCCACGCGAAGTACATGTGCGTATCGATCAATGGCAGCGAGGATTCGAGCAGTTGGGCCACGACGCGACCCAGCGGGGTTAAATTCCGGCGCCGGAAATCCTCCACAAAGGGGCGCGTGATCGGAACGCGCATTGTTGCATCCAAGGGCACTAATAAAGTCGTGACCGGTACTCTGAAAACAGCGGCGGCTGCGTGCGGATCTGCGTAAATGTTCCATTCCGCAACTTCATTTGCCGCCTTTTCTGGATTGCCTCCGGAAAGGTTGCCCGGCACCGAGACCGCGCCGCCCATAATTACAAGCCGATCGATCGTCTTCATGCCTTCTGGAACGTCGCGTAACACTACTGCCAGGTGCGTCAAGGGACCGAGGGCCAGGATTCGGACCGGATGCGTTCGGTCCTTCAGCCGCCGCTTCAAATACGAAACGGCTCGTTCAGCCGAACGGGTATCGCCGATTTCCGGCAAATCAACGCCGGGCAGTTTGTCGGCCAGCGCCCGCCAGTCGGCCGGAAACGGCCGGAGTCCTTGAAGAGGCCGTTCCTGACCTTCAAACACGGGGATTTCCGGCCTGCCGGCAAGATTGAGCAACCGCCGGATATTTCTTGCGCCTTCGCTTACATGCGCCACACCATGAACCACCGTGATCGCTTCGATACGCGCGTCGCGTGACGACAAGAGGTAAGCCAAAGCCATCATATCGTCGGCGCCGGCATCCGTATCGACGATGATCGGAAGAGAGGACTGGGCGCTCAGAGTGCAGACATACAGGAAGAGGGAACACAGCGAACACAGGAACACCATTCCCCTCCTCGCAGAGGAGTGGCGCGACAGCCCCAAGGCTGACGCGCCGGGGTGGTCAGTTCGGCGTAACGTTTCGGCCGCCCTTCTATTGAGGCTTCGCCCTATCGGGCTTGCGCTTCGCGCCACCCCGTCTGCGCCTCGCATTCGCTCGGCGCATCCTCCCCTCCTCTGCGAGGAGGGGAATGGTTTCCCCATCAGATCTCACCTTTGTTGAACATGCCGTAGTCGTAGGCCGACTTGCGGCTCGACTCCGGTTTGACATCCATGCGTTGCAAATTCGCCGAGACAGCGATACGCGCGCCGGGATAGCCGATGAGATCCCACCCAATGAAATTCTCGTTGCCCCCATAGAATGGATCGGAGAACGTTCCCTGGATCGTGTGCGCCCGCAGCAGATTGAAGAATTGCGCGGAGCCGCCCGCGAAACCGTTGGCTTGATTCTGTTCGATTGCCTTGAGGATGGCGTCCTGCTCGGATGCCGAAAGTTTAGAGAAAGGCATGCCTTTCGAAGATTGGGCGTAGTTGTTGATTGCCGCCAGGCCGGAGCTGTAGACGGACCGTAAATTCTTCAGCGCTCCTCCGAGCCCGCGGTCGATGAACCGGTCGGCGCGAGCTTCCAGGGCACCGGGCCCGTTTTCATCAGCCGGAATCAGTCTGGCAATGACCGCTCGCAGCGTCTCCGCTTCGGTCGTGGTGAGTGACACAAGCGCATTGCCGAGCCCGGCCAAACCCTGAGAGCGCGCCTGTGCCTGCACGAA
>MNKP01000055.1:33630-36177 GCA_001920875.1 Acidobacteria bacterium 13_1_20CM_2_55_15
CCATGCTTTGTGATACGATCCTCGGTCCACTGTAAGGAGTTCCTTCCCGCATGCATGAAATGAGTCTCAATGAAGTTGCCGTGGCTGAAACGGCCGAGGTGACGCCGGGGCGTTTTCTGCCATCGCTTCTGATGATGTTCGTCGGCAGCGGATGCTCGGCGCTCATTTACGAAATCGTGTGGTTTCAACTCCTCGAGTTGGTCATCGGTTCATCCACAGTTTCATTAGGCATATTGCTGGGCACCTTCATGGGCGGAATGTGTCTGGGTAGCTTGCTCTTTCCGCGTTTGATTTCGCGAACGTATCATCCATTACGAGTCTACGCGCTGCTGGAACTGACGATCGGTGTGATTGGACTCGCGATACTGTTCGCGATGCCAGTGGTTGCCGGCGCTTATACGGCCTGGGCCGGATCGGGCTTCTTCGGACTGGTTATCCGAAGCATCGTTGCCGGAGTGTGCTTGATTCCGCCGACACTTTTGATGGGCGCGACATTGCCGGCCATCTCTCGATGGGTGGAGACGACACCTCGAGGCGTTTCCTGGCTGGGTTTCTTTTACGGAGGCAACATCGGAGGCGCTGTCATCGGAAGCCTGCTTGCCGGTTTTTACCTGATGCGGGTTCACGATATTGCCAAAACCACGTTTGTCGCAGTAGCGCTGAATGTCGCCGTCGGTGTGATTGCGTTCGGTGTTTCAAAATGGACGGTATACGCCGTAATACCTGGCGAATCGGAAGCGGCGATCGCGCCGGGCGCCTGGCCAATTTATTTGTCGATTGCGCTTTCCGGATTCACAGCGCTGGCGTGTGAAGTGATCTGGACGCGAACTCTGTCGCTGCTGTTTGGCGCCACGGTTTACACGTTTTCTCTGGTCCTCGCTGTATTTCTTGTCGGGCTCGGCATCGGCAGCACTCTGGGTTCGACCTTGTCTCATCGATTCGCGCGGCCGCGCGTCGCCCTGGCCTGGTGCCAGGTGCTGCTGTGCGCAGCGATGGCATGGGCTGCATTCATGCTGACGGAATCGCTTCCGTACTGGCCGATCGATCCCTCCATAGCAAACAACCCGGTGTTCACGATGCAGTTGGATCTCGTGCGATCGCTTTGGGCGGTTTTGCCTGCCGCGATTTTTTGGGGAACGAGCTTCCCCCTGGCTCTGGCAGCGGTCGCATCGCGAGGCCAGGATCCGGCGAGGCTGGTCGGAGGTGTTTATGCCGCCAACACCGTCGGCGCAATCGCCGGATCCTTGGGCGCGAGCCTGCTCCTGGTGGTGTGGATCGGAAGCCAGCATTCGCAACAATTGATGATTGTCATTTCCGCGGTTTCCGCGCTGTTTGCTTCGGGCGCGACCGCGTTCGGGGCGGAAACGGGGACACGCCTGTCGAAGTATTCGCTTGCCGTGTCGCTGCTGATCGTCGCCGGCTATACCGAATTGGTTATCGCGACGGTTCATCCGTTGCCGGCGCGCCTTGTGGAGTACGGGCGATTTGCCGCGGTTCGCGGCGCGGCGAATAAGACGATTTATGTGGGCGAGGGTTTGACCGCCTCGGTTGCTGTTTCCGATCTGCCCGACGGCATCCGGAATTATCACAACGCGGGCAAAGTACAGGCATCCAGCGATCCTGCGGATATGCGGCTGCAACGTATGCTCGGCCACCTGACGACCCTGATCCCTGAGAATCCGCGTAAGATTTTGGTCATCGGCTGCGGGGCCGGGGTCACGGCGGGAGCCGTCAGCATCGAGCCGCGCCTTCAGCAGGAGACTATTGCCGAGATCGAGCCGCTGGTGCCGAAGGTGGTTTCAACATATTTCGCCGAACACAACTTCGATGTGATCCGCAATCCGAAGGTCCGCGTGCAAGTCGACGATGGCCGGCACTTTCTTCTGACAACGAAAGAGAAATTCGATGGCATTACATCCGATCCGCTCGACCCCTGGGTGAAGGGAGCGGCTGCCCTGTACACACGCGAGTTCTTCGAGATTGCCAAGCAGCATCTCAATCCCGGCGGTGTCGTCACGCAATTCGTTCAACTCTACGAAAGCAACGAAGAAGCCGTGAAAAGCGAGATCGCAACATTTTTGGAAGCATTTCCTAACGGGATGGTATTCGCGAATACAATCCAGGGCCAGGGTTATGATGTCGTTCTCGTTGGCCAGGTCGAACAAACGAAGATCGACGTCGATAAAATGCAAGCGCGCCTGGGCAGCACGGACTATGCAAAGGCTGCGCAATCCCTGCGCGAGATCGGAATCTATTCAGCCGTGGATCTTGTGGCCACGTATGCCGGCAGCGCGACGGATCTGAAGCCGTGGACGAAAGATGCGCTCATTAATCGAGACCGCAATCTTCGCCTTCAATACCTCGCAGGATTGTCCCTCAATACCTACAAGGCCGATCCGATCTACATCAATATGACCAAGACCGCGCGGTATCCGGAAAGTCTTTTTACGGGTTCCGCACAGACAATGGAATCGCTGCGCCGCGCCATCAAATTTCCATCAGTCCAATGAAGTCTTTCGGCGGGCAGAGCATGGTGGCGCCGTTGCG
>MNKP01000109.1 GCA_001920875.1 Acidobacteria bacterium 13_1_20CM_2_55_15
GATCGATATGCCCGATCGTCCCCACGTTCACGTGCGGCTTCGTTCTCTCGTATTTCTCTTTCGCCATGCGTTTCTCCTCGAACCCTCAGAGCCGCGCCGCCTATTATCGAGGCTTCAATTGAAGCGGCGGGTGAGCGTCTCAGTCCCACAGAGCGGGAGACGGGATTCGAACCCGCGACCAACGGCTTGGAAGGCCGTGACTCTAGCCCCTGAGTTACTCCCGCTTTTCCTGGAGCCCACGACCAGAATTGAACTGGTGACCTCGTCCTTACCAAGGACGCGCTCTACCAACTGAGCTACGTGGGCAAATCGGTCAGTGGACAGGGGAGGATTCGAACCTCCGTAGCCCGCAAGGAGCGGCAGATTTACAGTCTGCTGCCATTAACCGCTCGGCCACCTGTCCGCACCGTTGCTGAACCGGCTTTGCAAACAAAAAAATATGACAATTGGGCAGTGACCAATGACAAAGCCAGGCGACATGCCATCAACCGTCAACTGTCTTTTCTCATCTGGGATCGAACGCCAGGAGCTGGCGAAGGGACTTGAACCCCCGACCTGCTGATTACAAGTCAGCTGCTCTACCAACTGAGCTACGCCAGCATCGACAAATTTATGATTCTAGCACAGTCACTTAACCCGTCAACGCCTCTTCGGTTAAAAAATTGCTACGAGTCGCTTCCTTTGGGAGAGGCCGACGCAGCGAGTGATGGTTTAAGTTGCCGCGAATACTGAGACCCTCACCCTTTTCTTGAGGCTTCGCCCTATCGGGCTCGCGCTTCGCGCCCTTTCTCAGAGAGAGAGGGTGATTTCGCCCGTTGCCGAACGGCCTCATACAGAACAACGCCTGCGGCAACCGATACATTCAGCGAGGCGATTTTTCCAAGCATTGGCAGGCGTACCACGGCATCACAATGCTCCTGCACAAGACGGCGCAAGCCGCGATGTTCTGCCCCGAAGACCAAAGCGGTAGGGCTGGTATAGTCGAAATCCGTCCAAACCTGAGCTCCCGCGGGGTCGATTCCCACAATCCAGACTCCACGCCGTTTCAGTTCATCAATTCCGTTAACGAGATTCTTTACGCGCACGATTGGAACGTAGGCTAAGGCTCCGGCGGATGCCTTAACGACGGTAGCGGTGAGCGGTGCCGAATGCCGTTCAGGCACGAGGATTCCCGAAATGTTACAGGCTTCGGCTGTCCGGATAACGGCGCCCAGATTGTGAGGATCTTCCACGCCATCCAGGACAACAATGAGCGGTCTGTCCCGCTCAAAGAGGACCTCGAAATTTGCGTATGAAAGCGCGGCCGTGATGGCAACGACGCCTTGATGGGCGCTGCCCTTCGCGATGCGGTCCAGCACGGAGGTTTCTTCTCTTCGAACAGGGATATTTCGTTCACGCGCGAGGTCGAGAATTGCCTTCAGTTTGCCCGAATATGCTTCACGTGCAATGTGGATACGTTCGATGGGCAATCGCCCTGACGCCAAAGCCTCATACAGTGAATGGATGCCGCAAATGCGATTCGTCATTCCAAGAACACGAGCGCCACGGCTTCTGCAGCGATCGCTTCTTCGGCGCCGACAATCCCGAGGTGCTCCATCGTTTTGCCTTTGACGTGGACATTATTGGGAGGAATACCGAGGACTTCGGCGATCTTCGCCTGCATCTCAGGAAAATACGGCAGCAACTTGGGGCGCTGAGCGAGAATGTTCGAATCGATGTTGCCGATTTCATATCCTTTCTTCCGAATGAAATCGGCCGCATGCCTCAGGAATTTCAGACTCGAAACTCCCTTATAGCGATTATCGGTATCCGGAAACATCTCACCGATATTGCCGAGACCACAGGCGCCAAGCAGGGCATCCGTGATGGCGTGACTAAGGACATCGCCGTCGGAATGTCCGATGAGACCTTTTTCATGGGGGATCTGGACCCCACCTAAGATCAGGGACGTCGATGGACCCAACCTATGCAGATCGTAACCAATACCAATTCGAAATTTCACTGCCGTGCCTTTGCTTCCGCTCTCTCTTCCTCGAGGAAAGCACGCGCCAGGCTCAGGTCGGAAGGCCGCGTAATTTTAATATTCCGCTCCGAGCCGCGCACGATCGCGACCGGATGCCCGAGTCTCTCCACAAGGCTGGATTCATCTGTGCCGTAATACTCATCCTTGGTGGCGCGATCGAATGCTTGTTTCAGAATTTCCGTCCGAAATACCTGCGGCGTCTGCGCGAGCACCAAATGTTCTCGCGTCAATGTCGAGTCGATAACATCTTTCTCCACCTGTTTGACCGTATCCACAATAGGCACGGCTAGAACCGCCGCACCGGTTCGCTCCGCCTGGCGGACGGCATTTTCAATGTCGTCTGTAGAAACGAATGGGCGCACGCCGTCGTGCACTGCGACGATATCTGTACCAGGCTGAAGATGATTCAGGCCTGAGGCCACTGAATCCTGCCGCCTTTCTCCACCTTGGACAACGATGACCGGTTTTTGGAATTCCGCCGACTTGACCAGTTCACTCACTTCTATGACGGATTCGCGTGGCGCCGTGACGATAATGTAATCGATCACACGCGAGATATCGAATTTCCGAATTGTATGAATAATGATCGGAATGCCGTTCAAGGCAAGTAGCTGCTTGGGGCGATCCGCCTTCATGCGGCGCCCGAAACCAGCCGCAGCGATGATTGCGCCGACCTTCATAAGAAGAGAGATTTGGGGTCAGAGATAAGGGGGACGCACCCCGAATTCTTGAACTTCGGAATTCGGGGTGGGTCCCCCGAATTTCCGACCCCGAATTTTAATGCGAAACTTCCGTTTGCGCTTGCCGTTCCGGTGTACGTTCGGGCCGCGGATCGGAATGGCTGTTCCGTTCCGGACGATCTTCGCGAGGTGGATGATGCGACATTTCGGGGCGCTTTTCCTCGTAGCGGCCGAAGATCATTTTTCCGGCAGTCGTCTGCAGCACGCTGGTGACGGAAGACTCGACGGTCTTGCCGATCATCTTGCGCGCGTTGTCGACAACCACCATCGTGCCATCGTCCAGATAAGCGATGCCCTGATTGAATTCCTTCCCCTCTTTCAGGATGAACACCTTCATCGTTTCGCCGGGCAGGTAAACCGGCTTCAGCGCGTTCGCGAGCTCGTTGATGTTGAGTACCTCCACACCGCGGAGCTGCGCAACTTTGTTCAGGTTGAAATCGTTCGTCACAATCTTCGCATCCAGTTCTTTGGCCAGCTCGATCAGCTTCATATCGACTTCGCGAATCGCCGGAAAGTCGTTCTCGAAGAATTGCACTGTGATTCCCGCCATTTTTTGAATCCGCTGAAGAATGTCGAGGCCCCGCCGGCCGCGGTTGCGTTTCAGCGTGTCGGCCGAATCGGCTACCTGCTGCAGTTCACGCAAGACGAAATGGGGTATGACGAGAATTCCGTCCAGAAATCCGGTTTCACAGATATCGGCAATCCTTCCATCGATGACGACACTGGTGTCCAGAATTTTGTAGGATTTCTTGGGCGGACGCTCTCCTCCAAACACGCCCCCGAGCGCGGACAGGTTCAACAGGTCTCCCTTATTGGCGCCGACGACGAGCCCGACATATGTCATTAAGAAGAGAATGAACAGCTTGATGAACGAAAGAGAATTCGTGTCGAAGACCGTGTCCGTGAGCATGTGGCTGATCAGGGAGGCTCCGGTAATGCCCATGATCGAGCCGACCGCCGCCCCAATCAAACGTTTCAATGTCGCCCGTTTGAGCCTGTGTTCGAAATAGATGATACCGACAGCGCTGGCAAGGCCAAGAACGATCGTATACAGTCCGCTGAAACCGAACGGCTGAATGAAATACGCTACCAATGTTAAGGTAATCGCAAAAATCAGACGCACGATCACAATATCGACCAGGTAATTTTGCTCTTTTCCCTGGATTTCCGCCTTGAAAACTTTAGGCGGCGGCGGTGCTTTCGTTTCCTTTCCTTTCATGAAACACCCTTGTTGTTATTTATTCGAACCGCCTATAAAAGACGCAGACCACTCCTCGTCGCGGATTATAATCTACTGATAAACACAAATGTAGTGAAAACAGGGATCTACGCGAACATCGCTTCTTGTGCTTCCCGGAGATCGCGGACGCGTATGGTTTCCATTGCAGAATGCAATTCGGCCGTCGCCGATTGCGATGGCACAATCCCACGCTTGAATCCAAGAGTGGCGGCTTCTTTCAAGCGGATCTCGGGAAACATCGCCGGCCGAATCTCGCCGCCCAGCCCGACTTCACCAAAGATGACTGTAGAGGCGTCGGCCGGACGATTAAACAGACTGGAAAGGATTGCGCCGGCGATCGCCAGGTCGGCTGCAGGTTCTTCGACTTCCAGGCCTCCGGCCACGTTGAGATAAATGTCTTGATCCCATAAATTCACGCCAACTCTCTTCTCCAAGACCGCGGCGACGAGGGCCAGGCGCTGCGGATCGAGGCCTGTGGCCAGGCGGCGCGGCGTGCCGAAGTGTGTCCTGGAAACCAACGCCTGGATTTCGATCAGCAGTGGACGCGATCCTTCCATCGAACACAAGACGACCGATCCCGGCTTCAAGGCCTCCGTTTGTGAGAGAAACAGGGCCGATGGTTTTTCTACAGGTTTTAATCCGTTTGAAGCCATTTCGAAGATTCCGATTTCGTGCGCCGGCCCAAACCGGTTCTTAATGGTGCGGACAACTCGATGGGGGTGCTGGCGCGGACCTTCGAAATAAAGCACGGTATCGACGATGTGCTCCAAGGCCTTCGGTCCCGCTATCGCGCCGTCCTTGGTAATGTGTCCTATCAGAAAAACCGGTACATGATTCTTTTTCGTCCAGAAGAGAAGTTGAGACGCAATCTCACGGACCTGCCCAATGCTTCCAGGCGCCATCTCGAGTTTTTCGCTGAATGTCGTTTGAATCGAATCGATGATCACCGCCTTCGCGTTCAAATGTTCGGCAGCTCGTAGAATCCGCTCTACCGACATCTCTGCATAGATGTGCAGATCCGTTGTGCGGATAGAAAGCCGTTCACCTCGCAGCTTGATTTGATGCGCGGATTCCTCTCCCGATGCATACAGAACAACCGATGACTCGGCTAGATGCGAGGCCACGTCGAGCATCAGCGTCGATTTGCCCACACCCGGATCGCCGCCCAGCAGAGTCAGCGCACCGGCGACGACCCCTCCGCCAAGGACACGATCGAATTCGGTTATTCCGCTCGAGACCCGAGGAGTCTCAATACCTGTAATGTCGGTAAACCGGATCGGTGTTGAATCCCACGAGGGTGGCGCATCTGTAGCTGCGGCTGTGACGCGCTCTTCAACAAATGTATTCCACTGCTGACACGACGGACACCGTCCAATCCATTTCGGCGAAGCCGCGCCACATTGCTGGCAGACATATTGGGTCTTACTTCTCACATACACCGCCTCCACACGCACTGTTTCACAACAGCGTGCCAAAGGAGGACCACATTGAATTGTCGTTTATCCGGCCGGTGTTGGAGATTCGCCGCTCCCGTCTTGTACGGCTTACCCAAGACACCGACACAGAAGGTCCTGTGTCGGTGTCTCGGTGGTTAACCGTTACGGAAACGTCGGCGTGGTATCGTCGATTGCCTTTAGCCGCAGATGACACGGATTATGCGGACGTTTATCGCGGTTGTCCGCGTGTGTCATCTGCGGTTGACTCAACGCCCCGGGCTGTTATGGAAACGGGACCGTGCCCGAATCAATCGACGACAGGAATTGCACCAGCTTCTGCCGGTCCGCGGGGTTTGCCAGAGTATCGACGCCTCCGGTTCCGGCACTGCGATGCGTAACGTTGTCGAGTACGGCCGAGAGCGAGTTGGCGGCGCCGTTGTGGAAAAACGTTTGCGGAAACGCGAACAGCGACAGCAGCGAGGCCGGCGAAAAGCCATCGGCACCAAGGGGCGGGGCGGCGAGATTTTGGCGCACCTCGTTGGTCGCTGATGGATCGAAAGTGCCGACCGGGCGCAGCTGGTCAATCAGCTGCGCCCTGACGATCGCAGCAGCGGCCGGAGGCGGAGTAAAGTTAATCCGGCTTCGGGTCCACTGGGGCCCGCCGTGGCAGTTCGCGCAGTTGGCGCTGCCGAACAGCGCCCGCCCGGCGATCACATCCGGATCGCTGCTTGACACCGGCGATAGCGGCGCGCGGATGCCGAACTGTTCGAAAGCCTTGATTGCATCCCAGGCGCCAACGCCGCGTACCTTTAACTGATTCCGCCCTCCGTTCGCCAAAGGCAGGAACGCATTCACGTTCAGATCCTGTGTGATGCCATCGGCCAGTACGATGAGGCCCTGACCTCCTGAAACCCCGCGGATATTCAGTTCGAAGTCTTCCTCTTCGTCGAAAATGGCCGACCAGTTCAACGCGCGCTGGGTTAGGCGCTGCGGATCGGTTTGATCGAAATCGGTGTGCTGTGGAATGGTGCGGCGCGGCCCGGCGGCGAAAATCCAAACGACGTTGTCGCTCAAGCCAAACGGGTGGCACGCCGAGCAAGCGCCCCATCCGCTATTGGACATACGCCCGGTGATCGGCGACCCTCCCGGAGTCGCGGGATCGAAGACCCCGATGGATGTGTTGTACAGCTCCCTGCCGATCTGGATCTTGTCCTCAAGGGTCCCGGATAGCGGAAGCGGGGCTGACGGTACCGTCCCAATGACGCTCTCTCGCGGCGTCAAAAGATCGATGACGGTCACGTTCCGTGAGACGTAGTTCATTACATAGGCCCGCGTATCGTCATCATTAATGACGATGCCGCGCGGGTTGCTGCCCGTTGGGATCTCGAGCACGCGAGTGGCGTCGCTCGGATCCAACTGCACGGCCGGCGCTCCTGTGGATGGATCGACGGCGACCTTGACAACGATGTTGCTCGCCGTGCTGACGACGTATCCCTCGTTGCTGTCGTGTTTGAAGGCCATCGCCCAAGGTTGGGTGATGAAGCGTCGGTCCGTTGAGGTCTGCTGCGCGACCGCAAGGTGCATGTTGATCGTCCGGCCCGCATCAACAGCATGCGATCGATCAATCACGTGGAGCAAGCTCTGCGTGTTGACGTTGAACCGCACGGGCCCATTGGGCGAGGCACCCGTATTGGGGACGTATGCGAACTGCCCCTTAATGGCGATATTGTTCAGTTGATTGGGATACGCACCCGTGGTGAACGTAAAGGGTGGTGTATTGAGTCCAGGAGACGGAGACCCGTGAAGCGCATCGCCGTTGGCCTTGAAGCCCGTGTCAGCGATCGCATTCAACTGTATCTGGCCGATGACGCTATCGGTGGAGGTGGAAATCATCGTCACGAAAGCCACCTTGGCATCGTCGAACCCGTCGACTTTTCCTTGGACGGGCAGGGACAGAAACTGCGTCACAAACACGGTTTCGTCGTTGTCGTTGCCATCGCCGTCGTTCGTGATCGCCAGACCGCGCGGCTCGATCCCAACGCCTTCGATCGTCTTAATCAGGTGGTTATCACGGGCGTTTATCACGGTCACGCTATTGGAGCGGGCGTTGGTCACGTAAACCTTGTCGCCGTTGGGAGTCACCGCCACCCCATAAGGTTCCGTTCCGACCCGGAGCAGCTTGTGAAGCTTCACCTTTTCCCGTCGTCCATTCAGCGTGAGGACCGAGACCGTGCCATCCACCGTGTTGGCGACGTAGGCCTCCCTGCCATCCGGAGCGAGGGCGACGCCGTTCGGTTCGCGGCCGACGTTCACCTCCTCGATCCGCTCCGGCACCGGCCGCGATGTGTCAAAGAATGTGACCGTGTTGTTGTCGGGATTCGCTACGGCGAGCAGTTCGCCATCAGCCGAAAGCGCAAGCGGTTGTGACGACGTCGCACCTGAGAAGCCGCCCTTGTGCTTGGCGGGGGTTGGTTGCGCGAGCAGGCTAAAGGCGAGCACCACGCCGATGCAAGACAATGTCCATAGGCGGCGCCACACACGTGTCCACGTGAGAGAACCGCGCCTCGTATTCTTCATGTATCCTCCCTAATGTTGAAACGGTATCCAGCCGTCGCGAACGCCTTCTGATCCAACAGAACCACGTTCGTCGAACACACAAACACTGCGCCCTTTAGGCCCCGGGTCGAAGATGCGGTGGGGCAGTCCTTGCATTTTGTTCTGCGGAGCCGGTTATATTTACTCACGTTTCAGTCGAGTGTCTATGCCCCAGATTAACTACACCTATGGATTAACCGTCTTGGACTACGCTGGTTGGCACGCGCTGCCATCTACTGCAACAATCCATAATGGGGACCAAGGTTGATGCACGCTTGTCTACGGAGGTTGTAACTGAAAGCG
>MNKP01000089.1 GCA_001920875.1 Acidobacteria bacterium 13_1_20CM_2_55_15
GTCCACGGCGGCGGTCCCGGGCAACAAGTCCCGGTCAAAGCCGCGAGCGGGAACGCGCGATGACACAAATTTTTGCGACAGAATGTCCTGATGAACTTCGAGATACTTTTGAGGTGTTCCAATGTCGATCCAATACTGATCCAGAATGAACGACAAGACCGCCTCTTTCCGCTCCAGCAAAGCCGGGAAGAGACCACGTTCAAAAGAATACGGCTCGGCTTTGGGAATATAACTGAGCACCGATGGTTCAAGGACATAAATGCCTGCGTTGATCGTGTTGCAGGTGACTTCATCTGGGCCGGGCTTCTCAATGAATCGTTGAATCCAGCCATCGGGTGTGGTTTCAACCAGACCGTAGGCGGACGGATTCTCCACCGGGGTCAAGACGATTGTTGCGACGGCGCGCTTCGCTTTATGGCGAGCAATGACGGCAGCCAAATCGACGGACGTCAGCACATCGCCATTGAAGACGACGGATGTGGAATCGATGTGTTCTTCCGCATTTTTGAATGCGCCGCCTGTTCCCAGAGGCGTGCCTTCGACGGCATACCGAATCCACACACCGTAATCGGAACCGTCTTTCAAGAGATCTTCAATTTTCCTTGGCTGATAGGAGAGGCTCAGAATGATTTCCTGGATACCTGCGCTTCGCATCAAGTCGATTTGATAGAGCAGAAATGGTGAGTTGGCCACCGGAACCACAGGTTTGGGTGTGTTAATCGTGAGAGGCCGAAGCCGCGTGCCTTTGCCACCGGCGAGAATGAGTCCCTTCATACGAGAATGAGTCCCTTCATAGCTGTTTTCTATACTAGAATATCCGCATGAATCTGCCCAACGGGCTGACGTTGATGCGGATCTTTCTGGTGCCGCTCCTCGTCGCGGTGTTGCTGACAAAATACAACGTCCTCATTGCCGCCGCGATTTTTCTTGCGGCTTCGCTGACCGATCTGCTGGACGGCTATTTCGCCCGCAAAAGAGGGCAGATTACCACACTTGGCACTTTACTCGATCCGGTAGCCGACAAGCTGCTGATTTCCTCTGCATTCATTTCATTGGTTCAACTGCAAGTCGTTCCGGCCTGGATGGTCGTCATCATTGTCGGCCGGGAATTTGCCGTTACGGGTTTGCGCAGCATCGCATCAGCTCAGGGCTTCATGATTGATGCTTCCGAACTGGGCAAGATGAAGATGGTGACTCAGGTGACGGCCATCACACTTTTGATTGTCGGCATGCCGATGCCGAGCGGCACGCCTCATCCGATTTTTCATACGTTGGGCACGATCTCGCTCTACTTTGTCGTGCTGTTTGCAGTGGTATCCGCTTTCGACTACTTCCGGACTTTCTGGACCAAGATCGATTATCGTTTCAAGGCGCGGCAACGTCGCCGGCTGATTTTATTGCAAAAAAGGCAGCGTCGTCAGCTTCCAACTCGCGATGTACCAACTCACTGAGCAGGACCAGCGACTTCTGTTGAGGATTGCCCGAGACTCAGTTCAATCCTGTCTTTTAAAGGAAGCCCCGTATTTGCCGGAAGTGCCCGGCGGTCTGTTAACAGAACCTCGCGGAGTTTTCGTATCGATTCATAAACGTGGCGAGCTTCGGGGCTGCATCGGAAATGTTCACCCGGCGGGAGCGCTGTATCGAACCGCTGCAGAGTGCGCTGTGGCGGCGGCCGTGGGTGATCCGAGATTTGTTCCCATTACGCTCGAGGAATTGGCTGAGGTGGAATTCGAGATCTCTGTTCTTTCGCCGATCGAACCGGTCAAAAACATAGCCGACATCGAAGTGGGAAAGCACGGGCTTTTGATTAGCAAGAAAAATGCTCGTGGACTACTCTTGCCTCAAGTAGCGATCACTTACGGGTGGGATCGCGAGCGGTTCCTTTCCGAGACCTGCAGGAAAGCCGGACTCCGTGCCGATGATTGGAAGGACGGCGCGACCATCCATTACTTCAGTGCTTTTGTTTTCGGCGAAAGCCAGTTCCATTTGTCCGCCACTCCATGATCTTGACGATCCCTTATCCGAACATTGATCCCGTATTTCTCCGTCTAGGCCCGGTCCAGCTGCGATGGTATGGGCTGATGTACATGCTGTCGTTCATCATCGGGTTCTTCGTTTTGCGCCGTTGCGCGAAGTACCGCAAGCTGAACATGTCGACGGATGACCTATACGATTTGTTGTTCTATTTAATTCTTGGAGTGATGATCGGGGGTCGCCTTGGCTATGTCTTATTCTATGATCTGGGCAGCTATATTCGCGAGCCACTGTCTGTATTCGCCATTTGGCAGGGGGGCATGTCGTTCCATGGCGGATTTATCGGGATGCTTCTGGCCGCGCTATGGATTACGCGAAGGAAAGGTTGGAATTTCTGGGATATCGCCGATCTAGGCAGCGCGGTTGCGCCAATCGGTTTGGGGCTGGGGCGCATCGGCAATTTCATCAATGGTGAATTGTTCGGCCGTCCTACGAATGTAGCCTGGGCCATGATTTTTCCGGAAGGTGGGAGTACGCCCCGCCATCCATCCCAGATTTACGAGGCGCTGCTCGAGGGACTCGTGCTTTTTCTGATCCTGCGATGGTTTTACAGAAAGAACTTCCATCGCGGGACGGTCTTTTGGGCGTTCGTTACGTTTTACGGCCTGTTTCGTTTTCTCGCGGAGTTTGTGCGTGAACCCGACGCCCAAATCGGCTTCGATGTGGGACCCTTTACGCGAGGACAATTACTGACCGCTCCGATGCTGCTGATCGGAACTACGCTAATGATTATCTACGCTCGACGGAGTCCCCGAACAACAACTCGTCCGCCGAGTAAGTCACGAGCGCAGTAGACGCGCGTTCGCCGGCGTTAACGACGATCACTTCCCCGATGGCCCTACGCTGTCCCTTGAGCCTGTTTATCTCTCTCGGCACCGCATAGCCCGCATAGACCCGCCGGTCGAAGTCTGTTTCTACATCCCGGTAAACGATAAAAATGTCTCCGGGCTTTACCGACCGGTTCTGGCCGATACTGAGATACACGATCGTACCGTCACCCGCAATACCACGATTTGTCCGGCTGATCGACTCGCCATTGACTCCGGGCTCGATATTGGGTCCTGCGAAAATGGACCCGTTGCTCAACAGCACAGTCTTGGTCGTGACGATCTCGCCTTTGATCCCGCTATTCGTCGTCATCATAGGACTGAAGGAGCGAGGGCGTTCTAGCGGTGGAAGCATGATCGGCTGGAACGGCAGCATGATATCGCCGACTTCTATGGCATCACCACAACTGTGGATCACACGCGCAAGCGAGAAATCCGCCTGGGTGACCGCAACCCTCACATATGCAACTTCCAGGTAGTGCATACCGAGGTCGCGCTCGTCTTTAGTTCTGCCGCGGGGATTTCTCAGAGTCTTCGTACGACGGACGACTTGATAAACAGTTCCATTAGCGATTCCATCTTCCGACCCCTGGCTCAGATACACATAGTCCGCTTCCGCAGCCAGGACACCGCTACTCGTGTCGAACCTTGAAATGACCCTCGCATTTCTTGGAATCGGCGCGACTCTCACAAAACCCGAACAGTAGAGGTCATCGATCTTGACCTCGGGCGTCGGTTTTCGCTCATCCAAAACGAATGTCCGTTCAGGCTCCGGCGGGAGCGGCAGAGGTGCAGGAGGCGGTGGCGGCGGTGGCGGCGGCGCGGGCGCGGGTTCCACTTCAGGCGCGGGCGGCGGAGGTGGCGGCTCCGGCGCCGGTTCAGGCGGCTTTGCTTCGGACAACACTGTCACTGGCCGGATCAGAATCTTGTCGTCCGGATAAACCCAATGAGGATTGATGATGTGTTCGTTTTGTTCCCAGAGCTGAGGCCACAGCCGAGGATTCTTCAGGACGTCGCCGGAAATAGCCCAAAGCGTATTCCCTTTCGCGACGACATGAACCTCGAAGTTTTCCGGATTGGCAGGATCTTGATTCGCGCTGACGTGACCATCCGGCCGAACCGTCAGATTTTTAGGCGGCGGTCCCTGCGCCGGCGGGGTCTTCGTGGGAGCCTGTCCAAATGCAACCGAAGTGATGACCAGTGTTGCGGTTAAGAGCATCCTCATAATTCCGCCATTAGTAGCAGATGAGCATAACATGGTCAACAAAATGTGGTGTGAAATCTGCGCGGATTTGCCAGGCTGTGCGACTGTAGCGGCGGTCTATGACCGCCGACGATCTCTAATTTGCGGCACTGTCGGCGTTCATAGAGCGCCGCTCCAGTTACTACGCCCTCTCCCAAAGGGACAGGGAATCTGGTATCCTCAATCATTTCTCAGGTCGATAGATGAAGAGCGTAACGGTTTACGACAATATTTGCCAGGTGATTGGAAATACGCCGGTTGTGCGCCTTCATCGGATCCCGAAAAACGGCTGGCCCGAAATGCTGGTTAAATTGGAATCGTTTAACCCGGGCGGAAGCGTGAAGGACCGCATTGGCCTAAGCATGATTGAGGCGGCGGAACGGCAGGGACGTCTGAAGCCTGGCGGAATGATTGTCGAACCGACAAGCGGGAACACCGGAATCGGGCTGGCCATGGTCGCGGCGGCCAAAGGATACAAGGTGATTCTGACGATGCCCGAAGAGTACAGCGTCGAGCGCATCACACTCCTGCGCGCCTACGGCGCGCAGGTGGTCTTGACGCCGCGCGATCAGGCCATGCAAGGCGCGATCGATAAAGCGGAGGAATTGGTTCGCCAGAATCCTGATTACTTTATGCCCCAGCAATTCAAGAACCCGGCAAACCCCGAAATCCACCGGAAGACGACCGCCCGAGAAATTCTTGAAGCCTGCGGCGAGAGGCTCGATGCCCTGATCGTCGGCCTGGGAACCGGCGGAACCGCAACCGGGACCGGCGAAATCGTGAAGCAGAAAATCAAGTCGCTGAGACTTTTCGCCGTTGAGCCTGCGGAATCGCCGGTGTTCTCTGGCGGCAGGGCGGGGCCGCACAAGATTCAAGGCATCGGTGCCGGATTCATTCCCGAAGTCTTCAATCGAAAAGTAGTCGATCGATTTATCCCGGTTTCGTTCGACGATGCGCGCAAAGCCGCGCGCCGGTTGGCGGAACAAGAGGGGATTCTTTGCGGAATTTCTTCGGGAGCGATTCTTCACGCAAGCTGTATGGTCGCACCTGAACTGGGCCGCGGCAAACGCGTGCTCGCCATCCTTCCCGATACGGGCGAGCGCTATCTTAGTACGGAGTTGTGGTCTTGAAATGGTGGGTCCAGGCGCGTTGTGCGTTTCTCTCACTCCACGGAGTTTGGATGAAGTCTTTTCCTCGGACTTGACCGGAGCGGACTGCGTCGAAGTCCGCCTGGATTACCTGGACAATCCACGAGAATCCGTCACCACGCGTTGGGACCGCCTTCCGGTGCCCGTCATCGCCACATGCCGCGGTCGGGAACAGGGCGGAAAATTTCAGGGGTCAATCGAGGAAGAAGTTCGAATCCTTCAATATGCGGTAGAAAACGGCGCGAAATTCATCGACATCGATCATCGGTTTGCTCGATCTGTCGCAGGCGCCCGGGTCATCGGGTCGTTTCATGATTTCGCCGGCACTCCGTGCGATATCGACGCTGTGCTCGAGCGCGCCTGCGCCGGCCCGGCACAGATCGCGAAGGTGGCGACGTTTGTGAATTCCTGGTCCGACAACCGGCGGCTCCTTTCATTGCTCTCCCGCTCGTGGCCCAAACCGGTTATCGTTACCGGCATGGGAGAGACCGGCCAGATCACGCGCATCGTTGGACCCGCGCGCGGCAGCTTTTTGACCTACGCTGCTTCGACGACCGCCTCGGCGCCGGGACAACTCTCGGCCGAGGAGATGCTCAACGTCTACCGGTTCCGGCGCGTCAGCCGATCGACGAAGCTGATTGGCATTGTGGGATCGCCTGTCGGGCATTCTCTCTCTCCAAACATTCACAATCGGGCGTTCCATTCGCTGAACTTGGATTTCGTGTACCTGAAATTTCCTACGGCCGATCTGAAAGACTTTTTTGAAAATGCGCTTGCACTCGGCATCGTTGGATTTTCCGTCACCATTCCGCACAAGACAGCGGTCATCCCATTTTTGGGTGAGATTACTGCCGAAGCGCGCGATGCCGGGGCCGTGAATACGGTCTGCTGGCGAGATGGTAAATGGATTGGCGACAACACCGACGTTCACGGTGTGCGGGCTGCTCTGGCATACGCGAAGTTCGATCCCTCGGGCAAGATAGCCGTGATCCTTGGGGCCGGCGGTGCGGCTAAGGCCGCAGTGGCGGCACTGAAAAACGCTCGCCAAGTCACGGTTCTTTCGAGACGTGAAATTGCAGAAGCGTCGCGTTATCGCTGCGATCTGCTGGTCAACGCAACGCCGGTCGGAATGCAGCCTGCAGCCGAGACGTCGCCGCTCGAGGGGCCAATTCCCGCGGATGCGGTCTTCGATATGGTCTACAATCCGCCAATAACGCGCCTGCTTAAATCCGCTCTGGACCAGGGTAAGACGATCATCCAAGGTACGACCATGTTCTTGGCACAGGCGGCCCGGCAATTCGAGATCTGGACCGGCCATTGCGCCCCCCCGGAAATCTTCGAACAGGAATCAGGCTTATCATGAGCCGCAGCTATTCATTTCGCGTGCCGGCCAGCACATCCAATTTGGGCGCGGGTTTTGATGCTTTAGCGTTGGCGTTGGATCGGTATTTGAAGGTCCGGGTCGAAATTGACCCATTCCCCTCCTCGCAGAGGAGGGGAGGCGCGAAGCGCCGGGGTGGTCAGTTCGGCGGAAATTCTCGCCGAGCCGACCACCCCGGCTGCGCCCTCGGCGCAGCCTCCCCTCCTCTGCGAGGAGGGGAATGGCCCAAGCACGAGATCGTCGTGCGCGGTGTTGACGCAGCATCGATTCCGACGACCTCCGACAATCTGATCCTGCGCGTGGCCCAGAGTGTGGCAGCGCAGCGGAAACGTCCGCTGCCGCCTTTTCGGATCACAATCGATAACGAAATCCCTTTGGCGCGCGGGATGGGTTCGAGCGCGGCCGCGATCATTGCAGGGATTACTTGCTATGAGCTTGGCACAAAGGAGCGGCTCTCGGAGCGGGAAATCTTTCATTATGCCCACGAATTCGAACCGCATCCCGACAATCTGTCGGCAGCGCTTCGAGGAGGATTAATCACGGCGACCGAATCGGCGAATGGCGATGTGTTGATCGCAAAAATGCAAGTCGCAGACGGTGTCAAACCGATTGTAGTGATTCCCGCATTCGAACTTTCGACGGAAAAGGCCCGCGCGGTTCTGCCTCAGACCTATTCCAGACGCGACGCCGTGTTCAACATTCAGAGGTCCGCATTGACGATTGCAGCGTTGACGACGGGAAACCTGCTCTTGCTGCGAGAAGCCATGCGCGACCGGATTCATCAGCCATATCGTGCGGCTCTCATTCCCGGCTTTGAAGAAATTCTCGCGCTCAACATACCGGGCCTGCTTGGAGTGGCATTGAGCGGAGCCGGTCCGACCGTGTTCGCATTTGCAAAACCCGCCAATGCAAAAAGCGCAGGCCGCGCGATAGCGAGTGTCTTTGAGAAACACGGAGTGCGAGCAACTCCGTTGGCTGTGAATATCGATAGTGAGGGAAGGAGTATCGCAGAGGGAGAACTTGATCTATGAAAAAACTCAAAGTTGGAATACTCGGTGCGACGGGAACCGTCGGCCAACGAATGATTCAGCTGCTGGAGCGGCATCCATGGTTCGAAGTGTCTGCTGTCGCGGCATCGGACAATTCCGCCGGAAAGAACTATGCCCAAGCCACGAGGTGGATGCTGGAGACTCCAATTCCGGAATCCGTAGCGAAGATGACCGTCCAGCCTTGCCAGCCGGGGCTGGACTGCGAGTTGATGCTGTCGGGACTGCCATCTGCAATAGCGGAAGAGACGGAACTTCAACTGGCGAAAGCCGGCATGCCGGTGCTCAGCAACGCTTCAAGCCACCGAATGAAAGCAGACGTGCCGCTGCTCGTCCCCGAAATCAACCCAGACCATCTCGACGCCCTCGAGCTGCAGAAGAAACGAATTGGAAGCCGCGGCTTCATTGTGACTAATCCGAACTGTTCGGCGATCGGTCTTGTGTTTCCGCTGGCGGCGCTCGATCGCCGTTTCAAGGTCGAAGCCGTTCACGTCGTCACCATGCAAGCGTTATCCGGAGCCGGATACCCGGGAGTTGCATCTCTGGACATTATCGATAACGTGCTTCCGTCAATCGACATGGGCGGCGAAGACCGCAAGATTGAGACCGAATCGCTGAAAATTCTCGGCAAATGGCGCGAGAACCGATTTGTGGATGCGCCAATGCGCATTAGCGCTATGACCCATCGTGTTAACGTCCGCGATGGTCACCTGGAAGCAGTTTCCGTGAAACTCGGAACGGCAGCCTCCCTCCAAGAGGTTGAATCTGCTCTTCGCGACTTTGGATCGCCCATCGACGAACTTCAATTGCCGTCGGCTCCGCGGCCTGTGATTCATCTGGAATCTCACGTTCAGCGGCCGCAGCCTCGCCTCGATCGTGATCGCGGCCAGGGCATGGCTGTTGTGGTTGGCCCGGTCAGTCCTTGCGCTGTTCTCGATTACAAATTCCGTGTGCTCAGCCACAATACCATTCGCGGAGCCGCGGGCGCAGCCGTATTGAATGCCGAACTCATGTATCGGAAGGGACTGTTGGCATGAGCGCAGCTTCGTATGCCCAGATTCCTCCCGGAACACAAATCGTCATCGGACGCGCGGCGCGGCGCCGCCGCGTGCTGGAGCGGACGATTTGTTCTGTGTTTGAGGGCTGGTCGTACGAGGAGATCATCCCACCGATTTTTGATTACTACGATGTTTTCGTCAAAGGCATGGGAACCGGTCCGGAGGAACAGATCTATCGGTTTATCGATCGCGAGGGAAACATCTTGGCGCTGCGTCCCGAATTCACCTCATTGGTGGCAAAAACGGTTGCAACGCGCCTGGCGTCTTCTCCGAAACCGATCCGGCTTTATTATTCGGGTGAAGTGTTGCGGTTTGAAAAGCCGAAAGGGGGCCGGCAGCGGGAGTTTGCTCAGATCGGTATAGAGCATTATGGCGCCTCCGGTAAAACCGCGGATGTTGAGATTCTGCTGATAGCCGTTGAGACATTTCAGCGGCTGGGCATTCAAGCATTTCAAATCAATCTCGGAAGCGTTGATTTCTTTGGCGGGATTGTCGACCGAATGGAATTGCCGGCCGATCGGATCGCCGAGTTGAAGGATGTCCTCAACGTGAAGGATCGCTCCGGCCTCGAAGCATTGTTGGAAAGGTTGCCATTGGGGGATCGGCGAAAGAAGATCCTTCGGGCGGTCCCGCACTTGACGGGAGGTAAGGCCGTCATTGCAGAGGCGCGGGAGCTGGTGAGGAATCCACGATCAGTCGAGGCGCTGGATCACCTTGAAGAGATTTACTCGATCTTCCAGCGCCTCGACCTTGCCCAGCACCTTACGATCGATCTCGGGGAAATCCGCGGTTTCGATTATTACTCCGGAATTCTCTTTCGCGCTTACGTGCGAGACCTCGGATTTGAAGTAGCAAGCGGCGGTCGTTACGATGGACTCTCCGGGGCATTCGGCGAAGATCTTCCGGCCGTTGGATTCTCCTTCAGTGTGGATCGTCTCGAACAAATCGTAACGCCGGAGATAGCCGAGGTAGAAGCAGCGTCAATCGACGTGGATGACGGCTTTGACGAGGCCCTCCAGCTTCGACGGTCGGGCAAGGCGGTAAGGCTATGCTTGTGATCGCGCTCTGTAAGGGGCGATTCCTTGAACCTTCACTCGACCTGCTCATGCAGGCGGGCATCCGTTTTCCGGAAGATCTGGCATCGTCGAGAAAACTCATCTTCAATTCCGACGATCAGCGCTTTCGCGCTGTGCTGGTCAAACCTGCGGACGTACCAACGTATGTGGAATACGGTGCAGCCGACGCAGGTATTGCCGGGCGAGACGTGGTTCTGGAATCGGGTGCCGATGTGTTGCAGCCGCTGGATTTGAAGTTTGGCTATTGCAAGATTGCTGTGGCGGGTATCAATGGGCAAGCTGAAGAAAAGCCGAGGGTTTCAGAAGTGGAGCAAAACTGTGACCCTCACCCGGCGCGCCTTCAAATGACCCGCCCTCTCCCCGAAGGGGAGAGGGACTCGAAGCCAACGATCCGTGTCGCCACTAAGTATCCCCACATCACGATGGATTATTACAATGCTCGCGGCATCCCTGTAGAGATCATCCCGCTTTCCGGATCTATCGAGCTGGCACCGCTCATCGGGCTTGCCGACCGGATCGTGGACCTCGTCGAGACCGGCCGCACCTTGAAGGACAATGGGCTGGAAATTGTTGAGGTCATCACAGACAGTTCCGCGAGGCTCCTGATCAATCGCGCGGGATACCAGACCAAACGCGACGAGGTTCTTCGTCTGATTCAGGCGCTGGAGAAAGTGATTCGATGAGGATCGTGGACCTGAGTGCGGAACTGAATCTCAACGAGGTCGACAGTCTTCTGGCGTCGGATGACTTCCAGCAGAACATCGAGAACACGGTGCATGAAATTATCGAAGATGTACGCCGCCGCGGCGACGAAGCGTTGTGCGATTACACAAAACGCTTCGATGAGTTCGATCTGACGCCGGAGTCGATGCGCGTTTACGAAGAAGACATTCATCGTTACGCCTCCGATGCCGATGACGAACTGGTCGAAATTCTGCAGCAGGCCGCGAAAAATATTCGCGAGTTCCACAACCAACAGGTCGAAGACTCCTGGGAGTATTACGCGGGCGATGGTATCCGATTGGGGGTCCGCCAGACGCCGATTCAGCGAGCCGGCATTTACATTCCCGGCGGCAAGGCAGCTTATCCCTCTTCCGTGTTGATGAATGTCATCCCTGCTCAGGTTGCAGGTGTCGAGCGTATTGTTGCCGTCACACCGCCACGGGCCTTGGAAGAGAATCCGTTGGTCGCGGCTGCTCTGAAGCTGCTCAACCTGAACGAAGCTTACCGGATCGGCGGAGCGCAAGCGATCGCTGCGCTTGCCTATGGAACCCAGACCGTCCCACAAGTCCACAAGATTGTCGGGCCGGGCAACCCATATGTTCAATCGGCGAAGCGCCACGTCTATGGAGTAGTCGATATCGACATGGTCGCGGGACCAAGCGAAGTGGCGATCGTTGCTGATGAAACCTGCGATCCAGCCTGGATTGCAGCGGATCTGCTCGCTCAGGCAGAACACGATGAAATGGCAGGCGTGTGGCTGATTTGCTGGTCCAGAGAGCTGGCCGCTTCGGTATTCGATGAAGTGCAGGTACAACTCGATTTATTGGATCGCAATGACATTGCTCGTGTCGCGGTGATCGACAGGGGAATCATCTTCATCGTCCAAAGTGAGGACGATGCGATTGCCATAGTCAATCACATCGCGCCGGAACATGTCGAAGTGTTGATGGCGGAGCCCGACCACGTCTCGGACAACATTAAGAATGCGGGCGCGGTATTTATCGGACGTTACGCGCCAACCGTCGTGGGGGATTACTTCGCGGGTCCGAGTCACGTGTTGCCGACCAATCGTACGGCACGATTTTTTTCACCCTTAGGAGTGCCGGATTTTGTGAAGCGCACCAGTGTCATTCGTTATTCGGGCCGCGCGATCGAACGTTTTGGGGAAATGATTGAGAAATTCGCAATCGCGGAAGGACTTACTGGACATGCCAAATCCATCACGATCCGACGTCATAAAGCCTGAGGTCCGCGGCCTGTCCGCGTATACACTTCAGCATTTCGACGCCGGAGTCAAACTCGACCAGAACGAGAATCCGTACGAACTTCCAACGGATCTCAAGCGTGAGGTCGCGGAACGCGTGCTCCGGCGCCCGTGGGCCCGTTATCCGGAGTTCGTGCCGGCAGCCATCATCCAAACGCTCGCCAAATTTACAGGTTGGCCCGGCGAAGGAATCCTGGTCGGCAATGGTTCGAATGAATTGATTCAGGCTTCGTTGACCGTCACACTCGGTCCGGGCCGCAAATTGGCTGTGCCGCAGCCGACGTTCACTTTGTACAAATTGATGGCCAGGGCACTTCAAGCCGAAGTGGACGAGATTCTTCTCGACGCCGAGCGGTTGACATTCGATGTGGACAAGCTCCTGGAAGCGTCTCGCACTTCGGAGGTCGTTGTTGTCTCGACGCCGAATAACCCGACAGGAAATCTTTTCGACCGCGACGCTCTCGTTGCGCTGCTGAAGAACGCAAAAGGTTTGGTGCTGGTCGATGAGGCCTATCACGAGTTCAGCGGTCAGACGGCATTTTCACTGCTGCCTGAGCACCGGAATCTTGTCGTACTGCGCACCTTTTCGAAGGCAATGGCGATGGCCGGACTTCGCTTCGGTTACATGATGGCGCACCCGGAAATCGCCCGCGAAGTTTACAAATGGAAACTGCCGTATAACGTCAATATCTTCACCCTGACGGCAGCGGAGCTCGTGACTGAAAGACGTTCGCTCCTGAATCAAGCCATCGCCGACATCATTCGAGAACGCGATCGCGTATTTGACGAACTCCAGAAACGTGCCTCAGTACGCGCATTTCCATCGAAGGCTAATTTCATCTTGATGAAGACCGCCCGGCCGGCGCACCGATTGTTTGATGCGCTGTACAGCCAGGGCGTACTGGTTCGCGATGTGAGTTCTTATCCCCTGCTTGACCGATGCTTGAGAGTCTCGATAGGAACTCCGGAAGAAAACGATCGATTCCTCGTGGCGCTCGACCAGGCTTTGGAGAACAAAAATGGATCCACGTAAGGCAACCAAGTCGCGGAAGACGAACGAGACGGAAATCCGAGTAAGCCTCAATCTTGATGGCACGGGCGAATATCAGATCGGGACCGGTATTCCTTTTTTCGATCACATGCTCGCCCAATTGGCGCGGCACGGGCATTTTGATCTGGAAATCAGTGCCAAAGGCGATCTCGAAATCGACGGTCATCACACTGTGGAAGATGTCGGTTGGGTTCTGGGACAAGCGTTTCGCGAAGCCGGTGGCGACCGCCGCGGCATTGTGCGCTTCGCCCATGCATACGTCCCGCTGGATGAGGCGCTGACGCGCGTGGTGATCGATCTGTCCGGACGGCCCTACCTGGTATACAAAGTCGAGTTCAGGGCCACACGCATCGGCGACCTTCAGACGGAACTGATTGAAGAATTTTTGAAGGCCTTCGTCCAGGAGGGGCGATTCAACCTTCACGTTGAAAACTTATACGGCCGAAATCAACACCATATCGCCGAGACTATTTTTAAAGCGACCGCGCGCGGGCTGCACGTGGCGACACGAGTGGAGCATACTCAGGTTCCATCAACGAAAGGAGTATTGTGAACTTTTCATATGATTACTGTTGTCGATTACAAGGTAAACAACCTTCGCAGTCTTGAAAACACACTGCGACGGCTTGGGCACGACGTGCGGGTCACTTCCGATCCGAACGACATCCGCACGGCGGAGCAGCTCATCCTTCCAGGTGTCGGCGCTTTCGGTGACGGCATGGCGAATTTGCGAAAGCTTGGATTGGCCGATCCCTTCATCGAAAAAGTGAAATCAGGAACACCAACCCTTGGGATCTGTCTCGGCATGCATCTGTTGTGCACCGAAAGCGAAGAGTTTGGTTTGCATCGCGGTCTTGATTTGTTGCAAGGACGCGTCGTCAAACTCCCGGCCAGCCTGCGCGTACCCCACATGGGTTGGAATCAACTTCATCCGAAGCGCGCGAATGGATTGATGGAAGGGATCACGGAATCCGCTTTTGTCTATTTCGTCCACTCCTACTATGTCCAGCCGGAGGCGGACGACATCGTTCTTGCAACGACGGATTACGAAATCGAATTTCCGGCGATTGTCCACGCGAGAAACATCTGGGCGACGCAATTCCATCCCGAGAAGAGCCAGCACGTCGGCGAACGCATCCTCGATAATTTTGCTCAGGTGCGTCGTGGGCAATTCCTATGAAAATTTATCCGGCGATCGACATTCTTGACGGAAAAGCTGTGCGGCTGCGGCGGGGTCGGAGGGCCGAAGCGACCGTGTACGGGGATCCCCTCGAGATGGCCACGAAGTGGGTCAGCAAAGGCGCAGAGTGGTTGCATGCGGTCGATCTGGACGGCGCATTCCTCGGCCGGTTGAAAAATCTCGATCTGCTGCGTGAAATGGCGGCGGCGGTGCCGCTTGCGAAGATTCAAGTTGGTGGTGGAATACGAAGCATAGCGGTTGTTGAAAGCCTGCTCGATGCCGGGATTCAACGCGTCGTGCTGGGAACGGCTGCCGTCGAAGACCCGGCCTTTGTCAAACAAGCTCTGAAGGAACAGCCCCACAACATTGCCGTCGGCATCGATGCGCTCGATGGAAACGTTCAGGTTGCCGGTTGGACTGAAAATTCGCACATCCGGGCAATTACGCTGGCGAAGCGACTTCAGGAACTCGGTGCTCGTGTGGTCATTTACACGGATATTTCTCGTGATGGTGTACTCGCAGGACCCAACATCGAAGCGACAAAGGAGATGCTTGAAAGCACGGACCTGTCGGTGATTGCCTCCGGCGGCGTGTCCTCGATTGCGGACCTGCGTCATCTCGCGGAACTGGACCATTCGCGGCTGGACGGCGTGATTATCGGAAAGGCGCTTTACGAGGGATTGATCGGGATCGAGGAGGCATTGGCGCATGCTCGCTAAACGAATTATTCCGTGCCTTGACGTCAATAACGGCCGTGTCGTCAAAGGCATCCATTTCGTGAATCTGCGCGATGCAGGCGATCCTGTCGAATGCGGATTGCGTTATTCAGCAGAGGGCGCTGATGAACTCGTCTTTCTCGACATCACCGCTTCGTCCGATCGCCGGAATATCGTGGCAGAGATGGTCCGCCGTGTTGCCGACGCCATCAACATCCCTTTCACGGTGGGAGGCGGCCTGCGCAATGCCGGCGACATCCAGGAAATATTGCGCTGCGGCGCGGATAAAGTATCTCTGAACACCGCCGCCGTCGATTCCCCGGAACTCGTGCAAAAAGCAGCAAAACGATTTGGGAGCCAATGCATTGTTATCGCCATTGACGCTCGCCGTGAAAACGGCGGTGTAAAGGTCTATACACAAGGCGGCCGTGTGCGAACGGATCGCGACGCGGTCGAGTGGGCAAAAGCAGTGGCGGATCTTGGAGCGGGAGAGATTCTATTGACGAGCATGGACGCCGATGGAACCAAGAATGGTTACGATCTGGATCTGACGCGAAGCGTCGCTGAAGCTGTTCGGATTCCGGTGATCGCTTCCGGCGGGGCGGGTTCGCTTGAACATCTTTACCGAGGTCTAACCGAGGCCGGTGCGAGCGCCGTCCTGGCTGCATCGATTTTCCACTTTCGCGAGGTGACGATTGCGCAGGCGAAGTCCTACCTTCGAGAACGCGGAGTCGTGATTCGATGAACGGCATCCTGGATAACGCCAAATTTGGCGCCGATGGTTTGATTCCCGCCATCGTCCAGGACGCACGCACCCGTGAAGTGCTGACGGTCGCATTCATGAATAAAGAAGCGCTTCAACTCACCCTCGAGCAGCGTGAGACATATTTCTGGAGCCGAAGCCGGCAGCAACTCTGGCACAAAGGCGAAACGTCCGGCAACTCGCAGAAGGTCGTGAAGGTGAGTCTCGATTGCGATCAGGATGCTGTCCTGGTTGAGGTCGAACCGCGCGGTCCGGCCTGCCACACGGGAGC
The DNA here is from genome assembly GCA_001920875.1 of Acidobacteria bacterium 13_1_20CM_2_55_15. GTDB lineage: Bacteria > Acidobacteriota > Terriglobia > 20CM-2-55-15 > 20CM-2-55-15 > 20CM-2-55-15. The sequence continues at coordinate 15,782 of MNKP01000089.1, forward strand.
CTATTCCTGTTTTGGCGCGGAGCCGGAAATGGAGGGCGTCCTCGAGGAGTTGTACGCCGTTATCGAACAACGAAAGGAACAACGTCCGGAAGGAAGTTATACGGCCTATCTGTTCAACAGCGGTCTTGACAAGATTTTGAAGAAGGTCGGTGAAGAGGCGACGGAAACAATCGTCGCCGCGAAAAATGCCGACGGCACGCTCGTGCCGGAGACCGCTGATTTGATTTATCACGTGCTGGTGCTGCTGGTCGAACGTGGCATCGGTCTGGAGGACCTGATGCGAGAACTGAGAACACGCAGGACGGGAGCGAAAGGTAAATAGGAAACTGACCTCTCCCCTTTGGGAGAGGTCGGCCCGAAGGGCCGGGTGAGGGTCACAGGATTTCGGAAGACCTGTAACCCTCACTCGGCGCGCCAGCCCGCCGGCTGTCGCGCCTGCCCTCTCCCAGAGGGAGAGGGACTGTGAGAGTTATGCAACCAAGCCTGGAAGAAGTCAAAAAGCTTCAAGCGCAGGGGAATATCATTCCTGTGTACAAGTCGGTCATCGCCGATTTTTTGACGCCGGTGTCGGCTTTCCTGAAGCTGGAGAAAGACCGCTCGTACGCTTTTCTGCTGGAGAGTGTCGAAGGCGGCGAAAGAATCGCCCGGTACTCTTTCCTGGGCGGAGATCCGTTTCTGATCAAGCGCTATCGGAACGGGCAGCCCCCCGATTTCATAGAGAATCTTCGTTCCACGATGGCCCGATTCCACTCCGTGAGCCTTCCTAATCTTCCCCCATTTACCGGTGGCGCTGTCGGTTACTTCGGCTACGACATGGTACGGACGATCGAAGACATTCCGAATACCGGCACCGACGACTTGGGCTTTGATGATGCCGTTCTGATGTTCTACAAAACCGTGCTGGCGTTCGACCACCTGCGCCACCAGATTCACATCATTTCGAATGTAATCGCCGACGATTCGCAGGAATCCCTGAAAGTCCAATATCAAAAAGCGGTGGAAGAGATCGCGCACATCGAAGCGCTGCTGCGCTCGCCATTAGAGATACCGCAGGTGACGCGCAACGAGCGGGAGGTTGTGGTGCGGTCGAATTTTGAAAAGAAGAGCTATCTTGCCGCAGTCGCAAAGGCGAAAGAATATATCGCAGCCGGCGACATCTTCCAGGTCGTGTTGTCGCAACGATTCGAGGTTGACCTTCTAACCGCGCCCGTTGAGATCTACCGTGCTTTGCGCATCGTGAACCCCTCACCCTACATGTACTTCCTGAAGATGCCAGACACGTCGATCGTCGGTTCGTCGCCCGAAATGCTGGTTCGCGTGCGTGACCGCCAGCTCGAGTACCGTCCGATTGCGGGAACGCTGCCGCGCGGCACTTCGGAAGCAGAAGATGAAGAAAATGCAGAAAAGCTCCGCAACGATGAGAAAGAGCGAGCGGAACACATCATGCTCGTCGATCTTGGCCGCAATGATCTGGGGCGAGTTTCCCAATACGGAACCGTTCGTGTCGAAGATCTCATGTTCATCGAACGCTACTCGCACGTTATGCATCTGGTTTCGTCTTTGCGCGGTCAGTTGCGGGACGGTCTGGATCGTTGGGACACGCTCATGGCATGTTTTCCGGCCGGAACCGTTTCAGGAGCCCCAAAGGTCCGCGCGATGGAAATCATCGACGAGCTCGAGCCGACGAAGCGGGGCGTCTACGCGGGCGCGGTTATGTACGCCGACTTCAGCAACAATCTCGATTCGTGCATCGCCATCCGCACGCTAGTGGTTCGCGGCAACAAAGGGTATATCCAGGCCGGTGGCGGTATCGTCGCGGACTCGGTGGCGGAAAACGAATATACGGAGACGGTGAATAAGTCGCGCGCTCTGATACGGGCGATCAACCTGGCCCAGCGTGGGTTTGAAATATGATTGTCGTCATCGATAACTACGATTCCTTTACTTATAACCTCGTGCAGTATCTTGGCGAGCTGGGCGAAGACCTGCGCGTATTTCGAAATGATAAGATCACGCTCGAAGAAATCGAGCGACTGAAACCCGCGCGTATTGTCATTTCACCTGGACCCGGCACGCCCACCGATGCGGGAATTACCGAGGATGCCGTCCGGCACTTCCACAAATCCGTACCGATACTGGGTGTTTGTCTCGGACACCAGGCCATCGGCGAGGTATTTGGAGGCAAGATCGTCCGCGCTCCAACGCTAATGCACGGCAAGACGAGCGAAATTTTTCATGACGGCAAGCGGCTATTCGAAGGATTGCCTCAAGGTTTTCCGGCTACACGATACCATTCGCTAATGGTCACCGAAGTTCCTTCGTGTCTCGAGATCAGCGCCAGAACAAAGGACGGCGTGGTGATGGGTTTGCGGCATCGGGACTTCCCGACCGAAGGTATTCAATTCCATTGTGAGTCAATCATGACGGCCGCCGGAAAAAATCTCCTCTGGAACTTCCTCAACACATGATCACCGATTTCATCCAGAAGATGATCGAGCGTGTCGATCTGACTGAAGCGGAGGCCCGGCAGGCCATGGAAGAAATCATGTCAGGCCAGTCGACAGATGCGCAGATTGCCGGGTTTCTGACGGCACTTCGAATGAAGGGTGAAACATCGCAAGAGCTGGTCGGATTTGCCGGAGTTATGCGCGAGAGGGCCGAGCCGTTGTGGGATGGCGAGGTTCTGCCGGTACTGGATACGGCCGGAACAGGCGGCGATCGCTTGGGTACCTTCAACATTTCGACAGCCGCGGCCTTCGTTGCGGCCGCCGCCGGCGTGCGCGTCGCCAAGCACGGCAACCGATCGGCGACAAGCCGCTGCGGAAGTGCGGATGTGATGGAAGCGCTTGGTCTTGATATTCAAATGCCGGTCGAGCGGCTCCGGCGCGCGATCAAGAGTACACGTATCGGGTTCCTGTTTGCGCAGCGGTTCCACACCTCGATGAAGCATGTCATGGCTGCCCGGATGCAATTGAAGGTGCGCACCGTGTTCAACATTCTTGGGCCGCTTGCAAATCCCGCTGGCGCCCGGTTTCAAGTGGTCGGCGTTTCTGCACCAGAGATCATGGAACTGATGGCGAATGCGCTCAATGGGCTGAATACGGATCATGCCTTTGTCGTACATGGCGCCAACGGCATGGACGAAGTGTCTATTTCGAGCCGGACTCATGTTGTCGAAATGCGCCGCGGTGAGATGCGGCAGTTCGTGATCAGTCCCGAAGACTTCGGCATGACGTCTGCAAGGATCGAAACGATTCTCGGCGGGGATGCGATCGAAAACGCAAGAATCATCGAATCCGTTTTCGGAGGAGAACCCGGACCGCGCCGCGATGTGGTGTTGTTGAATTCAGCACCGGCGATCGTCGCCGGCGGGGCGGCGAAAACATGGAAAGAGGGACTGCAGTTGGCGGCGGAAGCCATCGACAGTGGAGCAGCACTGAGAAAGTTGAAAGAGTTGAGAGAATTCAACTAGTGATGTTTTAACGTATGAAACATCTGGATCGCACGCACATCCTCACCCGGATCGTCGAAGCCAAGCGCAAGCGGCTTCAGGTCTCACGCACGCGCGTGCCCGAAGCGATTGTGAAGCGCATGGCGGAGACGGCGAAACCGGTTTCGTCGTTTCGGGAAGCACTCGGGAATGAGCAGCGCGTGCGAATCATAGCCGAGGTGAAGAAGACGTCTCCGTCGAAAGGTGTTCTCAGGGAGGGCCTCGATCCTTTCGCTCTTGCGGGGGCGTATATGAAGGCGGGGGCGTGTGCGATTTCGGTGGTCACCGAAGAAGATTTCTTTCAAGGCGACCTCGGCTGGATCAACCATATTCGATCGGCCGCCAGCCTGCCAGTGCTGCGAAAAGATTTCGTTTGGGAACCTTTCCAGGTTTACGAGACACGCGCCGCTGGAGCGAGCGCAATCCTCTTGATCACGGCGATGCTCGAGCTTGGAGAATTGAGAGAACTTATCGCGCTTTCGAACCAGTTCGAGCTTGATGTATTGGCCGAGGTTCACGACGAGACCGAATTGCGTGAGGCTCTGGAAGCAGGAGCCTCAATCATCGGCGTGAATAACCGCGATTTGAAAACGTTCGATGTTTCTCTCGATACTTCCCTGCATCTGGGCAAACTCATTCCCGATGACCGGCTTTTCGTAGTCGAAAGTGGCATTCACAAGAAAGATGATGTCGATCTTCTGCTCGATGCCGGAGCGGACGCTTTCCTCATCGGTGAACATCTTTTAACCGCGCCGGATCCAGCCGCAGCCCTTCGAGCATTATTATGACGCGCGTAAAAATCTGCGGCATCACTCAATTCGAAGATGCGCGGGATGCGGCTCTGTTGGGCGCCGATGCGATCGGCTTAAATTTCTATCCAAACAGTCCGCGGTACATTGAACCTTCGCGAGCCGCGAAGATCATAGAGAAACTTCCGCCATTTGTGACTGCTGTTGGCATATTTGTGAATCATCGTGATCCTCAAAGCCTGGAGGATTTTGCTCTTTCATTGGGTCTTCATGCCGTCCAGCTTCATGGAAACGAAACGCCGGATTACTGTTCGATGATCCAACGCGTCAAAGTGATCAAGGCGTTTCGTGTGGATTCCAATTTTCGCGTGGATGTACTCCGAAGCCACGGCAGCGGCACATTTCTTCTGGACGGTTGTGCGCCGGGCGCGGGAACGAGCTTTGAATGGGAACTTGCGTTTGGAGCAAACGCATTTGGGTCGATTATCATCGGCGGCGGATTGACGCCCCACAATGTTTCGCGAGTTATCAGTACGCTGCATCCTTTTGGAGTCGACGTGGCAAGCGGAGTGGAGTCAAGACCGGGAAAAAAAGATTACGACAAAATGCGGCGATTCATCGAGGCCGTCGAGCGCGCCGACGTTGCACTTATGGGTGGACTATGAAAGGTCACTACGGAAATTACGGCGGGCAGTTCGTGCCTGAAACTCTCATGCATCCGCTGGAAGAACTCGAGGCCGCTTATACTGCGGCGCAGCGCGATCCAAGTTTTCAGCTAGAGTTCGATCAGCTCCTCCGTCACTACTCGGGCCGCCCAACGGCCTTGTATTTCGCCGAGCGGCTAACGAAGGCATGGCGAGGCGCCAAGATATATCTGAAACGCGAGGACCTGAATCATACCGGTGCGCACAAGATCAACAACTGTCTCGGACAAGGGTTACTTGCGCGGCGGATGGGCAAGAGGCGAATCATTGCGGAGACAGGCGCAGGCCAACACGGTGTCGCTACAGCAACGGTTTGCGCCCTTCTGGGAATGGAGTGCGTTATCTACATGGGTGAAGAAGATATCCGGCGCCAGGAACTGAATGTGTTTCGGATGAAACTATTGGGGGCGCGAGTCATTCCTGTCTCTGCCGGTAGTAAGACGCTGAAGGATGCCATCAACGAATCGATGCGCGATTGGGTGACCAACGTCCGGACAACGTATTACATGCTCGGGTCAGTCCTTGGTCCGCACCCGTATCCCCTTATGGTTCGCGATTTCCAATCCGTGATCGGCAGAGAGGTGCGGGCACAGATTCTGGAAAAGGAAGGACGACTACCCGACGTGCTCGTTGCATGCGTCGGCGGCGGGAGCAATGCGATCGGCTTGTTCTATGACTTCGTCGAAGACAATCAGATTCAAATGATCGGTGTCGAGGCCGGGGGCCGCGGACCGAAGCTGGGCGAACATGCCGCGCGTTTTTCGGGAGGCCGGCCCGGCGTGCTGCACGGAACCTTTTCCTACATCTTACAAGACGCGGACGGCCAGGTCGTTCCGACGCATTCTGTTTCCGCGGGTCTCGATTATCCGGCTGTCGGACCTGAACACGCCGAGCTTCATGACAAAGGCCGGGTGATTTACACCAGCGTAACCGACGGTGAAGCGCTTGATGCCTTTCATGAGCTGAGCCGTCTGGAAGGAATCATTCCGGCGCTGGAAAGTTCTCACGCTGTCGCTCAGACCAAGAAACTCATATTGCCATCTACTCGGGTTGTGGTCATTAATCTATCTGGACGTGGCGACAAGGATGTCACTGAGGTCATGAGGTTGATGAGTGAGAAGTAAGGGGAATGTATGACCCGGATCGAAAAAAGATTCGGGCAATTGAAAGCCGATCACGGGAAGGCCTTCATTCCGTACCTTACGGCAGGCGATCCAAGTTTGGAGATGACACTTGAACTCGTCCTTGCTTTGGAGAAGGCCGGGGCTGATCTGATCGAAGTCGGCGTTCCATTTTCGGATCCGATTGCTGATGGACCTGTTATCCAGCGCGCGACGGATCGTGCGCTGCGAAACGGTGTGACGCTTCAGAAGGTTCTCAAGCTGGGCGAGAATGTCCGCAAAAAATCCGAAATTCCGCTGGTCCTGTTCAGCTATTTCAACCCCCTTCTCAATCACGGACTCGACCGACTCGCCAAAGACTCAACGGCCGCAGGATTTGATGGAGTTCTGGCCAGTGACCTGACGATTGAGGAATCTGAACCATTCGTCCGCTCCATGCAGAGAGCCGGTTTGAACACTATCTTTTTAGTCGCTCCAACGAGTTCCGAGGAGCGGATGAAGAAAATTGCGGAAACGTCAACCGGATTTCTCTATGCGATTTCCCGAACGGGCGTAACCGGCGAACGGCAGGAATTGGCAGCCGATCTAAAGGAATTTTTACGGACCTTGCGTTCTTTCACGACGACCCCAATCGCCGTGGGTTTTGGAATTTCGCGGCCGGAACACGTTCAGGCCGTATGGCGGGAAGCTGATGCGGCGATCGTTGGCAGCGCCATCGTAAGAGAAATCGAAAAAGTCATCGGCGATCCCGTCGTCGTCGACCTAGTCGGGACAGTATCTGCGTTCGCAAGATGGCTAAAGGATCCGTCAGGGAAATGACCATCGAAGATTGGCGGCGGAAAATTGATGAGATCGACAGGAAGCTTGTTGAGTTGCTGAACGAGCGTTCGAAATGCGCCATTGAAATCGGAAAGATCAAGCGCGCCCAAAATCTGCGTGTCTATGATCCGGAACGGGAACAGGAAATTCTCCAGCGGATCAAAGAAACGAACTCCGGACCGCTCGACAGTCCGGGGCTGCAGCGTTTGTTTGAGCGGATCATTGAGGAGTGCCGACATATCGAACGGCTCGAACGGGAGAAGGGAAACACGTGAAATGGAACAGTCTCCCCAACGGGTCACAATCTTTGGCGTCGGTCTGATCGGCGGATCGCTGGGTCTGGCGCTTAAACGTAGTTTCCCTGAGATCCGAATCGCAGGTATCGATACAGCGGCAGTGCTCGACCGAGCGCGGCAGTTGAAGATAGTGGATACCGCGGGAGCCGATCACGCGGACCTCGTCATATTGGCGACTCCGGTCGGCGAAATTCTGAAATTGCTCGATCAGTTCACGTCAAAGCAGACCTTGGTCGTTGACGTCGGCAGCACAAAGCTTGCAATATGCCGCAAGGCGGAACGCCTGGCTGTTCCATTTATTGGCGGACACCCCATGGCAGGACAGGAGCATTCCGGTCCTGAGGCGGCAAACGTCGACCTGTTTCGCGATGCTCCGTTCTTTCTCTGTCCTGTCCGGACGACGCCGGACGGCTCTGTCGAGCAATTTCGACGCATCGTGAAATCGATCGGGGCAGTTCCTCACGTGATTTCCCCCGAAGATCATGACCGCCTGGTGGCGCAAATCAGTCATTTGCCACAAATCATTGCGACTCTCCTCGCCGAGCAAACCTCGGCGCACAGAGAATTGGCCGGCCCCGGGTTGCGTTCAATGACGCGCCTTGCCGCAAGTCCAATTCATATTTGGCGTGATATCTTTAAAACCTCAGGCTTTTTGCCTCGGGAACTTCAGTCTTTCATTGAACGCCTTCAACGCGTTCTGGACTCGATGGAAGGAGGAAATTTTGATGAGATTGAAAGCCTGTTTAAACACGGAGAGTCC
>MNKP01000056.1 GCA_001920875.1 Acidobacteria bacterium 13_1_20CM_2_55_15
GAGCCTGACCCGTGACGGGGACAAACGCCGCCGATAAGAACGCGATCCGGATGGCCAGTGTGCCTGCTGAGATAAAAAATCGATGGCTCATCTTCATCTCAAAACCTCCTGCTCCACGATCGCCCCAAAATAGTGAAGCACAAGTCAGCTGTCAAGAAATCGCATGCCGGCTGCGAACGCGGGCTAAAGCCCGCGACTACATTGGTGACATGCACGTGTTCAGATTAGGGGGCCTGCACGTTCTGAAACCCCACCCGTCAGGTAGTCCCGGGACTCCCGCTCGACAAATTCACGCATGCCGTATGTATCGAGGAGTCGGCTACAGAGAAACGCCTTTAGGTGCCGGCGCGGACGTGAATCATCGGATTAGTACGATATGTCGCCTTGTGTTTAGTAGCCGTCGACAAAAAGTGCCGAGGGACGGAGTTGAACCGCCGACGCCGGCCTTTTCAGGGCCGCGCTCTACCAACTGAGCTACCTCGGCTGGATGAACTTATTACGTTAACGGAGGCGGGGTCCTTTCGTAAAGAGCGGAATTCCGGGACAGACACCTCAGTCTGGATTAGCCGCTCTCTCTCACGATAAAAACGCGCTGTTGCTGCTCGGAAAATCACCTGCTGCACAGCAGCGGCGGTCGCTGTGCGAATTCCGCTAGGCTTTTGATATGCCGATTTCGCAAGGTTCACCGTCGATATCCCATTTCTCCCAGTGTTCGGCGCTATCCCGGCCGACAGTCACGTGAGTGGCAAGCGTCTCGGATTTGACGTAATCGGAAAGGCGCTGAACGGCTTCGGCAACACGCGAGGGCGCTTCAAAGTGGATCCGGATGCGGTCGGTGACTTCGAATCCGGCATCCTTTCGCATATTCTGCACACGGTTGACGAACTCGCGCGCGAGGCCCTCATTGATGAGTTCCGGTGTGAGCGTAGTATCGAGCGCCACCGTCAGGCCGCCGCCGGATTCCACGAGCCAGCCCTCAATACTTTGAGCGGCAATGGACACATCCTCACGTGTTATGGTGATTGGAGAACTGTTGATTTCCGTGGAGAACGTGCCCGTCTGGTCCAGTTGCACGGCTTCCGCAGACGACATTTCTTTAATCCGCCTGGCAACGGCGTTCACCATCTTTCCGAATTTCGGTCCGATGACTTTGAAATTCGCGGTCGCGGTTTTGCGCACAATCGGTGACGACTCGTCGATGAACTCGATCGCCTTAACGTTGATCTCTTCGAGAATGACATCATTCATTTGTTCGATCAGCCGGCGCGTTTCTTCGGATGCGGGAATGGCGATCCGCGACAACGGCTGCCGCGTTTTCAAGCTGGTCTTCTGACGCATCGAGCGAACCAAACCGACGATTCGCTGAACGACGTCCATTCGGTTCTCGAGTTCAGAACTGATCAATTTTGTCCGGCTCTCCACCATTTTGGCCGTGTGGACCGACTCAAACGCCTCGCGGCCCGTCTCGCTCATCAATGCTCGATAGATTTGATCGGGAAGAAACGGAGCGATCGGTGCCGCCATCTTGGTAATGGCGACCAGACATTCAAATAGGGTCTGGTATGCGGCTGTTTTGTCGCGTCCAGGCTCGCTTTTCCAAAACCGCCGCCGGTTCCGCCGGACATACCAATTCGAAAGCTGCTCTATCGTGAAACTACTGACAAGGCGAGCGGCGCGCGTGGGATCGTAAGAGTCCATCGCCTCGACATAGGAGGCGATCGTCGTGTTGAGAAGCGAAAGAATCCAGCGGTCGATTTCCGGACGTTCGGATACCGGTACATCCGCTTCCTTGTGCGTGAAGCCGTCGATATTCGCATACAGCGCGAAGAACGCGTAGGTATTGAGCAGCGTTCCGAAAAACTTTCGCTGGACTTCGGCAATCGCATCGACGTCGAAGAGCTTTGGCTTCCAGGTCGGGCTGCTCGCAATCAGAAACCAGCGAACGCTATCGGCGCTGTACCTGTCGATAACCTCAAACGGATCGACTGTATTGCCGCGACTCTTAGACATTTTCTGGCCCGTCTTGTCCAGAACCAGATCGCTGCAGATGACATTCTTGAAACAAGGCTGCTTGAATAAAAAAGAACTGATCGCGTGCAGCGTGTAAAACCAACCGCGGGTTTGGTCGATCGCTTCGGAAATGAAATCCGCCGGAAAAGCGTGCTTAAAGGTTTCCTGATTCTCAAAGGGGTAATGCCATTGAGCGAACGGCATGGAACCGGAGTCGAACCATACGTCGGCCAACTCCGGAATGCGGCGCATTTTACCGCCGCACGAACATTTGAGCGTCACTTCATCGATGTAGGGGCGGTGCAGGTCCAGCAGTTTTGCGCCTTCTCGGCGCAGCTCCTCGACGCTGCCGACGGACCGCTTTGCTTCGCACCCCTCGCACACCCAAATCGGCAGCGGCGTTCCCCAATAGCGATCGCGTGAAAGAGCCCAGTCTTTGTTCTCTTCGAGCCAGTTTCCGAATCGGCCTTCACCGGTTTCGGGCGGATACCAATGGATCTGCTTGTTGAACGCGATCATGTCCTTGACGTAATCAGTGGTGCGGATGTACCACGATTTGCGCGCGTAATAGAGAAGCGGCGTATCGCAACGCCAGCAGTGGGGATAGCTGTGCGTGTACGTCTCTTTCTTGAAAAGAAGACCGCGGGACTTCAAGTCCGCCATGATTTCAGGATCGGCATCCTTGAAGAATTTGCCCGCATAAGGCGGCACGGCTTGCGTGAATTGGCCGCGCGCGTCGAGGGCGTGAATCATCGGGAGGTCATACTTCAGCGAAGCCTGGTAGTCGTCTTCCCCGTAAGCGGGGGCCATATGAACGATGCCGGATCCGTCGCTTGTCGTGACAAAGTCGCCGCCGACCACGTACCAACCTCTCTTGTCGACAGGAATGAAGCTGAACCACCGTTCGTATTCTTTCCCGATGAGATCGCGGCCGGACATGCTGGCGACGATCTCGGTGCCTTCCGGCATGAGTGAAAGGCGATCTTTGGCGAGGATGAGGAACTCAGTAGAGCCCTCACCGGGCCGCTGTTTGCGGCCGGCCTCTCCCAGAGGGAGAGGCACTTTTACGTATTCAACGTCCGGGTTGACTGCAAGCGCGACGTTGGAGATGAGCGTCCAGGGAGTCGTCGTCCACACCAGGAAGTATGTGTTCTCTTCGCCTTTGATTTTCGCCTTGATGTAGACCGAAGGATCCTTGACCTCGCGGTATCCGAGCGAAACTTCGTGTGAGGAGAGCGGCGTTCCGCAACGCGGACAATAAAGCTGAACTTTGAAGCCTTGGTAGATCAGCCCCTGTTTGAAATAACGGTCTAGCGCCCACCAGACGGATTCGATGTACTCGTTCTCACAGGTGATGTATGGGTGATCCATATCGATCCAGTAGCCCATGCGCCACGTCAGATCCTCCCACATGTCCTTGTACTCAAAGACAGACTTGCGGCATTCGGCATTGAACCTGGCGATACCGTATTTCTCGATTTCGCCTTTGTGCTTCAGGCCGAGCCTCTTTTCGACTTCGATTTCTACAGGTAAGCCGTGCGTGTCCCATCCGGCTTTGCGATGGACCTGATAGCCGCGCATTGTCTGATAGCGGCAAACGAGATCCTTGATCGTTCGAGCAAAAACGTGATGGATACCAGGTTTTCCGTTGGCAGTTGGCGGCCCTTCGTAAAAGGTGTAGTCCGGCGCGTTCTGCCGGCCCTCAACGCTCTTTTCAAAGATTCGGTGCGTCTTCCAGTAAGCGAGAATCTCCTTTTCGAGATCCGGCAAGCTCACTTTGTCGGATATCGGCTTGAACATCTAGGTAATGTAGCACGAACGGACGGGCTGTAGCGGCGGTCTGTGACCGCCGGCGATGTCCCAGTTGATGGACTGTCGGCGGTCATAGACCGCCGCTACAGTTACCGCCGTTTATGGCCGTTATCGGAGCTAGCGGCGGCGGCTTGGGAAGCGGGAACGGTAGGGATCGCCAATCCCATGATTTCCCGCAGCGCGAGTTCGACGCGGCCGCGATAATCGGGATTGTCCTTCAGGAATTGGCGGGCATTTTCACGGCCTTGGCCGAGGCGTTCGCCCTGGAAGGAGAACCATGCGCCGCTTTTGTCGATGATGTTTTTGTCGACGCCAAGGTCGATGAGGTCGCCCTCGCGCGATATGCCTTCGCCGTACATGATGTCGAATTCGGCTTCACGGAAAGGCGGTGCAACTTTGTTCTTGACGATTTTCACTTTGGTCCGGCTTCCGACAACATCATCGCCATCCTTGATGGAAGCGATTCGCCGCACGTCCGCGCGCACCGATGCATAGAATTTCAGGGCACGACCGCCGGTGGTTGTTTCCGGGTTGCCGAACATGACGCCGATCTTTTCGCGAATCTGATTGATGAAGATCAGGCATGTTTTCGATTTTGAAACGATGCCGGTGAGTTTGCGCAGCGCCTGCGACATCAACCGGGCTTGCAGACCCATTTGCGCATCGCCCATTTCGCCTTCCAGTTCGGCGCGTGGCACGAGCGCAGCAACCGAATCGACGACGACAATGTCGATTGCTCCGCTTCGAATCAAGACTTCGGCAATTTCCAAGGCCTGCTCGCCGCTGTCGGGTTGCGAGACGAGGAGATTTTCAACGTCGACGCCGAGCTTGCGCGAATAATTGGCGTCGAGGGCGTGCTCCGCGTCCACGAAGGCCGCCGTTCCGCCAAGTTTTTGCGCTTCGGCGATAACGTGCAGCGCCAAAGTTGTCTTTCCGCTGGATTCCGGTCCGAAGATTTCGATGACACGGCCTCTTGGAAATCCGCCGACGCCGAGAGCCGCATCCAGAGAAAGCGACCCCGACGAGATCGCATCCAACGCGGCACTGCTATCAATGCCGCCGAGCCGCATGATGGACCCTTTGCCGAACTGTTTCTCAATTTGCGACACAGCCAGATCAAGAGCCCGACTTTTTTCGGTTCTTTCTTCTGCCATAAATGTCCTTTCATCTCCTATGTCGTCCGCTTCGAACCAAAAGCAATTCGTCGCGGATGATTCTATTGAGTTGGTCAGGGCCGGTCGCATCCTCGGAAAAGCTGCGCACGCGTTTGCGGTAGCGGCTTTCACGAGGATTCAGGGCTTGCGCCGTTTTAAAACATTCCTGGGCTTTTCGGAGCCAGTTCATCTCCAGGCACAACAGTCCGAGTTGGTAATGAGCTTCACCAAACTGCGGATCCAATTTCGTGGCCTGCTTCAGATGGCGGATGGCGCGCTTATTTTGTCCCGCGCCGTGGTAAACCGCGCCGATCAAAAAATGCACCGGCGCGCTGGGCTTCAGTTTGAGTGCGGTGTTGAGATGTTTGATGGCCTGCTGTCTTTGCCCGACCGCGGCGAGCAACGATCCAAGCGATGCGTGAGCGGCGGACGAATTCTTCTTCAGGCCGACGGCCATTTCCAGCGTCGTTAGAGCCTGCTGGAAATGTCCTTTTCGCTGTTGGATCAAGCCCATCAAGAATATGGCTTCAAAATGATCCGGATGGGCTTCGAGAACCTGTACCAGACATTCTTTAGCTTTGGCGTATTCCTTTTCCTGAAAATAAACTTCCGCCAACAGCAATCCCAATTCATAGTTGGCCGGATCGTCTTTGAAAGCGGCCTTCAGAAAATGCAAGCTTTCTTTGGCCCGATCCGCGATGAACAGGTCATAGGATTTTTCAATCCAGAGTCCAAACTGCTTTCGGTCCGAGCCCTTGTAGGAGTCGATGACGCGCTGCATTCGGTTGCCAAGACGATCGACTTCTTCGGTTTCCAGGATTCGCGAATCGATACGTTTCTTCCAGTCGGCTTCGAGATTCTTAAGATCTATACCTGCCGTCTCCAGCGAATCTGTCAGCGTCTCGATCATGGTGTGATCGATAAAATTGCTGGCCGCAACGCGCTCGATCATTTCCACAAGCGCGTCAATGCGCTTGGTTAACGCACCGATCGAATTTTCGAGGCCGCTGATTCTTTCCAGGACATGCTCTTCCATGAACGGAATTGGCGCATCCATCAGACCTATCGCGCCCGAGGTGACAAGCAGTTTAGAGCCGCATTTCCAGCAAAATTCACGTTCCAGAGCATTTCGCGAAGTGCAGTTCTGACAATGAATCATAACGATAGCTTCCTGTTCTGACGGACAGGGCAGGTCCTTTTACGTTAATTCGGTCCGGCTTTAATACTTATAAAATCCCCGTCCGGATTTTCTACCGAGATGCCCGGCATCCACTATTTTACGAAGCAGTGGACAAGGCCGGTATTTCGAGTCGCCCAGGCCCGAGTGCAAGACTTCCATAATATCGAGACAGACGTCCAGGCCAATGAGGTCCGCCAGTGCGAGCGGGCCCATCGGATGGTTCATCCCGAGCTTCATGACCGAATCGATGGCTTCGGCAGTGCCGACGCCCTCCATAACACAATAAACCGCCTCGTTGATCATCGGCATCAACACCCTGTTGGACACGAAACCTGGAAAGTCGTTAACTTCGACGGCCGTTTTCCCTAATGATTCGGCCAATTCCTTTGTCATCTGGTACGTCTCATCCGATGTTGCGATTCCCCGCACGACTTCTACCAGCGGCATAACCGGTACTGGATTCATAAAGTGCATGCCAATCACTTTATCTGGCCGCTTCGTCTTCGACGCGATCTTCGTAATCGAAATCGACGACGTGTTCGACGCCAGTATCACATCGGGACGGGCAATTCGATCCATTCCTTCAAAAACTCTTAATTTCGTCTCGATATCTTCAATGACGGCTTCGATGACGAAATCGGCTTCCGAAAGCGCCGAATTTTGAGTTACGGCGCTGATGCGGGATAAGACCGCATTTTTGTCGTTCGCGGTGATCCTGCCTTTTGCTACTTCTCGCTCGAGATTCTTCGCGATAGTCGAAACGGCGCGGTCGAGAAAACTTTCTGCAATGTCGTGAAGGATCACCTTGAATCCGGAACGCGCGGCAGTATGAGCAATGCCATTGCCCATCGTGCCGGCGCCGATGATTGCAATGGTTTGTATGTCCATATAAACCGGAGGCTATCGTTCTACAGCGAGAGCGACTGCATTGCCGCCGCCCAAACACAGCGTCGCGATTCCGCGCTTCGCGTTGCGCCGCTTCATTTCGTAAAGCAGCGTCACCAGGATACGCGCGCCGCTGGCGCCAATCGGGTGGCCTAAGGCCACTGCGCCGCCATTCACGTTTACTTTTTCAGGATTCAATTCGAGCTGTTCCATCACGGCGACAGCTTGAACGGAAAAAGCTTCATTCAGCTCGACGAGATCCACGCCGGCGAGATTCCACCCAATATTCGTGACTAGTTTTCGAACCGCTTTCACCGGAGCCATCATGACCAGCGCCGGCTCAATTCCGCTGACGGCTTGGCCTACGATTCGCGCGATTGGTTTTTTGCCCAGCGCGGCTGCGCGTTCTGCCGACGTCACGACCACGGCCGCCGCGCCGTCGTTGACGCCTGGCGCATTGCCGGCCGTGACAGTCCCGTCTTTTTTGAATGCAGGCTTCAATGCGCGCAATGCGTCGATGGTAGCGTCCGGCCGCGGAGCCTCATCTGTTTCGAAGAGTACAGGGTCACCCTTGCGCTGGGGGATGGGCACCGCAACGATCTCATCGCGGAACCTGCCCGCGCGAATGGCAGCGACAGCCTTGCGATGGCTGTTCAACGCGTATTCATCCTGACGTTCGCGGCTCACATGATAGCGTTCGGCAACGATTTCACCTGTGTTTCCCATGTGGAAGTTTTCATACGCATCCCAGAGACCGTCATGAATCATGGAGTCGACGATCGTGTTGTGACCGAGGCGATAACCCTCGCGGGCGCCGGGCAGCAAGTAGGGCGCATTTGTCATGCTTTCCATGCCGCCGGCAACGACAATTTCAGAGTCGCCGGTCTGAATACCTTGCGCCGCAAGCCCGACGGCCTTCAATCCGGAGCCGCAAACCTTGTTTATGGTCATCGCGGCAACATCCGGCAGAAGACCGCCGCCGAGAGCGGCCTGCCGGGCAGGATTTTGGCCCAGTCCCGCAGAGACAACGTTGCCCAGGATGACTTCGTCAATCTGCTCTGGTGCCAGGCCGGCGCGTTCAACAGCCGTTTTCACAACAAGTGCGCCAAGCTGCGTCGCGCTCATCGATTTCAGAGCGCCTTGAAATTTTCCGATGGGT
>MNKP01000102.1 GCA_001920875.1 Acidobacteria bacterium 13_1_20CM_2_55_15
CGTCACTGAAATCGACGGCCCGAAAGGGGCGTTCGCGCGTGGTTTCCTCCACAGCATGCGCGGCGAGACCGACAACGCGAGGAATGATAAAAAACGCGCGGCCGTACCGCCATGAGATTCCGAGATCAGAGATGATGCCGGAAATCACACCGTCGATATTGACCGGCAGACCTAGCGCGGCGGCGATGGCCTCTGCAAGTTTGAGATGAGGTCCGGCAAGGTTCCACTCTTTCGCTTTGGCGATCAGCGTCAGCGTGCGCGGATCGCGGTCGTGCCATGGATGTCCAAAGCCCGGAATGCGTTGACGTGTGGCGCGGAAATCGCCAACGATTTGCGGAGCCGGTTTCCCGGCCGTTAGGCTTTCCTGTAAAAGCCTCGCGCATTGCTCGATTGCGCCTCCATGGTGATCGCCAAGAGAAATAATACCGGCGGCTACGGCAGCTTGAAGCGGAACTCCACCCGAGGCAACGAAACGAGTCGCGTCGATTGAAGGCGCAAAAAACGAATGATCGGTGCTCGAAACAACGATCATTTCGATCAGCTTTCCTTCATTTCCGGTCGGCAATTCTCCCCTGAAGGTCAGGTAAATAATGTCACCGAAAGAGCAGCTTGCCATGAGGTCCTGGACGCGGTACCCGCGAATCAGAATCTTGTTAGGCTCAACCGCCGATAATGACGTTCTCCAAAATGGTTGATTCATGACGCGTCCTCTTGATTGAGCGCGCACATCGTTCGAAGCTGCGCTCGATAGATGTGCCGGATCTTCAAGAAAAATTCCTGATACTCCTTCGATTGATAATCCGGGTAAGTCCACGGGAAAAATTGATACGTATTGTTCTTGAAGTGCATCGTGACCTCGCCGAAGATCCCACCGCTCAAATGAAGTCTGTGATAAAAGTTCTTTGTGGAGGCGAGAATGACTTTCGCTTGCTCCATGTAGCCGGGATCTAAATTCACCGGCCGTTTCACAGATGAAAAGAGCGCAGCGAGTTCTTTCTCGAGACGATTGGTTTCCCTCTTGATTTCCGGAAGGTGATCCGCTTCGATAAGCCGCTCGAACGAGAAGAACACGCGATCGATGATGTCGCCCATTTCGGCTTCGTAGTAGTCGGTGAAGTCAAAAGGAATCAATGGCGAGCGATGATCAATGGGTCCATACGCCGCCAAAAGGCGTTTCTCCACTTCGGAAATCAATTTCGAGTGGGAAACCAGAACGCCAATGAAAAGTTTGACTGGATTGAACTGACGGATTGCGCCCATACGACTCATGAAACAACTATCGTTAAAGGAAATCCAGGATAAATACGCTTCGGGCGGTGTCTCTGTTTCATCGGCGATCCTTCGCGGTCTGCAGCGTGATCCCCGCGCCGGCGCCCGGCGTCTTTACAAGGTCCTGGCGAAGCGGTACGAGGAACAAAAAAAGGAACGGAATCGTCTGGATGCCATGCTGCACTTCGAACGGCTGCTCTGGAAAGCCGGCATCCAACACATCGCCGGAGTTGACGAAGTCGGTATGGGACCGCTCGCCGGTCCCGTCGTCGCCGCTGCGGTTATTTTCCCTCGCGGTGTGGAGATCGACGGCATCGACGACTCGAAGGCGCTCGACGAAGAGACTCGCAAGCGGCTCCAACGGGAGATACACTCGCGCGCTTCCGCCGTTGCAATTGGCGTCGTGGAGGTTGAGGAAATCGACCGCATCAATATTTATCGCGCTGGCATCCGCGCCATGCAACTTGCTCTCGAGAATTTACCGCTGACTCCTCAGCATATTCTAGTGGACAGCCGTACGATTCCCGGTTTTATACAGCCCCAGAACAGCTTCGATAAAGGTGACGGGATCAATTTCTCAATCGCGGCGGCTTCAATTGTCGCGAAGGTATATCGCGACGGTTTAATGACCGAATTGGATCGGAGATATCCCGGATACGGTTTTGCCGGCCACAAAGGCTACGCCACTCCCGAACACCAACGCGCCATCCGCGAGCTCGGTCCCTGTCCTATTCATCGCCGGTCTTTTGACTACATACGAGAAATCTGCGGACAGTATTGTGATCTCTATTATTCGTTGAAGGAGCAAGGCTATGCCTGCAAGTCACGCCGTGAATTGGGGGAATGGGAAGCGAAAATGAAGGCAGCTGCCGAGAGTCTTTCCATCAATGAAAACAAGAAGCTGCACCTTATGGCAGGCCGGCTCTGGAAGAGGATGACGAACGCCGGATGAGGAATCATTCGATTGTTTTCTGAAAGGATAGCGTTTCCTTGCTGATGTGGAAGGCGCGGTCTAAAGCGATTTCAGAACCAAGCGCGGTATTTGTCGTCGCGTTGTAGAAACGGAAGTCGAAGATCTGGATCCGATAGCCGAAATCTGTCGATCGGACACGCATAATCGGAAATCGCGCGAATCCCAGAAGGACCATGGCCGATCGCGAATCTAAGGCTTGCTTGGGGATTTTGGAAGGAGCCGTCCTTTCCAGACGTACAGTTTCTGTCATTAAGTGATCCCAAGGATGGATGCGGACCTCCAGCAATTGTTTTTTGGATTGGACGATCCCTTCCCAGACCAGCGGGTTCAAGATCTGCGGCGCTACTCCCCATTTTTCGCTTCCGGGTGTGCGAGCTGCGAATGTTTGAACCTGTGACGTAGCCATGCTCCGTAGTTCCAGCCGTGCGCCGAGATAGAGAATTACAATTCCCAGACATAGCCACGTGATGAAGCGTTTGTTGTTTCGGGAAACCTCGCCGGCCAGAATTCCGGTGAACAATACGGCATCAAGGTACGGATCGATTATGGGCAGCAAGTCGCCGTAGTACCACGTCGGGTTCCACGGCAAGAATGGCCGCAAACCGTACGTGTTCGTATAGTCGAGCAGAGGATGCGTACTCATTGCGATCAGCGCCACGAGATAGGTTTTCCAGAAGTTTCCAGAAAAAATGTACATAACGGCTGTGAAGCCCAACGCGAGCAGCGGTACCCCGACAAAGGTGTGGGTAATTCCGCGGTGGTACTCGAGGTATGTCGCAGTACTGGAAAGGGCGGTGATGATGTCGATATCCGGGAAATTGGAAGCAATGACCGCCGTGATGGCCGCGCGCGGCACCCAATCGTCAAGGCCGGTCCGGGCGATCGCCAGGCCGACAAAGGTGTGGGTTGAGTTGAACATTGAGGATTGAACCGTGTGTGTAGATATTGTATATTGCGCGCACTTTGTGAGAATGCACTCCAACAAGTTTCGCGACCCGTTGATCAGCCGGGCTCAGCCGGTCACGATCATAACACCGGTTGTTGACGAAACACTGCGCATGGCCGGCGTCCACGCGATTCGCGAACAAATCCTCGATCGATTCATGAATGGACAGCCGCGCATTGCAGTCGTACATGGGGGAGAGGATCATCCGCCGAACGTTGGAGCGCGAGAGACGATCCGGCGGATTATTCGCAGCATTTGGGCGCATGACGGAATTCCGTTCGAGGTCTCGCAATCATCTCCGTGCGAGGAGTTATCGCAGGGCTTGGACGGTATGAACTACGGGCTGCTCTCCCGGAATTTCTGGACTGTGAGCCTGGCCTCACTGATGGAAGCGCATGCTTACGACGGCGCGATCGTGCTGGGCGCCTGCGACAAGATGCTGGCCGGAAGCCTGCGGGGTCTGATCGAGGCCGATCTCGCGCGACAGCGGCGCAAAGCCAGGCCGGTCTTCGCGCTCTTTATCCCGTCACTGATCGGACGCGAAAATCACGTCCCCGAAGACGACCGGCGCAAATTCGAACCCTTGCGTCATCGGCTGACCGAAAGCGAGCGCGCGGAACTGGACCAGTTGTTTGCGCGGCCGATGAAATCTCACGTCTATGCGCACATCAAGCTAATTCTGGATCGTTGTTTTCATCGGCGCGTCGTGCAGGAAGGAGAAAAGGACGAACTGCAGCGCACGATTGCCAAATGCACGTCTGTGCAGGGAGCCAATTGCGCGGCTTCGGAAGCTTCGATGGCGCACCGCTTCATTCTGGCGTCGTTAGGCGTCGTTCCGCGTGGTCTCGATATCTGCGTCAAACCGGCGAGTGACGAACAACTCAATGAGGCGGTGAACC
The DNA here is from genome assembly GCA_001920875.1 of Acidobacteria bacterium 13_1_20CM_2_55_15. Lineage (GTDB taxonomy): Bacteria > Acidobacteriota > Terriglobia > 20CM-2-55-15 > 20CM-2-55-15 > 20CM-2-55-15. The sequence continues at coordinate 4,088 of MNKP01000102.1, forward strand.
GGCTCATACAGGCTATTGAAAAGCGCGAGCGGCGCGTTAGCGTGGCGAGCCTAACCCGTTACAATCTGACCAATGCGGCCGCTGTATGGAGCGCGACCGGCGGACATCCGGCATGGTTGTTGCACCTGACCTACCTGGCCGATGCGGTTGGAAAAAAACTCTCCATCGCCGACATGACGAAGAAAGTTCAGAAAGTGCCGCAGATCCTTGCCATCGACGATGCAGCCGGAAATTCCGTTTACTCTATGGGTATGGAAACCGAAAATGGCGGCAACTCTGGAATCGATACGATCATGCGCACGCTCGCCGAGAAGCGTCTGATCGAAGACCGAGCGCCGACCCTGGATGGGTCGTGGATGCAACGCATCATGGAAGCGCGTTCCGCCAACGGCAACTTTGTCTATTCCACAATGACTCCTTTCTCGCGCTCATGTGGTTTGATCGGAATGCACGGGAACGCCTGTGCGGGCGGGATCGCCCGCTTGGGCGCGCAAAATCGAAACGGTGCGGTGGAGAAATTCGACCGGAAAATCTATCTCGCTGTTTATTACCTCGGTCAGAAGGATCTGCGACAGGATTTGATCGCCGAAGACGGGATCCTTGAACGTTTGAAGCGAAAAGTTTCGCGGGACGATTTGTACCACACCTGGTCTTTCAATTGGCGGTCGCAGAACGGCGCTGCGGGTGGACTATCCCAATGGAATAAAGCCAAAATCTGGGACTATTTGCTCGCGCACGATCTTCTTCGGGTGATGGTTATTGTTGCGGGCGCCGGACCGCATGCGTCCGGCATGCCCGAACTTCAGCTGTCGTGTAACCCCGCGTCACGCCCGCTCACCGCCGTATCGGTTCTTGTCACCGACGGGCGCGTTTCTTATCACAATGAAAGCATCTCGATTGCGCATATCGTGCCCGAGGCGCTGGATGGTGGCGGCCTCGCTTCGATCCGCACCGGTGATTGGATTTATCTGGACTTGAGTCGTGGTGAGTTCCAGGTGGTCCGCCAATCGCATCGCGGTTACAAAGTGATCACAGCAAAAGAACTCGCAAATCGCAGCGACCGCAAGAAGCGGATCAATGAGCTCGAACGGCGCCGCCAGGAATTACTTCCCTCCTTTCGCATCCTTCTCGATGGGGTCTCTTCGGCCGAAGCTGGCGTGTCCCCCCTCATGAAGAACAACTAGAAAAAATTCGTTAGAATGGTTTCGTATGCCGTACGAACTCGTTCTGTTGAAGAATATCCACGATCCGCGCGTGAAAGAGATTGACCGCTACATCGAGTTGGGCGGCTATAAAACTGCGGAAAGAGTCGTAAAAGAAATTACGCCCAAAGACGTTATCGAGACCACGAAAGCAACTGGATTACGCGGCCGGGGCGGCGCGGGATTTCCGACCGGTCTGAAGTGGAGCTTCGTCCCGAAAGACACCGGCAAGCCGGTTTACCTCTGTTGCAATGCCGACGAGAGCGAGCCCGGAACGTGCAAGGATCGTGTGATCATCGAACGCGATCCGCACCAGCTCATCGAAGGCATCATCATTGCTGCTTACGCCGTCGATTGCCACCTGGCTTTCATCTATATACGCGGCGAGTTCTCGCTTGGCTATCGTATTCTGGACAAGGCTTTGCAAGAAGCACACCGGCGAGGATTCCTCGGCAGGAAAATCTTCGGATCCGCTTATGACCTCGAGATCATCCTCCACTCCGGCGCCGGAGCCTACATTTGCGGCGAGGAAACAGGTCTGATCGAATCGTTAGAAGGTAAACGAGGGCACCCGCGTCAAAAGCCGCCGTTTCCGGCCGTCCAGGGACTCTACGGCTGCCCGACTGTGGTCAATAATGTCGAGACGCTCGCCAATCTCCCGCATATTTTCAATCGCGGCGTCGAATGGTTTAAAAGTATCGGATCGAACGAAAAGAATACCGGGCCAAAACTCTACTGCGTCAGCGGACAGGTGAATAAGCCCGCAGTGGTTGAACGCGAACTTGGGATTCCATTAATGGAATTGATCAATGACGTTTGTGGCGGTGTCCGCAACGGGAACAAATTGAAAGGCATCATTCCGGGCGGTTCCTCGGTCCCGATTCTTCGTCCCGAAGAATGCGATGTGCGTATGGACTTCGACTCGCTCGCCGCAAAGGGAACGCTGCTCGGTTCTTGCGGGGTTATCGTGATCGACGAAACGGCGTGCATGGTGCGGCTGGCGTTGCGGACGGCTCGTTTCTATGCCGAAGAAACCTGCGGCCAGTGCACGCAGTGCCGCGAGGGGACGTGGTGGATGGAACAGGTGCTCCATCGCATCGAATACGGCCACGGAAAACCGGAAGACTTGCGCATGATCCTCGACATGTGCTCGAACATGAAAGGCGTGACGATCTGTGTCTTGAGCGATGCGTGCGCGATGCCTGTCGAGGCAATGATCAATAAATACCGCGAAGAGTTCGAGTATCACATCATGGAAAAACGGTGCATGGTTTCGGCCCACGCGCACGCCTGACCATATTCTTAAAGTTTCGGTGCCGGCGGCGGAAGCGCGCGGGCTTCTACAACAGATTGAAATCCCCTCCGGCCATGAGATCCGTCACAAAAAGGTTTATTTTCCGAATGCCCGCATCGGCACAGTGAAATTGCAGTGCGGCCTGCCAGGTCGAAATCTTTTCCCTGGGGATCCTTGATGACGAAGTTACCTGAAATCCGAAGCGGCCCGTTCGGAGATACCGTGATGTCCGTGTCAGCCATTGAATTCTCCTGGCATCATTCTAATCCCAGAAGCAAGCGTTCCGTGGAATCACCACAACTCCGGATTCCGTCACCGTGAACCGACGCCGGTCTTCTCCAGGGTTGTAGCCGATTTCAATCCCGGGCGGAATTCGCACATATTTATCAACGATGACGCGACGCAACTTGGCGTGACGTCCGACATCGACTCCATTCATTAAAATGCATTCGTCGACCTGCGAATAACTGTTGACTCGAACTTCCGGCGAAAGGATCGAATTCCTCACGCGGCCGCCGCTGACAATCGATCCTTGTGAAATGATGGAGTTAATCGCCGAACCCACGCGGCCCTCGTATTCTAATGCCCAAATCGTTTTCGCGGGTGGATAACAGCGGACGTAAGTACGGATGGGCCATTCTTTGTCGTACAGATTGAATTGAGGGTCGATGGAGATCAGGTCCATATTCGCGTCAAAGTAGGCATCCAGAGTGCCAACATCTCGCCAGTATTTGGCATCCTTTTGGTTCATGTCTTTGAAATTGAACGCGTAGACGTTTGTGTTCCCAATAAGGTTCGGAATGATATTGCGGCCGAAGTCGTGGTTCGTATCTCGGCCGGCATCGTCCAGAAGCGACTGGATCAGAACAGGAGTTCTGAAAACGTAAATCCCCATCGATGCTAGAACTAGCTGCGTATTCGAAGGCATCGGCTTGGGATTCTTCGGTTTTTCTTCGAAGCCTACGATGCGCTGATTGCGATCAATCTCCAGAACACCTAAATGGCAAGCTGCTTCGCGCGGGAATTCGATCGTCGACACGGTGACATCGGCTCCTGAGGCGACATGGAAGTCCAGTAGGTCACTGTAGTCCATCTTGTAGATGTGATCCCCGCAGAGGATTAACACGTATTCGGGATTTTCCCGCTCGATTGTGTAGATGTTCTGATACACCGCGTCGGCTGTGCCCTGGTACCACTTTTCCGACGCGCGCAACTGAGGAGGAATGGTGAAAATGAATTCGCCACGATCATAGGAGAAGACATTCCACCCCAGCCGGATGTGCCGATCCAGCGAATCGGATTTATATTGTGTAAGGACGCAGATTCTCTTCAGCTGAGAATTGATGCAGTTCGACAGCGCAAAGTCGATTATTCGATAAATCCCCCCAAACGGTACCGCCGGCTTGGCCCGGTGCTTGGTTAAAGGATAAAGCCGTTCCCCTTGCCCTCCTGCGAGGATCACGGCCAGCGTATCCTGAATGATCGCAGTCGTCCGAGGTGTGACGCGTTTCACCGTTCGCCCCGCAGCAGCAATTTCGTCGGCCTTCGTCTTCCGTATCGCTTCTATCTTACCTTTATTGACTTGAAACAGTTTGCCCTTAGGCTTGACCGGCTTCCCCGGATTAATACGAGGGAAAAGATTCCGACGGAAT
>MNKP01000101.1 GCA_001920875.1 Acidobacteria bacterium 13_1_20CM_2_55_15
CGGCGCATCATCAACGCGTCCGGCGTTGTCCTGCACACCAATCTTGGCCGTGCGCCGCTGCCCGAGCGTGCCATTGAACACTTGCGGGAAGTGTCGACGGGCTATTCGAATCTCGAATTCGATCTGGAACAGGGCAAGCGCGGAAAGCGTGATGTCCACGTCGACCGAACGCTCCTTCAGTTGCTCGGGTGCGAAGCGGCGATCGTGGTGAACAACAATGCCGCTGCGGTCCTTCTTGTGTTGAACACGCTCGCTGAAGGCGGAGAAGTCATCGTTTCCCGGGGAGAACAGATCGAGATCGGGGATTCATTTCGAATTCCCGAAATCATGGCGCGTAGCGGCGCTCGTCTGCGTGAAGTGGGTACGACAAACCGCACCCGGATCAAAGATTACGAGAGAGCGATCAATGAGCATACGCGTCTCCTGCTCCGTGTCCACCCCAGCAATTTTCGGATGATCGGTTTCACGGAGCGGCCGCCGCTCGGAGAGTTCGTTGAGTTGGGTAAGCGTCGCAATATTCCAACCTTTGAAGATTTGGGAAGCGGCTGTGTCTCGGATCCGATACCCCTCGGCATCGCTGACGAGCCCATCGCGGCGGGCAGCATCCGTGCCGGTATCGACGTGATCTCTTTCAGCGGCGACAAACTTTTGGGTGGACCGCAGGCCGGCATCATCGCCGGCAAGAAACTCTATGTCGAAAAGATCCGGCAGAATCCGCTCTTCCGAGCCCTGCGCGTCGACAAGCTAACGATTTCCGTGCTGGAGTTTGTCCTCCGCGCGTATCTATGTGGCAAAACGGAAGAAATCCCAGTGTGGCGGATGCTGCAAGCTAGTGCCGCCGAACTGAAACACCGCGCGGAATCCTTCGCCGGGCGTGTAGGAGAAAAGGCGAAGCCGCTCGAACTGAAGTCGGTCGTCGGCGGCGGTTCTGCTCCCGAAACCTATCTTCCTTCCTGGGGCGTTGCGCTCGATTTTCCTGGAATCTCAGACGCGGAACTGGAACGCCGCCTTCGCAATTCCGAACCGCCAGCAATCGTGCGGCTCGAAGAAGGGCGCGTAATTCTGGATTTTCGAACAATATTCGCGACCGACGAAGACGCCCTCCTCGTCAATATCCGCAAAATTACAGGATAAGAAATCAGCCTTTGTGGCCTCTTTGTGGCTAATTTTTCAGCCCCGAACGCGCTCGATGTATTTTCCTTCCGTAGTGTCTACGCGGATCACTTCCCCCTGCTGAACGAAGTGCGGTACGCCGACGACCAATCCTGTTTCCAGTTTGGCTGGCTTCAGAACGTTGCTGACGGTGGCGGAAGGCATTCCCGGCTCTGTCTCCACAACACGAAGTTCCATTGTCGAAGGAAGCTCCACCCCAAGCGGGCTGCCTTCGTAAAAATCGACTTTGATTTTGGAATTTGGGACGAGATAGTTGACTGCGTCGCCGAGAACTTCCTCACTGAGATGGGTTTGTTCGTAATTCTCGGTATCCATGAAATAGAGATCGGTTCCGTCCTTGTAGAGATACTCCATCTCGCGTTCATCCAGCACCGCCCGCTCGACGCGGTCTTCCGAACGGAACCGGTGATCGATAATCGCTCCAGTGCTGAGCTTGCGCAGTTTGGTTTGTACCATTCCTCGCCAGTTCCCTGGCGTGATGTGCTGGTAATCCACCACCTGGTAAAGCTCGCCATTCATCAGAATCGTGTTCCCACGGCGCAGTTGTGTTGCTTGAATCATTACAGACAGGCTCCTGTTGTTCGATAAAAACGATTATTCTAGCAGACGTCGGTCTCAAAAAACTGCTGACGCCACGAACCAAACCGCCGCGTGCCGGACGGATTTTACCCGAGGGGCGTCAACATTGACACCTTCCTTAATTGTTGTTAGCTTCCGCGATTATCCCCAAAAACGAGGTTTGTGATGCATTACTGAGCTACTACCACTCCGCCATGGGCGGACGTTTGTGTTACCCGGTTTATCCCGGCGACGCGGCACCCGCTCTGATGACGCTGGATGCGAAGGTCAAACTGGCCACTCCCTCCGGCTTAAAGGAGCTGACCATAGAACAGCTCGTGCCTGGTGACATGATGGTCGACGGCAGAATCCAGTCTCACGTTTCGCTGGGTCTGCAGCTTCGCGATAAAACCATCGAAGATGCGCGAGTGGTTTTCGGCGGCATCGCCGGGCGCCCTTGGCGAGAAAGATCCGTTGAAGAATTTCTCAAAGGTAAAACGTTGACAACGGAGTTGGCGGTTCAAGCGCCTTCCAATGCGCTCGGTAATGCCGCTCCTCTGAAATACAACGCGACCAAGATCGATATGGCCAAGGGCCTGCTCGCTTCGGGTCTAACGAAACTAGCGTCGGTATAGCCGTTTTGATCTCAGTGGCTCAGGGCGTACATGATGAAATTCACAGCCACGCGGAACGCGTATCCGGAGAATTTGTTGGGATAACGGGGATCGTCGGACCACTCGTAAGCATCACCGAGATCGGTGTTGTGATTGATGACGACCATTAATCGGCCGCTGTCATCCCATATGCCTTTGCATTCCGCCTCGAAACCATCGACTTCCCACGTGATTCCTCCATTGAACACATAAGCCAGGCTGGGCGTCTGGATGATGTGGTCGGTGTCATACATGACGTGAAAGATCGGATGGTCCCGGGGAATATCTTTGATTTCGCGATAGGGGAAAATTTTACGCATCTGGGCGGCGAATTCGGACCATTCAAACGTGCCCCAGAAATCGTCGACGATCCAGAAGCCGCCACGTTCCAAATATCGCCGAAGAATGGCCGCGTCCTCATCCGTGAGTACCATTTGTCCGACTTCACTGGAATAAATCAGGGGGTATTTAAATAGATCGGGATCATTGACCGGAACAACACGTTCTTGATCGGCGATGTTGATATTCGTTAGCCGCTTCAATACGGCGATGAGATTTCGATCAGCTCGAGGATAGTCGGTATACCAATTCTTGTAATAGCCAGGGATGCGTCCGTTATAAATGAGCCGGGTGAAGACAAATTGGTTGCTCTCTTTCGTGAAGTTGTCGGGAACCCTTCTAACGTCATCATAGCGTCCGAGCAACCCGAATTCTTCTTGTCCATAGACAACTACGGCGGCCACCGCCGCCAGAAACAGGACGGAACCGGCAACGAATCTCATGAGCAATGCAACGGTAACATATTAGCCGCTGTATGACGGCACAGAAAATTGCCATTTCGTGCTATCGAATTGTAGCGGTGGTTCGGAAGATCGACCCTCTCCCTCTGGGAGAGGGATTGCAAGGAGTTCGTCCCGATCGTAATTTTGTGAGTGCCTATGACACTGAAGAAAATACCGGCTGCGGCCGCGCTATTCATGACTCTCCTGAGTGCCTGGTTGCCCGTAGTCGCAGGACAGATCAACGCCGGGCGGCAGCCACGGCAGAGGCGCCGACTCACGGAGGCGATAGACAACCGGCGAACTGTCCTTCTGCCGGGAACCACGCACGCCCGAATCAGGCAAGCACGCGATCAGGGCCGCGTTCGAGCGGATCTGGTGATGGAGCGCGCGATTCTTGCGCTGAAGAGCAGTCCGGAGCAGGAGGCTGATCTTGCAGGGTTTCTCGCCCAACAGCAAGACCCGTCCTCACCGCACTATCACGAATGGTTAACGCCAAGGCAATTTGGAGAACGCTTCGGAGTCTCGGCAGAAGACATGAACGTCATCGTGGAATGGCTCGAAACGCGCGGCCTGCACGTTGACCAAGTCTCCAATGGCCGCCGCCAAATCGAATTCAGCGGAACGGCGCGGCAGATCGAACAAGTGTTCCTCACTGAGATTCACCGTTATGAGTTTAACGGTGAGATGCATGTCGCAAATGCGACGGATATCTCGATACCGCAAGCATTGGCAGGAATAGTCGCGGAAGTGGTTTCACTTCATGACTTCGTATCCAAGCCGAAGCTTCAACGGTTCCAGTCTCTGCCGAACTTCACATTCGGCGGCCGCCACGCGATGGTTCCATACGACTTCGCCACGATCTACGATCTCGCTCCTTTGTGGAACCAGGGATTCGACGGCACAGGCCAAACCATTGCGATTGCCGGCCGGAGTAACCTCAATGTCAACGACGTCGCGACTTTCCGATCCATGTACGGGTTGCCGGAAGCCAACCCGGAGGTCATCGTCAATGGCACGGATCCCGGCATCGTCAGCGAAGACGAAGAAGGCGAGGCGGATCTCGATGTCGAGTGGTCCGGTGCCGTCGCGAAAGGGGCAAAGATCAAGTTCGTCGTTTCCAGCAGCACAAGAGCGACCGATGGCGTCGTGCTGTCGGAAATGTACATTGTGAACAACAACATTGCCCCGGTCATGAGCACGAGTTTTGGATTCTGTGAAACCGCCTCTCCTTCAACCTCACAGTTCTACGCCAGCCTCTGGCAGCAGGCGGCAACGCAAGGCATTTCCGTCATTGTTGCCTCCGGAGACAGCGGCTCTGCCGGCTGCGACAGTCCTTCCGCCGCCCCCGCCAAACGTGGCTTCAGCGTGAATGGAGAGGCTTCCACCCCCTACAATGTCGCCGTCGGGGGGACGCAATTCAATGAGGGTGGTGCGGATTCGGTTTATTGGAACGCCACCAATAGCATTCAGAATCGCTCCTCCGCGAAAGTTTACATACCTGAATTGGTGTGGAACGAGAGCGGCTCCGCTGGTCTATGGAGCAGTGGCGGTGGCGTCAGTGTGGTTCATAACACGCCATCCTGGCAAACCGGTTACGGGGTACCGGCTGTTGATCCCGGCACGGCTGATCAACACCATCGTTATGTGCCGGATGTGTCGCTCACGGCTGCCGGTCATGATGGTTACGTTATTCAACAGCGCGGCAGTCTTCTCATCGCTTCCGGAACCTCGGCGGCCGCACCGGCTTTTGCCGGTATCATGGGCATAGTGAACCAGGTCACCAACCAGGCGAATGGAAACCCAAACCCGCGGTTGTACGCGTTGGCCTCGCAGGTTCCAACGTCGTTCCATGACATCACCTCTGGGACGAATGCGGTCCCGTGCGCGGCGGATTCACCAAATTGTGTGGATGGAATCATCACCGGGTATTCCGCGGGTCCGGGCTACGATCTGACAACAGGGTGGGGTTCGATCGACGCATATGTCTTCGCTCATGCCTGGGCGACGTCAACAGTTCCGCCTCCACCGCGTATCACGTTTTTCCCGCCTTCGCTGACGGCACTGTGAGCGACGGATCCTATTTCCGGAGCACACTCATGATTTCGAATCCCAGCTCCAGTGGTACAAACACATGCACACTCCAATTGCGCGGTCTGACAGTCCCTGGGTTTGCTCAAACGCCGTACCAGCTTCAACCGAACGGATTCGTGATCGCACCAACCCCCGCGACGCAGAGCCTCAAAGTTGGTTATGCCACTCTACAGTGCACGGCAAATGTTGAGGCTCAGCTCCTGTATTCTTATTATTCGTCGAATGGAACCAAACTCGCCGAAGCAGCAGTGTTTTCTTCGCCGCCATCCACTAAGGTTCAGATTTTGGCGGATACGCGGGAAGGAGCCCAGATTGGGATCGGAATCGCGAACGACTCGGACGTTCAGAACACGTATATTATCTCCGTGGATGATGGAAGCGGAACGGTTGCAGGTACGGTTAAGGGAACGCTTGGTCCGCGAACATCCATTGCCAGATACTTGAGCGAATTGATGACGCTGCCGCCCAATTACGTCGGACGAGTCACTGTGTCGCCGACGACAGGTACGGGAACATCGAGTATTATTGGGTTGCGTTACAGCGGAACGGTTTTTGCTACGATTCCGGAAACCATTCAGCCTTGATTGCAAAAAAGTATGCCGATTTACGAATATGAATGCTGCGGGTGCGGACACCATTTCGAGTATCTGGTGCTTCCGTCATCGCCCACGCCCCTGTGTCCGGAGTGTCAACAGAAGGATCTGAAGCGGCTGATATCGCTATGCGCGGTGAGCTCCGAGACCACCCGGGAAACGCATCTCGCCAAGGCGCGCAAAAGGACAGACGCGATCCGACGCGACAAGCAGTACGAAGAACACAAAGCCCTGCACGCGGAGCACGATTAGGATCTGTAGCGGCGGTCCATGAAGGTATGTTGACCAGATAGCGGATCGGCTTGTTCGGAATCAACTTCTTCACTTCCGCGATCACAGCAAGCGAGCGCTGCTCGTTGAGCGGTCCTTCAACAACCACGACGTGGTCTCGAAACTCGACCGCTACACTGTGATGAGTGGCGCCTCTTATATAGAAGACGCCATCCGTGAGGAGCAGCAAAAGCAACACCATACGGCCTCCCATTATCTGTTTTCCAGGCCGATTATAATGAGAATTGAAAATTGATTAATGACTAATGATTAATGGCTTGCCATGGCGAAACTTCGATTGACTCTTGCATGTTGGAACTACGATCGAACGCGGGCCCTGCTGGAAGAACGCATTTCCGTCGACGGCATAGAGCTCAATTACCTCAATCTCGTCGTCGAAGAGACGTTCTTCAGGATGTTGCGGCATCGCGAGTTCGACGTCGCCGAAATGTCGCTTTCGTCCTACACGATATCGCTGTTTGGCGAAGATCCTCCGTTCATTGCGATTCCGGTATTTCCCTCCCGCTCCTTTCGTCACTCTTGCATTTATGTCAATGCGGACAGCGGAATTCGGGAACCGAAAGATCTGATCGGCAAGCGAATTGGAAATCCCGAATATCAGATGACCGCGCCCGTCTGGATTCGAGGCATTCTCAGCGATGAGTATGGTGTTCCTGTCACAAGCGCGACCTATTTTCAAGGCGGAGAGGAAGAACCAGGCCGCCCCGAAAAGCTCCCGCTGAAGTTGCCTCCGGAGATCCAGGTCCGGTCGATTCCTTTGGATCGGACGCTGTCGGCAATGATCGTATCCGGGGAGATTGACGCTCTCTACGCGACGCGCGCTCCGTCCACATTCAAAACGGCGCCGGATAGGGTTCGAAGGCTGTTGGAGAATTATCCGGCGGCCGAGCGGGAATATTTTCAGAAGACCAAGATTTTTCCGATCATGCACGTCATCGTCATCCGCCGCGATGTCTATGAAAAAAATCCGTGGGTTGCACAATCACTGTATAAAGCGTTCACGCTCGCACAACGTGAAGCCTATGAAGACTTGCGCGAAACAGCCGCGCTGAAGGTCATGCTTCCGTGGTTGGTCTGGCATACGGAGGAAACCGAAAAGATGCTCGGCCGCGACTTCTGGCCTTACGGACTCGAGCCGAATCTACATAACCTCTCCACATTTCTCCGCTACTCTTTCGAACAGGGTCTCTCGAAACGCCAGTTGACGCCGAAGGAATTATTCGCTCCGGAATCTCTCGAGTCGTTCAAGATATGAGGAGATCAGCGCGAACGCGCAGGCTGAGATCAGCGCGGCTTTAGGGATATTCCCCTCCTCTGCGAGGAGGGGAATGCGCTTGTCTCAATATCCCGCGTGACCATCCACGGGATTCAATAGTGGATCACCGCGTTGGAAACGCCGCAGATTTTCCGAGAAGAGGTCGATGACTTCGTCCCAGTGATCCGGCCGCACTCCCGAAACGTGCGGTGAAATGATCACGTTCGGCATCGCCCACAATACACTCGCCGGATCGAGAGGCTCGTGTCTGAAAACGTCGAGGACCGCGCCGCCAAGATGACCCTTCTCGAGAGCAGCGATCAAGGCCGCCTCGTCGATGATCTGGCCGCGAGCGACGTTGATGACGATGGCGCCGGGGTTGAGCAGGGCGAGTCGTTCGCTGCCGATCAAACCGTCCGTTTCAGCGATGAACGGCGCCGCGATCACCAGTACGTCGCAGCCCTGCAGCACTTCGTCCAATTCACCGGGACCCGCAATGCGATCGACAAATTCCGGTTTTGGCTGGTTCACGCGCCGGCGAATGCCGATCACTCGCATGCCAAATGCATGCGCGCGCCGAGCAACTTCTTGTCCGGTGGTGCCGAAACCAACGATGGTCATCCTTCGCCCGAGGACACTCCAGGGCCATACATCTCTCGTGAGTTCATTCTGAACCCAGCGTCTTTCGCGCTGCGCTGCAAGCATCAAGTGGAATCGGCGCGCAAGTACAAGAAGGCCGCCAATAACAAACTCTGCCATCGCCGGCGCCTGAATTCCACGGGAGTTGGTAACCAGGATTCCGCGAGCGGCAAGTTCATTCAAGGGCAGAATCCCGACCGCCGCCGCCGTGGAATGGACCCATCGGAGTCGCGGCGCGTGCTCGGCCATCGAGGAGGACAGACGGGATGCGAGCGCGACGTCGGCGGATTCAATTGCGCTGATCGCTTCGGCATCGGTAACCGCATGCATGAAGTTCACTTGGGGAAACCGTTCGCGCAGCCGCTGGACTTGTGATTTTGGAACTCGCCAAAACTCCACGGGCCAGACTGTAAATATGAGGATGTTCATGCCGAGTAAAATAAAGGAAATGGCAGGCACTACGCTAGACACGGATATCGACAGGTCGGCAAAAGACGATCTGAGCAAGCTGTATCACGTCATCATTCTGAATGACGATGACCACACGTTCGAATATGTGATCGAGATGCTCCAGGCCATCTTCGGTTTGCCCTACGCCACCGCGCTCGCCCACACCGTGGAAGCCGACTCCACCGGCAGCAGCATTGTCTTCACCACGACCCTGAAAGAAGCCGAACACAAACGCGATCAGATCCATGCCTACGGTCCCGACTGGCGCCTTCCTCAGAGCCGCGGCTCCGTCGCTGCTCTGGTAGAGAGGGCGAAATAGATCGGGGAAGGTACACAAGAGGCACAAAGGGAGGCCCAAAAAGCACGAAAACGAGTTCTCTTGTGCCTTTTTGTGATCCTCATTGTGCCTTTTTGTGGTTCATTCCCCTTTTCGTTATTATCCTAGTGAGGATCCTTGCTTCCAGGATCGGCAAAGTCACTTTCCACCACTGAAGGTTTGGTTTATGAATCGACATTTATTGATGATCGGGTTTTTCGTCTGCGCCATCTTGAGCATCGAGTTAGGGGCCTACGCTTGGGGCGGCACGCTGAACCAGCCTTCGGGAACGATCATCGAACGCCTGGCAAAAGCGAAAGCCGATCCCAAGCTGTTTGTGAATCGTGAAATCTTTAATCAGTTCTCGGCGGCGCGCGAGGCCGAATTCGAAGAAAAATTGGCCAAACTCAGAGCCTCCAGCCGCTGAGGAAATGCGGGTTCCCCGAATTAGAAAGGAGTTTCAATGAAAGGCATGAAATGGCTCGTTCTATTAGCAACCGCCATGATTACCGGCTGCGCGCAGTCGCCGCCGGAACAGCAGACGATCAACGACGCGGCCTCGGCGCTCGGAGGCAGGGACAAAATTCTGGCGGTCAAAACGCTCATCCTCGAGGGTGGAGGCACGAATGGCAACCTGGGGCAGGACGTGACGCCCGAAGCG
>MNKP01000032.1 GCA_001920875.1 Acidobacteria bacterium 13_1_20CM_2_55_15
GTCAATGGCGTCCAGTATTCGGTGGACGCGGAACCGGAGACCCCGTTGTTGTGGGTACTCCGCGATTCGATCGGTCTCACGGGCACAAAGTACGGCTGCGGTATCGGCCAGTGCGGCGCCTGCACAGTGTTGATAGATGGCGCTGCAGTGAGATCCTGTTTTATGCAGGCCGGCCGGGCCGTAGGCAGAAAGATCACCACCATCGAAGGGCTGTCATCCGATGGGTCACACCCGGTGCAGCTCGCATGGAAGGAGTTTGATGTTCCGCAGTGCGGCTATTGCCAGTCGGGGCAGATCCTTACTGCGGTGGCGCTGCTGGAAAAGAAACCGAAACCGTCGGACGCGGATATCGATGCTCAGATGACCAACGCCTGCCGCTGCGGAACATACCATCGCATCCGCCAGGCCATCCATCGCGCGGCCGCGCTGCGTGGTTGAGGAGGAGGACACCATGAGCGAAAAGACGTCAGAGAACAGAACGGACCTGGATCGGCGGGAATTTCTGACCACGACAGCTGCGGTGGGTGGTGCGATGGTCCTCGGCTTCTGGATGCCACCAAGCGCACAAGCAGCAAACGTACCGGTTGCTCCCACGCCCTGGTATCGCGAGGCAACAGTTCCCGAAATCAATGCCTGGATTACGATCGCGCCCGACGACACGGTAACGATTCGAGTCGGCCAGACCGAACTCGGAACCGGCGTCTTCACGGCGAACCCGATGATGATCGCCGAGGAACTTCAGTGTGACTGGAAAAAAGTCCGGGCCGAGTATGCGTCGGCCAATCGCGATGCCCGGGAGAAGGCGCCGGAGTGGACACTGAAAGTGCCGGGCAACGGAGAAACCGATCCCGCCGGCGCTGCGCCGGTCGAGCTTGCGAACGCGAACGGCGTGTACCGCCGCATGATCATCCATTCGAGCGGGAATGTGCGCGAGAGCCGCTATTATCTGCAGCTCGCCGGCGCTGAAGCCCGCGAGCGGCTCCTGCTGGCCGCGGCCAACGAGTGGGGTGTGCCGGTGTCGGAACTGGTGGCAAAGGACAGCGTCATCACGCATGCGAAGTCGAAACGCCGGACCACGTATGGAGCGATTGCAGCCAAGGCCGCCCGAACACCGCTGCCCGATCCATCAAAGATCAAAATCAAGACTCCCGACAAATACACGTTGCTCGGAACCGAACAGAAGAGCCTCGATACCCCGCTGAAGGTGACTGGTGAGGCTGTCTACGGAATCGATATCCGTCTGCCCGGTATGCTCTACGCTGCGGCCAAGGCGTGCCCGGTTTGGGGTGGAGATGTCAAGAGCTACGACTTCGATCGAATTCGGAATATGCCCGGCGTGCATTCCGTCGTGCGGCTGCCGTTCGATGCGTCGACCAAAAGCGTTGGTTTCTTGTGCGGAGGAGTCGCCGTCGTGGCCGACTCGTGGTGGAGAGCGAAAACCGCGTTGGATGCTTTGCCCATCGAGTGGAATTACGGCTCAGGAGCCGGCGTGAACTCCGCAGCGCTTTACGATCTTCACCTTGCCACAGCGAAACAACCGGGCGAAGCAAAGACCAATGATGGCAATGTCGACGAGGCAATGGCGCGCGCGGCCAAGGTCGTCGAAGCAGTTTACTCGGTGCCATTCTCGCCGCGCGCCCGCATGGAGCCCGGCAACGCGACGGTTCTCGTCACCGATAATCGCGTCGATATCTGGAGCGGAGACCAGGATCCGCAGGGTCTGCTTCGCAAGACGGCGAAATTGACGGGCATCGCTCCTGAGGACGTGTATATCCATTCGACATTCCAAGGTGGCGGCTACGGCAGCAACGGGAATGGTCCGCAGGGAGAGCAGGCGGTCGCAATCGCCAATGCCCTCCGCGGGCGGCCGGTCAAAATGTTATGGACACGTGAAGAAGACTGGGGCACCGGAACCAGGTATCGCCCCATGAGCGTTTGCCTGATGAAAGCGGGTCTGGATGCCCAAGGATGGCCTGTCGCAATGGAAGTGCGTCACGCCACCACGTGGAACCTCGGCGATATGGGTTATCGCGGGCTATCGGCGCCACCGTACTTCACCCCGAACTACCGCCTCACCATTCACGCGCCGAAAACTCACGTTCCGATCGGGACACGCCGAGGCACCGGCGCCGCCCCCAATGGCTTTTACATGGAAAGCTTCATCGACGAGCTTGCGAACATCGCAGGCAAGGATCCGTACATGTACCGGCGCGAGTTGATTTTGCGCAATCCTGCCGATCCCAAGCAAGGTATCGGAGGTTTCGTGCACCGCGATGACTTCGTGAGAGCCCTCGACATGGTGGCCAAAATGTCCGGATGGGGAACGCCGCTGCCGGAGGGCTGGGCCCGCGGCATCGCCATCGATGATCGCCGCCGGCCGACGCGGACGACCTCAACGATTTGTGCCCAAGTGCATACTGTCGAGGTCACCAAACGCGGCCAACTGACCCTGCATCGTGTGGACGTGGTCTTCGAACAGGGATTTGCCCTGATGAATCCGCTGTCGGTTCGGAAGCAGATCGAAGGGCAGATCGCCTGGGGTTATGACGACACCATGTATCAAGCGACCACAATCGAGGACGGGCATGCTGTTGAGCGGAGCTTCGACAAATTCCCAGTTTCCCGCATAAACGAGTATCCGAAGCAAATCAATATTCAGTTCATGAAGACCAACCGCTGGATCACCGGCGCCGGCGAGGAGGCGATCCCGCAGATTCCTCCGGCGATTCTCAACGCGGTCTTCAAAATCACCGGCAAACGCTTCCGTTCCATCCCTCTCAAGAACCACGACCTGAGCTGGGGCTAGTGGTGCTTTCGCGTTGACGCATTCCCCTCCTCGCAGAGAGGGGAATGCGGGTCTGCCGAACCACCATCCAGAGTGGTTAATCCACGACTGCCACCATCTGGATTTCGATGAGCTGCTCGGGGTCTCCGAGTTCCAAGACAGCGAGATTCGTCGAGGTCGGCTTATGGTTATACGGAGCGAAATAAGAATTGATAATCGCGCTCGCTCTTCCAATGTCCCCCATCCGTGGCCGCGCCCGGAACACAAAGATGTGTACAACATCTCCGAAGGTTGCTCCTGCGGCTTCCAGCGTTTTCTTGATTCCCTCCATACTTGTCCGGGTCTGTGCCTCCAGGTTATCGGGCAGCTTGGCCAAGTCTTCGCGGCGATGCGGGTGATCGTGATACACCGGCAGCGCAGTGGTGCCGGCCAACCACAGGAGCCTGCCGCTGTTGATTTTGATGGCCGGCACGAAAGGCATCATGACCGTTCGGTCGTAGTTCGCGTGGTGGATAACCTCCATGTGTGGGTTCGTCATACGTTACCTCCTCCTGGTTTTTCGTTGAGTGTGGCGAATAACACTTTCGGCCAAGTTCGAAATTTTAATGGATAAAGGAACTCCCCTCCTAAGTTAGCAGGGGAGTTTTGACTCATTTTCCCGGAAATTGATTTGACGAGAGGCGTAGCGTAGAATCCGCGAAGCTGGAAAATTCAGAGGTTTACACACCATGAGACTCACACGATCGACGAGACGGACCCTATACAGATATGCCTTGGCCGCGCTCCTCATGATTGCTTTGGCGAGCATGTATTCTCATATTTCGCCGAGCAACTTCACAGCAGCGGAGGATTCACTAATGAGCGGGAAGGTTGTTGCTTCGGACGGCCACCCGTTGGCGGGAGTTCCAGTGCGGGCTCATCGCCAGAACAGCAATATGGCGGTGACTGTCTACACCAACAACAGCGGCGACTATTCATTTCCCGGCTGGTCCGATTTGTCTGCCGGTGCGCATTCCATCAGCATTGACCTTCCGGACTTCGAGGCGGCCCGCCGGGAAACCGTGACGCTTGTTACCGGTAAAACATCGCGAGCCGACTTCAGCTTGCAACCCCGGGAGCCGTCGATCGCGGATGCGACGGCATCGGAAATCGTGGCTGCTCTGCCCGGCACCAATGAGCAGAAACATTTATTCATTCAGTGTGACAACTGCCACTCGCTGCAGTTTGCTTTAAAAACACCGCGTACAAAGGAAGGATGGGTTCAGATCATCCGCCGGATGGCGGGGGAAAGAGCCGCTTCGCGGGAAACCCCCGGTACACGTGCATTCGGGCAGAAGAAGTACGTCGAACCGCTGGCCGAATACCTGGCTTCGATTCGCGGCCCGGGATCCTCGGATCAAATTCCGTTCCAGTTGCGGCCGCGGCCAACGGGGGATGCCGCCACTCGTCTGGTTGTTACGGAGTATGACATCCCACGAGCGGGTAAGGCGGACTTGAGCATCCTTCGCGGAGACCGGCGCTACGTCTGGCCGCACGACATCATTCTGGAGCCGAAAGGGCCGTATGCTTATTACACCGACCATTTCAGCTACAATCTCGGCCGTCTCGACCGGCGAACCGGCGAGGCGAAGGAATTCCCTTATAAGGTACTGCAGGGGATGGGAAGAGAAGGTGGAATCATCGCCGAAGGACAAGGGCGCGCCGGAAATCCTGGAGGCGGAGCGCATGACCTGGCATTCGATCCCGACGGCAACGTGGTGTTTGGCATGGGCGGAGGCACCATCCGATTCAATCCCCGCACCGAAGAATTCACACCGTGGGCTTCCGGAAGTAACATGTTTGGAATGGGTCCAGGCGGCAACGTCTGGTATCTCGACAAAGGACTGTTCAAGCTGGACCTGAAGACCGGCGAGGTGAAGCATTACACCGTTCCGGACGGAACCGATGACGACACCTATGACATGGAGACCGATCCGCACGGCCGCTCGATCATGAACCTGTACCGCCTGGGCAAGATCGGCTTGTTTGATCCGGAAACCGAGCGGTTCACGGCCTATCCCACGCCGACGCCGGGTTCGGGACCGCGGCGCGGCGACATGGACGCACAAGGCCGCGAATGGGTCGGGCTGTACTGGGCGGGCAGGATCGCGGTCTTCGATCCGAACAAACCGGAGGCTATTAAGGAATATCCGCTCATTCCGGGCAACGAGGCCTACACGCCGCCGTTTACCTCGCCTTACACGGTGGCTGTTGACGATAAGAACCAGATCGTTTGGACGAACGATTTCAATAGCAGCCGCATCTATCGAATTGATATGAAAACGGGACAATCGACGGAGTTTTTCACGCCGTCTGCGTACGAAATCCGCGACCTCACAGTAGACAAATATGCAGCTCGTCCGACTGTGTGGATTCCGGGGTACCGTCCGCAGTCGAGGATGGTAAAGGTGCAAGTACGATGATTACCAAAACGTTCACTCATTTCTTCATCGCGGCGTTCCTGTTGGCAGCGGCAGCAGCTTGTTCTGCGCCTGTGGGAAGCCAGACGGCTCCGGGCAACGCGACCGTTTTCGAAGGAGCGGTGCTCATCACGGGCGACGGCAGCGCGCCCATCGAAAACTCCGCCTTTGTTGTCCAAAATGACCAATTCACCGCGGTCGGACGGAAGGGCCAGATTGCGGTGCCCGCAGGTGCGGCTCACGTCGACTTGACTGGTAAAACGGTCATGCCGGCTAAGGTCGATATGCATGGGCACCTGGGTTACGAGAATGTGATCGAGGGCACGACATCGAAAGAAAACTTCACGCGTGAGAATCTCATTGACCATCTGGAGCGGTACGCGTACCTCGGGTTCAGCGGCGTCGTCGACATTGCCGGTCTCACCGAGAGGGAGATCATGCCGGCCGATCATCTCAATCTGTTCATGGCTCCGCGTGATCCCAAAATGCCGAAGACTGGCCGCTTCCCTTGGGGCGACGTCCCGTATCGAATGCAGGAAGAAGTCATTCCAAACGCTGCGCTGTTTCGAACAGCGGGTCCGGGAATATCGTGGCCGGGTGCCGGCGCGACGGGCCACGCGTCCAGGAATGACGTGATGTACCCAGTGACCACAGAAGAAGAAGCTCGGCACGCCGTCCAAGACTACGCCAAAAACAAGGTCGCGTTCGTCAAGATCTGGGTGGACTCTCGCGGAGGCAAGTTGAAAACACTGCCGCCGCCGCTCTATCGAGCGATTATCGACGAGGCCCGCAAGCACAATCTGACCGTTGCGGCGCACACGGTGAAGCTGTCGGATGCGAAGGAGCTTTACAAAGCGGGCCTGGTCGGATCCACACACATGCCGGCTCGAGAGGGCGAAGAGCCCGATGACGAGTTGCTCGCTATCATCCGCGACCGCGTCGCCAAGAGCGACCGGCCCCTCTGGTTTACCGAACATGGCGAGTTGGAGGCTCTGGGCCCTGAAGGATGGGACGATCCGCTGCTGTGGGAGATGCTCTCTCGCGAGCAGGTCGAAAGGCAGAAGGGTGCCGCCATTAAAAAGCTGACGCCGGAAGTTGTCGCGCGCGCACGCGAGGAATCGAAGCAGATGGGCGACGTGGCCCGAAAATTCATCAAAGCCGGCATGAAACTCGTGTTCGGAAGCGACAACGGAGCGGCCGGACGCGGCTACGGCTGGTACAACCAGATGGAATTCGAAAGCTGGATCGACATGGGCTTCACGCCGATGGAAGCGATTGTGATGGCCACGCGCGACGCCGCCGAAATCGGGGGCTTCAATACCGGCCTGGTCGCGCCCGGCAAGAGCGGCGACTTCATCGTGCTCGACGCCAATCCGCTCGTGAACATCACCAATTCACGGCGAATCAACAAAGTCTACCTGCGCGGCAAGCAAGTCGACCGTGACACGATGAGAGCCAGGTGGCAGTCCAAGTGGAAGACGGCGGCCGCGAGGAGTTAGCACACCACCAACTGCGGATTAATCGTCATTTTCAAGACATTCGCGACTATTAAGTGGCGTTTTAGCATGAAAGGTCTATCCGGAGCATCGCCGTTATAGGCCTCTCCGGGGAAGTGTACATGCAATGTGCCTAACCGATGAAATGGCGGCGGCGCTACAATGACTATAATGACGACCAAAGTCCCGGCGACTCTCCAAGATCTCCTGAACACACCCAAGGACGGCAACAAGTATGAGCTCGTGGATGGCGAGATTCTCGTGAGCCCAGCGGGGATGCGGCATTCCGAGGTTATCAGCAACATAATTGGACTGATCTGGGAATTTCTTCAAAAGAATCCGATAGGCAAGGTCTATGGCAGTGATGTCGGCATTATGTTCCCTAGCGGTAACGTTCGCTCGCCGGATGTCACCTACGTCAGTAATACGAAGTTGCCCGGCGGCGAGTCACCGGAGACCTTCGGTGAATTGATACCCGATCTCGCAGTGGAAGTGCTATCGCCGACCGATAGCTTGAAGCAACTAGGCAGGAAAATCGGCGAGTTTCTTGAGAACGGTGTTCCCCTGGTATGGTTGGTCGACCCCGCTCGGCAAACGGTCACAGTCTATCGGTCTCTTACTGATACGCAGCAGCTGACTTCAAACGACTTGATTACGGCAGAACCGGTCCTGCCAGGATTCTCAGTACCTGTTCGCCGAATCTTCTGATTTAGCAAATCAGAATCGATGCGGGCTCATTGTTCGCCGCAGGGCCGATGGGAGCGGAATTCAGATGGTTCTTCTGACTACTTCACAGGAACACGTTGCTGAAGCTCACTGAACCAATTCAGCACGACGTTGATTTGTGCGGCTGCTTGCGCCTCCTCAACAGGTTTGAGCATCAGGAAGCGTTTACCATCGGGAGCAACATCGAAGAACAATGCTGTTCGGCCCGTCAGGAATGGCCAGAAGGCAATGATCCCCTGATCGCCCCAACTTGCGCCGCCGGTCACCACAGCGTCGTTGAGGATTGCAGGCGGACCGCTCCGGATGGAAACCTTTTGCAGCTTTCCGCCTGCGATGAAGCCAACCCATTGTCCGTCGGGCGAAAAAAACGGCGTAGTGGCTTCCTGAGTCCCGGGAATGGGTTTGGCTTCCATGCTGTCCATCGGCCGCAGATACAGCTGTTGGGCGCCTTACCGCTTGCAGCGTAGACCAGGGTTTTGCCGTCCGGCGAAAGAGCCACGACGGGTTGATCCGGCCCAGCCAGGCGCTGGCCAGCGGGCAACGTAATCTCAAACCGGCTGATGGGGTGCGGCACA
>MNKP01000162.1 GCA_001920875.1 Acidobacteria bacterium 13_1_20CM_2_55_15
CAGTCGCCGCGACTGACCGTGATCCTTTACGAAGTAGACAACCTGCATCGCCAAATTTTCACCGCAGTCGCCGCGACTGACCGTGATCCTTTACGAAGTAGACAACCTGCATCGCCAAATTTTCACCGACGGCCGCAAGTTACCAAAGGAGTTCGCGTTGCCCGCGTACCTGGGTTACTCGATAGGGCATTGGGACCGCGACACCCTGGTGGTGGAAACCGCGGGGTTCAACGACAAAACCCCACTCGACGCAGTGGGCCACCCACATAGCGAATGGCTACATGTCGTAGAGCGCTTCCATCGCCGTGATTTCGGACATTTAGACGTCGAAATGACCTTCGACGATCCTGAGATGTACACGAAGCCCTTTACGATTAAAGTTCCCCACGATCTCGTTCCCGATAACGACATCTTCGAAATGTTCTGTAATGAGAACGAAAAGGACCGCCAGCACCTCAAACAGAAATAGAGAGCAGTAACTGTGTATTTATCGGTCCGGCATCACTTCCCGTTAGCGTCCGGTGATGAGCCGCTCACTGAACTTTCCAATACTGCTGCACCATACCGGTTCGCGCGTTTGTGACACTAAACGAGCCGTCGGCGTTGGCGGAGAGCTTGATCCAGTGGCTCGTGGCTTCATCCAGGTTTGCTATCCGCTCGTCTGCGAAATTTTCTGCGCCTGCATTTTGCGAGCGATGCAGTTGCCATACATCCAAGCCTGGAAGGCGGTGGAGCAGTGTGAACATGTCTGCGGCTCCGCCTTTTGTGCTTCCGTTGTTGACAACGGCAATTCGAGGTTTAAATGCAGCAAACGTGGCCGGATCGGCAGCATCGGGACCGCCATGGTGGGCAACGAGGTAAGCATCAACCTCGCCGATGAGATTCATCGGACAGACAAGATCAAATAGTGGCTTGCCGGTAAGATCACCCACGTCGAGAAATCGAAATTGGCCGAACTGCAGGACGAACCCCGTGGATCGCGGGTTCTCGTAGACCTCTTGTGCAGATATTGCCGAAGCTGCACATACTGCATTCGGCTTTCGCGGCCCGAGTATCGGTTTTTCAATTACCCTTCCCGCGGAACTGACGATTACGGCATGCATACCCTTCAGCGGAATCCGGTCGCCTGCTTTCGCGACGATGTGACGGCGCGCCTTAGCGCGAGCGGCCGCATAAGCCCAGAAGGCTTCGAGTGTGCCTCGGCCCCCCTGCTCCGCTTCGGGAAGAACGTTGTCGTGGTCGATGAATGTCTCGATCGGTATCTGCGCCATAACATCGGTTACACCGCCGTCGTGATCCGCATGAAAGTGTGTGGTCAACAAATAGTCGATCCGTTTGAGACCCGCAGCGCGAACCGCGGCAACAATGCGTTGCCCATCGCGGCCTCGATTTGACGTGTCGTCGAATCCGTTCGCCGCGAAACCCGTGTCTACCAGCAGGGATTCGCCCCGCGGAGTAACGATCAGCGTCGACTGCCCTCCTTCAACATCGATGAAATAGATGTCGAGGGTTTGCGTTGCCATTGCGGCAACGGCGAATAGAGTTATTCCTGCCGCAGAAATGCAGATAGTCTTCAACACGCGCAGAAGTGTACAGCAATCATTGGATCACGGAAAAGGTGACCGCGTGTACGGCATCGCCAGAAATCGTCAAATCGTGGAGGTACACAGAAGGCACAAACGGAAGCCAAAACAGCACAAGAAACTCGTTTTTACCAGTGCGCCGCCGCGAAGCGCGAGCCCGACAGGGCGAAGCCTCAAGAGAAGCGGCGGGTGAGGGTCTCAGTATTTTGCAATTTAGACCCTCAGCCGACGCGCGTCAGAGTTGCTGCAGGAGTGCAATCGTGGGAGGTTCCATCACTTCAACGGACTTTTGGACAAGTGTCCAGTATCCTTCGTCTGCCATGATCTTTCCCTGAATCGCCTGGATACTCGCCAGATCCTTGGCTTCGCCGATCAAGTAGATCGTCCCCGGAGGGCCGAACTGCTGCAGGTGCACCTGGACCTTGACGTCGTGTTTGCTGTTCATGTATTCCGCGAGTCCTTTGCTGGCGGCTATGGCCTCGCGGACCTTACCCGGCTTCGCTTTGCCTACTCCAACAATTTTGTACATGTCTTTTCTCCTTTCCAATGTTGATACGAAACAGTCGCAAGTTCGGACGGAAATCAAACCGGCAATTTTCCGCTGCTGGAATGAAGGCGTTTCAACAACTGTATCTGCCCCGCGTGGTATAGATCGTGCGCAGCAATACCCGTGAGCAGATCGACATTCCGGACTTTACTTCCCGGCGCGATCATAGCCAGATCTTTAGAAGTCAATTCGCTGATCACACGCTTTAATTTTGCGTGCAAATCGAGCAATAAACGAAGGTCCGTTTTCCACTCGGCTTCCGACATGCCCGCGGAAGGCCGCACAAACCAATTCGATCATCTTGTTCAGGGTGATAAGTTCGGGACTCACGCTCGCCTCTGTTGGTGGCTCAGTTGCAACTGAATTATCTAGTCTACTGGATCGGGATTTCGGTCGTATCGGCCGAATTGTCATTCAACGCGGAGGGGTTCGATGACCAAGAGTGTCACCATTGTATTCGCGCTGGCGGTGGGTCTCACTGTCGGCATTGCTGTGGGCGGCGGCGCCCGCTCCCCAGGGGAGATGGACTCAATAGCCGATCTTCGATATTTCTGTGATGGGAACGCGATAATTCCATCCCCGCGGCAAATTCTCCTGGCGGACTTCAAAACGCAATTCTGCACTCGGGAGCAATGGCTTTTGATGTCGATCGAGGACCTTTTGACTGTAATCGAAAATGGATTTGCCGTCGAAATCGGTAAACGCCATTTTCAGTTCTGCCATCCTCACTGGTTTGTCCGAAACATTCTTCAGATAGCCGGAAATGACATAAATCCTGTGGCGCGCAAAGTTCTCGCTTGTTGCAATACTCAGATGCGACAGCTGCAGATAAGTTTGGATCGTGGCCGTGTCCGATATCTCCGTCAGAGGAATGCTGGAAGCATTATTCCGGGCAGAGGGTGCAAGCGCCCACACGAGCAACATCGCGACAACCACAGCAATGGAAGCACTGATGATAATGATCGAACGGCGTTCACCCATATCATTTAGCCGCGGCCACTCCGCTCATGCTCCGCTGATCACCATCTTGCCGATCTTCAACGTTGGCGCCGCGATTGAGCCAACGAAGGTCACATCGTTGCCGACCATCTCAATGTTCTTGAGCAT
The DNA here is from genome assembly GCA_001920875.1 of Acidobacteria bacterium 13_1_20CM_2_55_15. Taxonomy (GTDB): domain Bacteria; phylum Acidobacteriota; class Terriglobia; order 20CM-2-55-15; family 20CM-2-55-15; genus 20CM-2-55-15. The sequence continues at coordinate 3,238 of MNKP01000162.1, forward strand.
GCCCCGCAGATTTCCGGCGATGGTCACTTCCTGAACGGGATATTTAAATTCCCCGTTCTCGATCCAAATTCCTACTGCTCCACGGGAATAATCCCCCGTAACCATGTTTACTCCAAAACCGATCAATTCGACGACGTACAATCCAGTCTCTACCGAGCGAATGATTTCGTCGGGTGCATAGGTTCCTTCTTTGAGATGGAAATTCGTTGGACCAATGGTAACAACGCCCGAAGCGGCGCGACTGCCGTTTCCGGTAGGTCTCGCTCTCAATTTTCGCGCCGTGTATGCGCATTGGAGGTAATTTCGCAATACACCGCGTTCGATGATCGGTGTAGTTTGAGCTGGTATGCCTTCATCATCAAACGGGCTCGAGCCCAGCCCTGCCGGCCTTCGCGCATCATCAACAATGGTCACGTCGGAGGATGCGACCGTCTCGCCAATCTGATCGACCAGAAAAGAGCTGCGCCGGTAGATTGCACTTCCAGAAACAGCTTCGAAAATGTGATTAAGCAGAGAACGCGCGCTTAGCGGATCAAAAACAATGGGTACCTGGCAGGTTGGAATTTTGCGGGCGCCCAACCGTCGTATTGCCCGACCCGCGGCTTTCTTGCCGATTTCTTCGGGTGCCTCGAGTTGGGAACGATGCCTTCCGGCCGACATCCAATAATCCCGTTGCATACTGCTGTTGGATTTGGCGATGGGAATGCACACCAAGGCCGCGGTTGTGCCCTCGTACTCACCGAAGAAACCTGTCGTATTTGCGAGCGCGACACGTGACCGCGCATACTCGAATGACGCACCCTCGGAATTCGTGATCGCCTTGTCGGTTTCAAAAGCGGCCTTTTCCGTTCGAACGGCCAGACTGATGCGTTCATCGGGCGTGAGAGTTTCCCAGGACGGATCAAGCAGATTCAAGTCCGGAAAGTGGTTTTGAAAGAAGGCCGTTTCGGGCAGGCCGCCACTCTCGTCCTCCGAAGTTAGCCTGGCCATTTCGACCGTTTCGTCAACAAGACGCTCAACAACCGGTCCGGAAATATCGGATGTATGAGAGGTCGCCGTGCGTTGACCAAGGAAAACCCGCAGCATCAGACTGCGTGAGATGGCCTCTTTCAGAGTTTCGATTTCCGCTATCCGAACAGTTACCGAGAAAGTATCGTCCTCGCGGATCATCACATCCGCTGCGGTGGCACCGCTCTTCTTCGCGCGATCGATAACTTGTTGGGTGATGTCTTCGAGTGAGTGCGTCACTTCGAATTATTTCTCGGTACCGCCGACGGTAATTTCTCGAATCTTGATTGTCGGAAGGCCGACGCTGACAGGAATTGTTTGCCCCTCCTTACCGCAAATGCCAACTCCCTGATCGAGTTTTAGATCGTTGCCAACGGCTGTGACTTGACGAAGAACGGTTGGGCCATCACCAATCAACGTCGCACCTTTGACGGGTGCCGTAATTTGCCCGTTCTCGATCAGGTAAGCTTCGCTGGCCGTGAACACGAATTTCCCGCTGGTGATGTCGACCTGGCCGCCCCCGAAATGAACGGCATACAAGCCCTTCGTTACAGATTTGATGATATCTTCAGGCGCCGAGTCTCCCGACATCATGAACGTATTGGTCATCCTCGGCAAAGGAATGTGATCGTAACTTTGACGGCGGCCATTTCCCGTAAGCGGCGCTTTCATGAGTTTCGAGCTTAGCCGGTCCTGCAGATATCCCTGCAAAACCCCTTTCTCGATGAGCACTGTTTGATGCGTCGGATTTCCTTCGTCATCCATGTTGAGAGATCCACGGCGGAACGGAATGGTGCCGTCGTCAACAACGGTGCAAAGCTCCGATCCCACCTTTTGTCCAACGAGACCGGCAAATGCCGACGTCTTCTTACGATTGAAGTCGGCCTCCAAACCGTGACCGATGGCTTCGTGCAAGAGAATGCCCGGCCATCCAGGCCCGAGTACGACTTCCATCGGACCAGCCGGAGCATCAATAGCACGAAGTTGCAAGATCGCCTGACGCGCACTCTCACGAGCGATGGCGCCAGGATCGAGATCGCCGGTAAAAACATCTAAGGCGCGCCGACCCCCGCCTCCCTGATATCCGGATTGGCGTTGGCCATTTTCTTCCGCAATGCACATCACATTCAGCCGGACAAGAGGTTGAAGATCCCAGGCGGCGCGGCCGTCGGAGGTCGCAATTAAAATGTGTTTCGTCTCATCGACGTAGCTTGCTTGAACTTGTTTGATGCGCGGATCATACGCACGCGCAGCCTCGTTGCTCAGCTGCAACAGTCGGATCTTTGCTGCGATTTCGAGTTCAGCGGGAAATGCGGGAACCGGATACAAATTCCGTTCCTGATTCAGTGGTGTTGGTATTTGAAGACTTCCTCCCACTGCAGAGGAATGTGCAATAAACGCCGCCGTCCGAGCCGCCTTCAAAATATTTTGGCGATTCAGATCATCCGAATACGCGTAACCGGTTTTCTCTCCGGAAATGACACGCACGCCGGCTCCAAGACTGACGCCCTTGGTTGCGCTCTTGATGATCTGTTCCTCAAGAACGATGGAATGGTTGATGCGGTATTCAAAATAGAGATCTGCGTAATCGCCGCCGCGGGACAACGCTTCGGATAAGTACCCCTCCAGATCGCGCGTCGTGACGCCGTGCTTCTCGAAGAAGATTGAATTACTGAGCGCCATCGACCGGTCCCACAACAACCAATGTGTAATTTTCGCTATCCAAATACATTTTGGCGACACGCGATATGTCTTCGATCGTTACACTCCGAATATATTCCGGATATTTCACGACGTAATCGAAACCCAGACCGTACACGTCTGCGTGCACGAGAAAGCGCGCTATCTGCGGACTGGACTCGAAGGAAAAGACAAAACTGCCCGTCAAGTAATCCTTCGCGTTTTGCAATTCTTGTGCCGTTACCGGTTCTTCTCGGATCCGGCGGATTTCGTTCACCAACCCTTCCGTCGCCAGTCTCATATTCTCCGGCGAGGTCCCAATAAACGCGACAAAACGGCCGGGATCCAAACCTGCGGTCATTGTAATGCTTGCAAAAGTCGTATATGCCAATCCTAACTCATCTCGAAGCCGCTGAGGAATCCGCGCCGTAAACCCTGCACCCCCACCCAGAATCGTGTCGAGCACTTGAAGCGCGTAGTAATCCGGATTGGTGCGCTGCACTCCGAGATGACCCAAATAGATATTGAGTTGCTGAGCCGGCATACGGATGAATTTTGTCCGCTTGCCCGATTGGCGAACAGGTTCCGGATAAGTTGGGAAAACAATCGGCCGGGCGCGCCAGCTTCCGAATGTGTCCTGGATTTTAGGCAGGAGCTCGGAAACTCGGAAATCGCCCACCACGGCGAGAACTACATTATTAGGAAGGAAATATTTTTCATGAAAATCGAGCAAATCGTTGCGCTCGATCCTCTCGACCGTTTCTGGATATCCGTGCGATGGACGATGTAACGGATGATCCTGGTACACCAGTTCGTTGAATGCCCAGCCTGCCACAACCTGAGGCCGGTCTTGCGCGCTCGCAATTTCCGCCAAGGTCCGTTCTTTTTCCTTGTCAACATACTCTTGCGGAAAAATAGGACGCATCAGGAGATCCGCCAGCAGCTCTAATCCGAGAGGAACATCTTTGTTCAAAACACCAGCCGAGACGACGACCCGCTCAAAGGAACCGTCTGCCTCGATAGCGCCCCCGACGGATTCAATTGCGTCTGCGATTTCGAAGGATGTACGGGTCTCGGTCCCTTCGTCGAGCAACCGGCTGGCCATGATTGCAACGCCCGCCTTCGACTCCGGATCGTACCTGGCCCCAGTCAACACGCTTGCATTCAATGAAACCGTCGGTAGCGAAGGATTCTCAACCAAGAGAATCTTCATGCCGTTATGAAGAACATGGCTGTGAACCTCAAAAGCTCTTCGCACGCCGAGTTCAGCCGGCTTCACTTTCATCGTCCTCGACTGGTTCGGAGCCATCACTCAGCAAAAGAGCTACAGTGCGGCTATCTTCATTCAGATAACGGCTGCAGGCGGCGGCAACATCGGCCGCTGTGACGGCGTTGATACGCGGGAGATACGAATCGATATAATCGAGATCATAGAGCGTTTCGATTTGCCCCAGCAGGATTGCCTGATCCAACGTCCTTTCACGCGAGAGGATGAAGTGAGCTTCGATCTGGTGCTTCGCCCGATCCAACTCATGCTCGTTCAGCTGTCCTCCGGCGATCCTCCCCAATTCGTCGTAAATACTTGTCTCGATTTCTCCAATCGAGTGGTCTCCACGCGCTTCGGCTCGGATATGAAACAGGGTCGGGTCTTTCGATTCGCCGTATTCCGCAGAAACAAACGTCACCGACTGCTCGCGTTCCACCAATCGTTGGTAGAAGCGGGAGGCTTTTCCTTCCGAAAGAACGACTCCCAGTACCTGGAGTGCATAGCTATCGACATGCGCGATCTGTGGGGCGTGATAGGCGATTGCTAACCGCGGCACCTTCGAACGCCAGCGAACAATCAGCCGTCTCTCACCGCGTTGGGGCGGCTCCTTCAACAGCATGGGCGGAGGCGGAGCGCCCGCCGGAACCGAACCAAATGCGCGCTCTACTTTGGTCAATACCTCGTTGGTTTCGAAATCGCCGGCAAGCACTAGAATCGCATTGTTTGGATGATAATAGCGGCGATAGTACGCCTGTTGCTCCTCGACTGTCGCGCGCTCCACATCCTGCAACCATCCCACTATGGGATTACGATAGGGATGTACCTTGAAAGCGGCGGCTTCCTGTTCCTGCAACAACAGTCCCCAAGGCGAATCCAAACCGGTTTTTAGCTCTTCAATGACAACCTTCTTCTCTGCTTCAAACTCTTCGGGATCAAAGGCGCAGTTGATGATCCGATCGGATTCGATTTCCAATGCGACGTCCCATCGGTCGGACGCGAAATTGAAATAGTACGCAGTGAAATCATGCGACGTGAAGGCATTGTTGCCGCCTCCATTTTTCAGCGTAATCAGGTCAATCTGGCCTTTCTTGAATCGCTCGGTGCCTTTAAACAACATGTGTTCCAGAAAGTGGGACTTTCCGGTCTGGCCCAACTCCTCATTGCGTGATCCCACACGGTACCAAATCATGGCGGTCACGATCGGTGAAGTATGGACTTCTTTCGCCAGCACAACCAAACCGTTGTCGAGGACCGTCCGGCGAACATCTTCCATGGCGAACGCTGAAGGAATTTCGAGAGACGACATTTCTGTTTTCTGATTAAAAGTAAATTAGACTGTTTTTCTAAAGCCAGGGGTGCGCGGCTTCGTGGAGCAGTCGCGGAGGGAACATTCCCTACCAAATCGAAACTATCACAAGGTCGCTGGACCTGTCACATATGATTTCACTGTCCCCAACGGAAGTCGAGCGGCGCTTTGCCCTTATGGGCATCCCGAATCGGTTTACTGAGACCGAAAGAGCCGATTTCGACACGACACCCATAGTTGACGCGAAGGACGTAGTGATCGTTTTTCCTACTCCACGGGCGTTGTCTGGCCTCAACATATTGAATTTAAGAAAGATAGTAGGAACCGACCCGCGTAAGCCCCCCTCGTTTTTCGATCACCCTTGGTACCTGGAAGAACCTTTTGCCCAACAGGATTGCGAACCTGGTTGGCATTTTCTATGCACGAATGTCCTGCCCGATTCGGTATCGCAACCAATCCACTACATCAGTAGTCTACGTGATTCCGGCTTGGAACTGCCGTCAGCTATTGAAGTTGTCCTTATGCTCTTCCTGCATTTTGCGGGAACCGGCGAGCAACTCCTCCAAAGGAAGCATACATGGTGTAGAGACCAGGCCAGTTTAGATCGATTTGTGACGGTGGGAGCCTTTGGTCGAAACGGATTGTTCCTGAGCGCTCATCCCGGTATGTATGCCAGCCGCGGGCTCGGAATTTGCGCGAAACTTATGCGCTAGCCGTGTGGTGCGCTTTTCGGGCGACTTGAATTCGGATCAAGGCCCGTTCCAGTGCTACGAGTGCGCGCCCGTAGTCCACGTCCTCGCCGCCACGCGCGATGCGCTCTTCGGCACGCTGTTTTGCGCGCATGGCACGATCGAGATCGATCTCGTGTGCGCGTTCCGCTGTCTCCGCAAGGATGCGAACGTGATTCGGCTGAACTTCAACGAATCCCCAGGCAACGGCGAGGAAAGACCATCGATCGCCCCTACGATAAGCGACTTCTCCAACCTTCAGTTCGGAAAAGAGCGGTGCGTGCCCAGGTAGCACGCCAAAATAACCCTCTGAACCCGGGATCTGTAGCTCGTCGACGGCTTCATCAACGACAGCGCGTTCGGGAGTGACGATGGTCAGCTCGATCCTGTTATCGGTCATGCTCACTTGACTGCAGCCAGCCGTTGGGCCTGTTCGAGAGCTTCTTCAATGGTACCAACCATATAAAAGGCCTGCAGCGGAATGTCGTCGTGTTTGCCCTCGACGATTTCCTTAAAGCCTTTGAGCGTGTCGGCAATCTTGACGTACTTGCCTTCTCGGCCAGTGAATTGTGCCGCAACAAAGAAAGGCTGAGACAGAAAACGCTGGATTTTCCGCGCCCGAGCGACGGTGAGCTTGTCGTCTTCAGACAGTTCGTCGATGCCCAAGATGGCGATGATGTCTTGCAGGTCTTTGTACTTCTGCAATACTGCCTTAACCGAACGCGCCACGTTGTAGTGCTCAGCGCCAACGATTCGGGGATCAAGAATACGTGAAGTTGAGGCTAGCGGATCGACTGCGGGATAAATACCCAGTTCCACGATTTGCCGTGAAAGGTTGGTCGTCGCATCCAGATGCGCAAACGTTGTAGCGGGTGCGGGATCGGTATAGTCATCAGCCGGAACGTAGATGGCTTGAACCGAAGTGATCGAACCTTTTGTGGTAGATGTAATTCGTTCCTGAAGCTCGCCCATTTCCGTTGCCAGCGTTGGCTGATACCCCACTGCAGAAGGCATCCGGCCCAACAGAGCAGAGACTTCGGAACCGGCCTGCGTAAATCGAAAGATGTTGTCGATGAAGAGAAGAACGTCCTGTCCCTCATCGTCGCGAAAATATTCGGCAGTGGTGAGAGCGGTAAGGGCAACGCGCAGCCTTGCTCCAGGCGGTTCGGTCATCTGGCCATAAATGAGCGCCGTCTTATTGATGACGGGCACGCCCTCACTCGTCTTCGACTCTTTCATTTCCAGCCAGAGATCGTTCCCCTCGCGGGTGCGCTCGCCGACACCAGCGAATACGGAAATGCCGCCGTGTTTGGTAGCAATATTGTTAATGAGTTCTTGAATGATGACGGTTTTCCCTACTCCCGCACCTCCAAATAGACCAATTTTTCCGCCCTTCAAATATGGCTCGATGAGATCGATGACCTTGATCCCGGTCTCGAACATTTCAAGATTTGTATTTTGGTCAACAAGCGCAGGAGCCGGCTTGTGAATGGGATCACGCCGCTTTGCTTCGATCGGCCCCAACTTGTCGACGGGTTCTCCAATCACGTTAATGACGCGCCCCAAGGTGGATTTGCCGACCGGAATCGATACAGGCCCCCCGGTGTCTTCAGCAGACATACCGCGCACCATCCCTTCCGTGGGCTGTAACGCCACGCATCGCACGCGGCCCTCGCCGAGGTGTTGTTGAACTTCGACAATGACATCGATTGGGTCCGGCACGTTGAAACCTCTGCTAGTGATATGCAACGCCTGATAAATTGCGGGCTGCTTGCCTTCCTCGAATTCCACGTCAACAGCCGGACCAATTACCTGTGAAACTTTTCCGATGTTTGCCATTGTTATTAGACTCCCGCTCCGCTGACCACTTCGATGATTTCCCGCGTGATCGCTGCCTGGCGAATGCGGTTCATATTGAGCGTCAGCATATCAATCATCTCACCCGCATTTCTCGTAGCCGTATCCATTGACGCCATGCGGGCGCCGTGCTCCGATGCGGCCGATTCCAGCAAAGCTCGATAGACCTGTACTTCCACGTAACGCGGAAGCAGCCGATTAAAAATCTCTTGCGGAGACTGTTCGAAGATGTAGTCCAGCCGCGGCTCTGTTTCTTTCAGGTCAGCGCGACTGAGAGGCAATACTTTTTCCACGACGACTCGTTGTTGGATGACAGATTTGAATTCGTTGTAGACCATGTAGACGGCATCCACTTCGGCATTCGTATAGGCCTGGATAATTGCCTCGGAAATGTCCTTCGCGTGACCGTAATCCAGCCGCGAAAAAATATTCACGAACTCCGATCGAATGGGCGCCGCACGACGCCTGAAGAAATCGCGGCCTTTTCGGCCGACCATCATCAAATGGGTCGTTTGGGTTTGATGTTCTCGTATGAAGGCCTGAGCCGTACGGATGATGTTTGCATTGAACGCGCCGCACAGACCGCGATCCGCCGTAATGACGAGGAAAAGAATTCGTTCTTCAGGCCTAATCTCCAGAAGCGGATGCGACACATCCTCCAGCCGTGCCGTGAGGTTGCCCAGAACTCTCTTCAACTGTTCCGCATAAGGCCGCGCGCTAAAAACGCGCTCCTGCGCCCGCCGCAGCTTCGCCGCGGAAACGGTTTTCATCGCCTTTGTCAGCTGCTGTGTATTTTTGACCGACCGGATGCGACGCCGGATATCCAAAAGGCTTGGCATAGCTTATGCCGCGCGGTGAGGCTCGTTCTTGAATCGTTCTTTCGCCTCTTTGATGGCCTTCTGCAGTTCGCCTTTGATCTCGTCGTCGATCGTTTTTCGGTTGCGAATTTTCTCGAGCAGCCCGGGCTGGCTGGCGTCCAAAAACCGGTAGAGGTATTGTTCAAATGGACGGCAATCCGCAACGTCAAGGTCATCAAGTAAGCCGTTGGTTCCGGAAAAAATAATCGCGATCTGCTTCTCAACAGGAATCGGCGCGTATTGATCTTGTTTCAATACTTCGGTCAACCGCTGCCCGCGACTCAATTGCGCCAACGTCGCTTTGTCCAGATCCGAACCGAATTGCGCGAAGGCCGCGATGTCGCGGAATTGAGCCATGTCCAGTCGGAGCGAGCCGGCCACCTGGCGCATTGCCTTGATCTGCGCATTGCCGCCAACGCGAGAAACGGAGAGGCCTGTGTTCACTGCCGGACGAATACCGGAGTGAAAGAGATCGGTCTCGAGATAAATCTGCCCGTCCGTAATAGAGATGACGTTTGTTGGAATGTATGCAGAAACGTCACCTGCCTGCGTCTCAATGACCGGAAGGGCCGTCAGTGATCCCGCGCCGTTTTGGTCATTCAATTTTGCCGCGCGTTCCAGCAGCCGCGAGTGGAGGTAGAAAACGTCGCCTGGATAGGCTTCGCGGCCGGGAGGCCGTCTCAACAGCAATGAAATCTCACGATACGCGGCAGCATGTTTGGAAAGATCATCGTAGATGCAAAGCGCGTGGCGCTTGCTATCGCGGAAATATTCGCCTATCGCGCAGCCGGCATAGGGAGCCAAGTACTGCATTGGGGCGGGATCACTCGCGGAGGCTGAGACGACAACGGAATAATCCATTGCGCCGTATTCTTCTAGTGTCTTCACGACTTGGGCAACCGTGGACCGCTTTTGTCCGATTGCAACGTAGACGCAGACGACGTTCTGCCCTTTTTGATTGATAATCGTGTCGATCGCAAGTGCTGTTTTCCCGGTCTGACGGTCACCGATAATTAATTCACGTTGACCACGGCCGATGGGAATCATGGAGTCAATCGCCTTCAGCCCTGTTTGTAAAGGTTCTTTCACAGGTTGCCGGTCGATGACACCAGGCGCGAGGCGTTCAACAGGCGTACGATCTTTGGTGACGATTGGTCCTTTGCCATCGATGGGCTGCGCAAGAGCATTGACGACACGTCCGACGAGAGCCTCCCCGACCGGTACTTCCATAATGCGGCCGGTGCGGCGAACCTGATCACCCTCGCGAATCTCCGTATACTCTCCTAGCAAAACCACGCCGACCTGACTTTCCTCGAGATTGAGGGCGAGACCCATCACACCGTGCGGGAATTCGAGAAGTTCGCCAGCCATGGCCTTCTCGAGGCCGTAAACACGGGCAATTCCGTCGCCCACTGAAATCACATTACCTACTTCACTGACATCCACTCCGGCACGGTATTCTTCGATTTGCTCACGGATAATTTTGGTGATCTCGTCTGCTTTGATTTCCATGTTTCTTTTATTCCTCGACTAGACGGGTTTTAAAAGCTTCGAGTTGCTGGCGAACGGAGCCGTCGTAAATTGTGCTCCCCACCTGCGCGACGACACCGCCGATCAGAGAAGGATCGACAGTTACTTCCATCCGGATTTGCTTTCCGGTGGCTTGCTCAAGCCTGGCTGCGAGTCTCTGCTGTTCGGAATGATCCAATAAATATGCGGAAGTCACGCGAGCACGAACAATACCGAGCCGTTCATCCAAGAGCTTCTGGTAAGCCTTAATAATCTCCTCCAGAATTGGCAATCGATCCCGATCAACTAGGATGCCAATGAAATTGGCAACACGGCGTTCGAGATTCAACGCATCGAAAATTTCCTTGAGTAATCGCCGGCGCCGCTCCCCCGCTATCGTGGGATTCTCAAGGAAGCGACGGGCAGCCTGCTGATCGTTTAATAAGGAACTAAAATCTCGCAACTGTTGAAGACCGGCCTCTGCGGTCTCGGGATAGAGCACATCGATCAACGCTCTGGCATAACGGTTAGCGACTACAGACATCGAGGCAACACCATTGCTGGATCAATGACGCGCATTTTCTAAAATTACCGGGAAACGTGCCGCATGAAGCCGTTCGCGCACGTCTGACAAAGGGATGAAAGTAACATCCGGTTACCGGACTGTCAACAGATGCTCCGCGCGGCGCACAGCCGAACCGACCTCAACAGCATCCACGCCGGCTGCCCGTAAGCTTTCCAGCAATCTGTCCGTGTCTTGCGGGTCGGAAAAGATGAGAAGCCCGCCTGAGGTCTGAGGATCAAACAAAATATTTTGCTGATCAGGCGGGATGGAGTCATGAATATAAAGGTTCTTTGAGAAGAATTCGCGATTGTTGGTAAGACCTCCTGCACAAAATCCCTCCCGGCTGTATTCGAGCGCACCGGGCAGCAGTGGAAGTTTTCGAAGATCGATTTCTATGGAAATTCCGCTCGCTTTGGCAACTTCGATGGCATGGCCAACAAGGCCGAATCCGGTAATGTCAGTCATGGCGTCAACTCGAAAGCGCAAACAGATCTCCGCCGCCTGCCGATTGAGCTGCAACATGATCTTCACGGCTGCCTGAACGTGTCCGGATGATGCCTTCCCGCGCTTCAACGCGGTTGTGATCAATCCCGTGCCAAGGGGTTTTGTGAGAATCAAACGATTGCCTTCACGTGCCGCTCTGTTCTGTTTGATATCCTTTTTTGCAATCGTTCCGGTTACAGCGTAACCAAACTTAATTTCGTCATCACGAACCGAGTGACCGCCAAGTAGCGCGACTCCTGCTTCATTGAGTTTCTGTAGCCCGCCAAGCATGATCTCGCCCAGAACACTGAAATCCACGCCCTTCGTGGGAAACCCGACAACAGAAAGTGCGGTTTTTGGGACTCCGCCCATCGCGTAGATGTCACTCAATGAATTAGCCGCAGCAATCTGTCCATACGTGTGGGGATCGTCCACAATCGGAGCAAAGTAGTCCACGGTTTGAACCAGGCAGATATCGTCTGTAAGTTGAAACACGCCGGCGTCGTCGGCGTGTTCAAATCCGACAAGAATCCCGGGAATATTCTGCCCAGGTATCGTTTTTAGTGCGAGGTCCAAGTCCCGTGGGCCGAGTTTGCCTGCTCAACCCGCAGACTTGGCGAATTCTGTCAACCTCATCAGTTCCTCTCCCGGAGGGAGTTTTCTTGTTCCGTTAGCGGATGCGTAGCGACAGTAATTTCCTCCGGAGCATCGGCTGCCATCTGGACGTGCCCATCGAGGAGTGCCCCAGGGCTTACGATCAAGACCGGAGTTCGAAGGTCGCCGCGTATACGTCCGGCTGCCGAAACTTCGGCCCGGCGCTTCGCCTCAACGCTTCCAAAAACCTGGCCGTGGATTTCGATCTCGCCTGCCTTAATATCGGCATGCACGCGGGCGTGCTCGCCAATGATCAACATATCAGCAGTGGAAATCGAGCCGTGGAAGTTACCGTCAATCCGGAGCGTGCCGGTGTATTCCAGCTCACCGGTCACGTTTGTTCCCTTGTCTAAGAATCCGAAGACTTGATCGGATGTCTTGCGAAATTTCATTTCGAGCTCCCTCCCTGGATAATTGGTCCGGCGAATCGAGTATGGCATTGAGACCTGACAGAGACAAGGGCACTTTCCCCACGTGTGGCTTGGAAATTCGACCTAGTTATACCTGGGAATTTTCGCCAAGCTTTTACGCCAACTCTTCGTCGCCGATTTCGTAAACAATCGAGCAATGCCGGAAAAAATGTATTCGATTTGATACGAACTGCGACGCTTTGTATTTGGTGGAGGCTTCTTTCATAAGGACGACCTTCGTCGGCGGTAAGCCGGGCGTGTGGTTCGAATCGCCACATTCGACCTTGCACCGACGAAGGGGGAAACCGCGGTGTTAGTTTGGGACAATCACGCTGTTTCAGCAGCGCTGCTAGCGGGCAGACGGATCGGTAAGGGGAAGTTGGAGTGTCACGCGTTCCTCCGTTCCCGTGACTCGGGTGATGTGGCCCTTGCCCGTTGTGTCTTCGACCAGTTCGATGTGGCCTGGTCCGACCGCGATCTTTTTCCCACCGGCTACTTCAAGCTCGCCGTGACCGCTCAACGTAATGACGTATTGGCGGCGCGGCGCGGTGTGCCAATCGCTGACTCTACCGGCCGGGGCGCGATGCAGCTCAGCTCCGGTTGTCATCATCATTTTGAAGATATCGTTGCCGTTTCCCGGAATAAATTTGGCCTCTATCTCTTCGGCATGGGTCTGGCCGTCGGGCCCGGTGTAAAGCCGGGTTATGAACACACCTTTGTGTTTTTGAGAACTGTTCGTTTGCGCGCCCGCAAGCGCAACGAAGCTTAGCAGCCCAGCACTGACTAACCACAGTCGAGTCGATCTCATTCGGTGCCTCCTCGCAAGTGAAAGAAATCGCCCATCATTTTAATCCTACTTCCGCAACTAGAGACGCGAAATTAAGATTTTCCCGCGGCGGTTCAGAACTTCGTATGCAGCAAACCCTCGTATAGCCGATTCATTTCCTCGCAGGAAAAGAAGTGTATTTCGATCTTTCCTTTGCCTCCGCTTTTCTGCACCGTTACTCTGGTTCCGAGGACCTGTTCTAAGGCATGAATCGCCGCTTTAACGTTCGGATCGACAACATCGGAACCATTGCCGGAACTGTCCTTTTCCTCGCGCGAATAGCGCGACACCAACATTTCCGCCTGCCGGACGGAGAACCCTCCTTGGATAATTTTTCTAGCGGAATCAACCATGGCACTGAGATCCGAGAGAGACAAGAGCGCTTTCGCATGTCCGGTGGTGAGCCGGTTTTCGCGTAACCATTGCTGGACTTCAGGAGGAAGTCTCAGCAACCGAAGCATGTTTGCGACAGTCGTTCGGTTTTTTCCAACCCGCCTCGCCACCTCTTCCTGAGTCATGCCAAACTCGGTGATCAGCCTTTCATACGCCTCAGCTTCTTCAATCGGATTCAAGTCTTCGCGTTGAAGGTTTTCAATGAGAGCGATTTCAAGCGCCGCATGTTCGGTGGCCTGCCGAATAACCGCGGGAATTCGGAAGAGGCCCGCCCGTTGCGCCGCGCGCCACCGGCGCTCGCCCGCCACGAGTTCAAAGAAACCGTCCTCAAGGGGGCGGACAACAATCGGCTGAATGACACCGTGTTCACGGATAGAGTCAGCTAACTCATTGAGCGCCTCCTCATCAAAGTTCTTGCGAGGTTGCTGTGAGTTGGGAAGGATGCGATCAATATCGATGTCGCGGAGTTGATCGGAGTCCAAATCAGGCGTGGCCAATAACGCGTTCAAGCCTCGTCCCAAGGCTTTTCTCTGTCCCATGGATGATCTCCTTTGCCAGGCGGATGTAACTTTCAGCGCCCTTAGATTTGATGTCATAGAGCAGAATCGGCTGGCCGTGGCTCGGCGCTTCGCCCAGCCGAATATTGCGGGGAATGATCGTTTCAAACAGCTGTGGCCCGAAGAATCCGCGAAGGTCCTCCATCACTTGATTCGAGAGGTTCGTCCGCTCATCAAACATGGTGAGGAGTACGCCTTCAATCGCTAGGTCCGGATTCCGTAACCGGCGGACCTGCCGGACGGTTTCGATGAATTCCGAGACGCCCTCCAGGGCGAAATATTCGCATTGAATCGGAATCAGTACACTGTGGGCGGCAATCAGCGCATTGACGGTAAGCAGGTCCAGTGAAGGTGGACAATCAATAAGGATATAGTCGTAGCTTTCCACCAGCGGGTCGATGGCTACCTTAAGCCGATGATGGCGGTCGGCCTCTTGAGCAAGCTCGACGGTTGCCCCGACCAGTTCCCGGCTGGCGGGAGCAACTAGAAGCGCCTCCAATTCCGTTGATTGAAGTATTGACGTCAGGGGTTCGCCATGGACCAGCGCATGATAGGTCGATCGCGAATAGGACCCTTTACGGATCCCCAGCCCGGAGGTGGCATTGGATTGAGGATCGACATCGACAAGCAACGTCCGCATATCGGCCGCAGCTAAAGATGCGCCGAGATTGATGGCCGTCGTGGTTTTGCCCACTCCGCCCTTCTGATTCGCAATTGCGATGACCTTTCCCATAGCCGCCACCTTTATGTTCCACGTGGAACAGTTCGTCTTTGATGTTCCACGTGGAAACAGATTCGGACCGGAGGCGGTCAGAGGAGGTCCAACTCAGATCAGACAGAAACGTCTATCGCTCCGGCGCAAAGAAACGTGGGTCCGCCGCCAAGACACATGGGTCCGGCGCGGAGCGATATCGGAATCTCGTAAAGCCAACCGTCTCCGGGACAAGTTCAAAGGTCGAAGACTGAGAGCCAATCGTCGAAGGCTTGAGGCGGATCGTCGCCGGCTCGAAGCGACACCGGAAGGGTCCATCCCCATATAGGAATGGCTCATTTCCACATAGAAACGAGTTTCCACATGGAAAAATCGGGTTTGGCTGCACTTGATTGATTCTTCACGTAGTTGCTGGGCGTCATTTCCAGGTGGCAATGACTCGTTTCCACATGGAAATGAGCGCATCCCACATGGGAATGACTCGCTCCCACATAGAAACGTACCGAAGACCCATGTCGGCGTCTGGAAGCCAATTCGGTCCGGGCCGGAGCGCCATGGGAACGACCAGAACCCGCAGTATCAGCCCGGAGGCGACCAAGAGAATTTTTGAACGCCTCTACCAGGTATCCGAGCATTGCCAAGGCAGTTGCATGGGCCTGGGATTGGGCTTATACATCTGCAAAGAATTAGTAACGCGACAAGGCGGCCCAATCTGGGTCAATAGCCGGCCGCTGACGGGCACTACTTTTTCGTTTATGCTACCGGTCTTTTCTCTTAACAACTGGAGCGCTCCGCTTCTTAAGAATTACAATGGCCGGCGCAATCGGTTGCCCTCGTTATGGTCGAGGTTTGCTTACTGAACGCCTGTCCCTCCAAAGAAGCTCAAAGGAGCCGGTCTCGCGAAGCCCGCAGCCTCGTGGAACGCTGTCTCCTGCCTGAATTGGATGTGCTGCCGGCGATCATCGGCAAGCTAGCGGGCCAAAACCACAACTTATCCAAGCCACATTTATCGCAACCTTCTTAAGATCAGTGGTGGCGAGTTCATTGTTCTATCATCTTCCAGTTAGATGATGCGCGGCCGGCAGACAATTTCCGACTTCCTCAGAACGTGCGTCACGCCTGGCGACGTGCCGTGCGTCGTCGCCTCAGTCGCCAATGCCGGGGACCTCTTGTATCTCGAAGCGTTTGGCAAAAGCGCCGTCGGCAGCAACATCGACGCGACGCCGGACACAATCTTCCGCCTCGCATCCATGACCAAGCCGGTGACGTCGCTGGCCGCTATGATGCTCGTCGATGAAGGTCGGATTACATTGGACGCTCCCATCACCCACTATCTTGCAGATTATTTGCAACCACCGGTTCTCACCAAACTCAATCCCGACGGCACTTACGAATCGAGGCCAGCACGTCGGTCGATCCTTATCCGCGATCTGCTGGCTCATACCTCCGGCATCTCTTACTCATTCTTGAATCCCTCCCTGGCGCGGCTGAGTGAAAGAGGGACGCCGGAGACGGCGCTTCCTCTCTTGCACGATCCTGGTGCTGGGTGGGCGTACGGCCCAAGCACAGCCATTTTGGGCCGTATCGTGGCGGCTGTGAGCGGCGAAACGCTCGACGATTTCTGCAAGACACGCATCTTCGATTCGCTGGGAATGGCGGATACAGGTTATATAGTTCCCGCTGAAAAGCATCCCCGTGTCGTGACACAGCACAATCGGAACTCGGAGGGCACACTCCTCGAACGGCCGAATCCTCCGAAGATCCAGTCTCGCGGGCGTGGTGACGATGGATTGTTCTCCACCGCGTCAGACTATGTAGCCTTCCTTCAACTCTTCCTGAATGGCGGACGCTGCGGCTCGACGCACCTTATCAGCGAGTCTGCGATCCGCATGATGATGTCGAATCAGATTGGCAACCTTGTTGTCGACGTACTGTTGGCGACGAACCGATCGCTCGCGAGGCCGTTTCCGCTCGGCGCCCGCAAGGACAAGTTCGGCTTCGGCTTTCAAATCGAAACCCAACCATCGCATCCGGAAATGCGTAGTCCTGGAAGCCTGAGCTGGGCAGGCATCTTTAACACATACTTCTGGATCGACCCGCTGAAGGAACTCGCGGCTGTCGTGATGATGCAACTCCTGCCCGGCAATGACGAGAAGGCCGTTGATCTCTTTCGCGGCTTCGAGCGGCTCGTGTACGCAGGGTGAAGCGTGCTCGCATTGGAAAGCGAGCTGCGTGTCGATGAGGCACCACGTGTAAGATGCTGGGTCATTAGAGATATGGGTACTCTGAAGCAAAGAGGTGCGGAATGCGATCGATCTATCTTGTGGTTATTGGCTTTTTTGTAGGAATCGGTTCGGCGGTACTGATGGCTCAGCGCGGTGACGTACCCTTTCCCGATGCGGTCACGGCCGATCCAGCCCACTACTCGGTCTCATTCGAGAACGAACTGGTGCGTATTCTTCGAGTCAGCTACCGTGCGGGCGATAAATCGATCATGCACCGGCATCCCGCAACTTGCGCCGTTTTCCTGACCGACCAGACCTTCAACTTCACTCTTCCGGATGGGACGACCGAACCCGCCTCCGTCCCGGCAGGCGCACTTGGCTGCGGCGACGGTAATGTCAGACCTCCTGATCTCAAGGAAAATGAATTGATCCCGGATGCGGAGGAATTGCGGAACTCGGGAATGCTCTGTCACCAGTAGCGCAGGTTCTACAGACTATTCGGGGAGAAACCTAGGCGACTGTCCTGATCCCGTTGGCCCTTTCTTATAGCCCAGACGGCATCAGGAACGACATCGAGTAAAGCGCATCCAACCTATTGATATTTCTGTAGCTTAATTTGAACACACCAAGCCGATTGTTTGATACCGATTGTGCTTGTATGGCATCAGGAAGTCAGCGGGCAAATCCGATTACGGAGGCAAGGAGCTTCGATGCTTGGCTCAGGGAGGAGTCGACGGGGAAAGCTTTTCCGGGTCATTCTGTTTTCGCTAACCGCTTGAAATTCCCTGGCGAGATCAGGATGTCTGAATGTACATCTTCCGGAAAATATTGCGGCGATGCGGACTTTGTCATCATTGAGTTCAAGGGTCGCGACAAATTTAGGAACTAGAGGCAGCAGGCTTGGATTCAATGCGCTTCTGGAACCGCAGAGCATGATCAGGAAGCGAGCGCCCGGGCCGCCATCCCAAGATGTGTCTCGGCATCCTTATAAGTTGGATTGATTTTCAAAGCTTCCTGAAAATACCGTATGGCTTCTGGATACTTTTTCAGATTAAAGAGCGCAACGCCCATGTAATCCCGCGCTACTTCATTCAACGGACCCAGCTCGATTGCTTTTTGAAAATTCGTCATCGCTTTTGGATAGTCGCCCTCGCTCTCCATGATGACTCCTCCCAAATACAAATAAGCCCAATCACCGCGCGGATTGATTTCAAGCGCCTTCTCGAGATGATCCTTCGCTTCCGCGTATTTTTCGCTCCGCGCCGCAAGGGCGCCAAGCCCGACCTGAGCTCTGTACTTCTCGTTCTCCGCCTGAAGATAGACGCCGCTATCCAGATAGTGAAGCGCCGATTCCAGATAGTTCCTGGCGGTCACATCATCGCCTCGTTTCATGTAAAGACCGGCCAGATTATTTCGGACATGGGCTACCTCGGGATGGACGCGAAGAATACTTTGATAAAGTTTTTCATCGGACTGCCAGTCTTTGTTGCGAACAAATGTAAGCACCGCGAAAACCAAAACAATGATCACGGTAACGGTCTTGGCAATACTGCGGCTTTTGTCCAGCAAAAGTCCAAGCATCATTGCCGACGCCATGGTCGGTATATAGAGGTACCGTTCCGCAAAAAAGGTGAGGCTGATTCCGGTGAAATTGAAAACCGGAATAAGTGTTATTACGAAAATGAGACCCCACATCGCAACGCCCCGTACTCGCCGGTTTAGCATATAAGACCCCATGCCGGCTGCGGTGACGACTGCCGTGTAAAGTAAGGTCGATAGAACCCGATCGGACAGGTGCAGAGGAATAAGATGGTACGCCGTAAGGGGATACGGCAACAACGAATAGTGAATGTACTGGCCCAATACTCGCACGGCCAAAGTAAACCAGTCCAAGACCCCAGCACGAATTTGTAAATGAGTCGTCGAAAGAAAACCAAGTGCAGCTAGGCGGGCACCAACATAGACGACTCCCGCAGCACCAAACGGCCACAGACTTTCAACAAGCCTGGTGAAAACATTCTGCTGGGGTCGGCCCTTGGCCAACATGATCAGTGCCGCCACCGCCGGTAATGTTACGGCCATCTCCTTTGAAAAGCATGCCGCCAGGAAACTGACTGCAGCCGACCAGAGCCATCTTCCGCGGCTCGACTTCAGATATTTTAAGAACAACAAAATCGAACCGAAGTAAAAGGCTCCACAAGTGACGTCCGGCGTTCCTGCATTCCAGGAGACGGCTTCGCTGTGGATGGGATGCACGCTAAATATCGCTGCAGCAAGTAAGGCGGCACCTGCAGAAATGCCGTACTCCACACATAAGAAGTAGATGAGGACGCTGGCCAACGTATGAAACAGGACGTTAACGAGGTGATAAGACCAGGCGGAGAGCCCGCTGATCTGATACGCGAGCATGTAGGAAAGCGTTTGCACGGGCCGGTAAAAATTGGTGCGCGCCGCTTCGGGATCGGCAAATGCCCAAAAAGCGGACGAGAACGCAGACCCGACATGGCTCAGGTCCCGAATCTGCCAGTTCTTTACGATCTGTATTTCGTCGTCCCAGACAAAACTTCCCCTGAGCGCGTTCGAGTAAGTAATGAAGCTTAAAAAGATGATCAACCCGATATGCCAATACTCGGATGATTTCTGTGCGCGATTGACCGTTGACTGAATAGGCTTTTTCTTGGAAGTTTTTGACATCAATCAGGAAAACTGTAGCTCACTTTCCTCATCTCAAAGAGTAAATTGTATTCTACGGTTGCTGACTGCGGATTGTTTCGGATGGAGGCTTGGCATTCTGTGGAACCGCCGTTCGGCAACGTTTTCGAGGAGGTTTGATTGTGAGATCTCAAACGACGATCGTCATAACCGTGGCCGTGATTGTGTTTTCAATGGTTGCCTTAGCGTCTCAATCGCGAGATGGAAAATCATCATCCGCGATCCCTCGTCTTCCAGATGGAAGGCCTGACCTGAACGGTGTTTGGGACCATCCGTTCGTTCAAAATATGGAAATGGACGGCAGGGATCAAAAGGGCGCCGGGCCGCTTCCATTCACGCCCGAAGGGGCCTCAATTTTCAAAAGCTTCGATGCAGCGAATTACGATTACACAGGACGATGCCTCCCGCTCGGCTTGACTCGCTCGATGAATTCTCCGATGCCGATTCAAATTCTTCAGACAAACAAGGACGTAGTGTTTCTCTTTGAGGCCTGGAACATGTTCCACGTTGTACCTGTCGATGGACGTCCGCATCCCACCGATCTCGTGCCTCAGTGGAATGGGCTCTCCGTTGGCCATTGGGAGGGAGACACGCTCGTCATTGAGACCAGCCATTTCAATGATAAGAGCAATCTCGATACGATCGGTCATCCCCATAGCGATCAGTTGCGCGTGGTTCAGCGATTTATGCGAACCGACGACAAGCACATTGCCTACGAGATCACGATTAATGACCCGAAGATATTCACTAAGCCCTGGAAAAATGTGCGGACATTTACACTCAGACCGGATTGGGAAATCCTGGAATATTCTTGTGAAGAGAACAATAAGGACTTCATCGAGGGTCACATCAAGTGAACGCCGGCTTCTGCCACGCTAACAGCGAAATAAAAAGACCATGTTTCCCGTAAACGGCACTTGAAGCGTCCAGAACGGGTTCCCCGGCGGTCTGGCATCTGGGGAGCTAATCCAAACTATGGTTGTCGTTGCAGTAGCTATGTTGCGAATCGAATTAAGAAGTTCTTCGGTGAAAGCCACCCCTTGAAGAGTGATCCAATCCACCGGTCTCAGTTCAGAGGCAATCTCCTCGAACCTGGATCGATGAACAATCACACCGGTCAACTCCAATGTGGCCGTGATGTGGCGTAAAAAAGCTACTCTCCTGGCTCGGGTTTCGATCAAGTGCGCTTTGGAGAATTTGCATAAAACGTGAAGCGGGATTGCCGGTGAGCCGTTGCCCGATCCGATATCTGCCAATACGCCTTGCGGTTTCAGTTGACAGCCGACCCAGAGGGGTCCCACGACGAGACGCCGCACCATGTCAGACCCGCCAAGTCCGGTTAAATTAATTTGCTTGTTCCAGTGAACTAATTCGCCACAATAACGGGCCAGTACACGTTTTTGTTCGGATGTTAACTCGATTTGAAAGCTTCGAAGCTCGGATTCGAGAACTTCGATGTGGGACACTACACCACACTCTTCGGCTGCGTCTCCTTGCGGCGCATTTCGAGATGGAAGAGCAAAATCGAAATGGATGCCGGGGTGATTCCCGGAATGCGGCTGGCCTGCGCAATCGACTGCGGGCGAATACGGTTCAGCTTTTCGACGATTTCACGCGATAGGCCAGGCATGGCCGCATAGTCCAGATCCGGCGGGAGCCGTTTGGATTCGGCTTTGCGCAGTTTTTCAACCTCGCGCTCCTGCTGTTTCAAATAGCCTTCGTACTTGATACTCGTTTCGAGGGAAACGATATCCTCGCGGCGCAAGGTTTCGGTTTCGATCACGCCTTCGGCAATCAGGTCCGCAAGGTGGATTTCCGGACGGCGAACCAGTTCAATAAAACTCGGCCGCGAACGAAACTCCAGGCCGCGCGATACGAAGAAGGAATGCTCTGTATTTACACGAGAGGTTTGCACAAGCTCGCGTAACCTCGCAATTCGGGCACGCCGCTCCAGAAACTGATTCCAATGCTCGCCGGTCACAAGGCCGATCCGCCTCCCGACCGGCGTCAGACGCTCATCTGCGTTATCAATGCGCAAATTAAGACGAAATTCCGCACGCGAAGTGAACATGCGGTAGGGTTCATTGGTTCCCTTGGTCACGAGGTCGTCGACCATGATACCGATGTACGCATCGGCACGATTCAGCACCAACGGTTCTTCACCCTTAACTTTTAGCGCTGCATTGATGCCCGCAACCAGCCCCTGAGCAGCAGCTTCCTCATAACCGGTGGTCCCGTTAATCTGTCCGGCGAAAAAGAATCCCTCAACCTTTTTTGTTTCGAGCGACGGATGGAGCTCCGTGGGCTGAACGAAATCGTATTCAATCGCGTAACCCGGTCGGATCATCTGGGCAGATTCGAGACCCTTCATGCTGCTCAGAATCTCGCGCTGCACATCGATCGGAAGGCTCGTCGACATGCCATTCACATAAATCTCGTGGGTGTCGACTCCTTCGGGTTCGAGAACAATTTGATGTCGGTCTTTATCCTGAAATTTGACGACCTTATCCTCGATTGAAGGACAGTATCGGGGTCCAATGCCCTTGATTTGCCCACTATACAAGGGCGAACGGCTCATATTACTGCGGATAATGGAATGGATTTTTTCATCCGTATGAGTGATGTAGCAGCAAATCTTATTCTTGAGGGGCTGAGTCGTTTGAAACGAGAATGGCGTGGGCTCCGGATCGCCATATTGGGACTCAAAGACGGAGAAGTCGATCGTTCGACGGTCCAACCGCGGCGGGGTTCCTGTTTTCAGCCGGCCCCAATCGAAACCCAAATTGCGTATGCAATTTCCTAAAGCAATGGACGCCGGTTCCCCGTTACGTCCGGCCGGGAATCGCTTCTCACCAATGTGGATCAGGCCATTAAGAAACGTGCCCGTCGTCAGAACCACCGCGGCGGCTGCCACGCGGCGCCCGTCGAGAAGTTCAATACCGGCTACGCGGCTGGCTACAAAGAGAATCTCTGTGACTTCGGCCTGCTTGATAAAAAGATTCGGCGTGCGTTCCAGGATCCGACGCATGACGTATCGGTATCCTGCCTTATCCGCTTGGGCGCGGGGCGACCACACGGCAGGCCCGCGGCTCGTGTTGAGCAGGCGAAACTGTATCCCGGCTTCATCAGCAGCGACCCCCATGACGCCGCCCAATGCATCGATCTCACGTACGAGGTGGCCCTTCGCAATACCACCAATGGCGGGATTGCATGACATTTGCGCGATGAGGTCGGCATTCATCGTGTACAACGCAGTATTCAAACCCGTCTGCGCTGCTGCGTGCGCGGCTTCGCATCCGGCGTGCCCTGCACCGACGACGACGACATCATAGTTCTCGTCAAACATCATCATTTTCCGATACAGAAAGTGGAGAAGATCCGATCCAGAATGTCCTCCGTTACAACTTCTCCGGTCAATTCATCTAATGACGACAATGCTTCGTACAAATCCAGCAAGACCATCTCGTGCGGAATTTGCCGCTCTAAAGCCTTG
>MNKP01000024.1 GCA_001920875.1 Acidobacteria bacterium 13_1_20CM_2_55_15
GTGAATCACACTAACCGACTTTGTGACGAACTCGAAATCACTACCGTTAGCGTTCAGCGGACCCAAACCGGTTAGGCAGACTAAATTGGTATTAGCCCTTTGTCGAATTCGTCCAAGTGAGGATTCATTGCTTTAATCACGAAAGATGGGATGTCTAAAGCGTTCAAGTCGAGAAACTTTTCTATTAGCGCGAGCACCGTATCGTCGGCCGGGTGTCCCTCAATAATCGATCTGGACAGTGCGTTCACCCACGTGTGTGGTCTATACCTCACCAATGAACTCAGCAAAAACATCCCGAGAAAATGGAGAGAAAATTCCGATACATCCTTTCCCTGGACCGGCACAATGGCGTACGTAGGGTTTCCCCAACCGCCAGCCAGAGAAGGCAGCACTCTCATCGGATCGTTAACCGCTTTCTGTGTGAGTTTCGCGGTGAAACCGTTTGCACTCGCATTCAAGAACTCTTCACCAAATTCGTCACGTCCGGCTGGTTCAATAGCAAAATTGTCGAACTTCACGTATGACCTGCCCCAATGATGGCTGGCTTCATCGAACCGCCACTGCTTTAGAAACGGAAACCTGGACCGCCAAGCCGCAACTAGCTTGCCAAGTGATTCTCGATCTCGGAAGAGTTCCCGATCGAAGACCTCCAATGTCCACCTGTCGTTATTGTTTTGGAACTGGAAATATTCACAGCACGGCAGTTCATTGAATGTTTCTCGGAAAAGATCATCCAAGGTGGGAATTCGACCCAGAATATCCTTCAGGGACAACTCTAATCCGTGGAGGTTCACTGCCTTCATTGATGGGACATACCTTATTGCGGGAGTGGAAGTCCCTTCGAAATACGGAATGCGAGTCAAAGGCGCGCAGACATCATTGAACCGTTGAAATGTGCCGTCTCCCTCGATCTTTACGCGCAAGTCGGAAATTCGCGCATTCCCAGCACTGACATCACGAATTCCGTGTGTTTGGGGCAGCGTTTCCAATCCATGGAGCGAACGACCAAGCACCAGCGCCTTCGCAAAACCGAGCATTCCATAAAACAACTGGAGCGGCTTGATCTCAAGAGGCGACTCGGCGGCGGCAGCGTAGAAAAGACGGCCCTGTTGCAAGCAGGAGGAGATTTGTCGGCACACTTCCGTTTTTGGAGTTCTGCCGGTCCTAATCTTGATTAGCGGCTTCAGGTTATCGATACTTTCAAGGAACCTTGAATCACTCACGACGAAATCGTAACGGAAGCGGGTCGTGTTTATGAAATTGGTCTTCAGTTAGCGAAAAGTCGACTCGTACATGTGAATTCGTGAGGCGGATTGTCTGGCCAAATGAAGGATACGCGGTTATTCGGCAACTGGCAGTCGCCTTTGCTCCTCCAGACTAGAACACCAACATTCAGCCGTTACGCTGAATGTTGACTTGACAGAACACTCAGCCGTGTGGCTGAATATCATTCATCGTGCATAAGCGTGATTCAGCAGCGCGTCTTGATGCGTACGAGGCGGTGTTTACAGCACTTGCTCATGCGGCGCGCCGGCGTGTTTTGTTGGCAGTGTATTTCAACGGCGGAATGATGAGCGCCGGTGAGATCGCCGGAACCTTCTCTCACGCGTGGCAAACGACGACGCGTCATCTGCAGGTGCTCGAACGAGCGGGGCTGCTGAGCTGTGAGAAGAAAGGGCGCATGCGCATTTATCGAATTGAAAAGAAGCGACTGGAGCTGGTGAAGGACTGGCTCGATCACTTCTTCAGGAAACCGTAGGAGGGATGAACGATGCCCGCGAAGAAGAAAGACGTCCCGCAGTTTTTCAGATTGAACGTAGAGGTCGGCGACCTCGACAAAGCCATTCACTTTTACTCGACACTGCTTGGCGTCGAGGGCCGGAAGCAGCCGGGGTCGCGCGTCTACTATGAATGCGGACCCGTCACGCTCCAAGTGGTCGACGTTTCGTCAGTAGGCAAACCTCATATTGCAGCGAAGGCGCTTTACTTCACGGTAAAGGATCTGGAATCGATCTTCGAACGCGCGACGTCGCTCGGGAGGCTGTCGCGCGAATCCGTACATGACGCACCGGGTGGCGGCATCGTGGTAAGGCCGTGGGGCGAGCGCTCATTTTACGTGGAAGATCCGTGGAAAAATCCCCTGTGCTTCGTTGAGGAAGGAACGGTTTATACAGGTTGATTCGAAGCTCCCTTCCTGGAACCGGAGAGGAGCTTCTACAGCAACACTCCACAAGAAGTGATTCGAAAAGCAAGCGAACCTTCAAGAAGTCTCAGTTAACGTATTGGCGGTTACTCGACCCATGAGGTTTGATTTCTCCCTTGTGGATCACTCTCCGTCATGGTCTTAGATAACGACAGTGGCATAATAATGCCAATAGTCAAAGAGAGGGGTTTATGGATGACTATATATCCATCCTGCTTGTATGCCCGGAATGCTCGGCTGTCTTGTCCTGTGACTATTCAAGATCATATCTTCGGGAAAAAGCCCTTGTTGACGGGGAAGTCGAAGTAATCCACCCTAACGAACAGGACAAGGCGACGGTAGACATGCACATGAACACCGTCAAATTGGACACAGCTCAGCTCGACACAATCCGGAATCGGCTGTCAAAGGGCTAACCGATGAGGACAGATGCCGGACTGGTTTTTCTGCCTTATTTCCGTAATGAATCGGCTGTGTTCAATGTTCGAACCATCGCGGTGTCCTCATTCGGCCGTGTAGTCGGCAAATCGGACTTTTGAAACTGAATCGCTAACCTCATTTGTCATAGTCCGAGATCGCGGTTTTACGTCAAGTGGCCTCCGTGTGCGGCGATTGGTAAATGCTGGGCGGCTACTCGCGAGTAATCTCCGCACAATCGTGGCGCTTCGTCCCCGCCGACGTTGGTTTGCATCGCGGCTCTGATCGGAAGCGCTTCGCCGATTGTTTACTTCCCGTACGGAGAACCACCCTTACCCGGATCCTGATGTCGGATCGTAAATTCAGGATCGGTATAACGACCTAGGGCCGGGTCCCAAGTGTGGATATTCGGAAGCTGCAGTTTTTCAAACGCGGGGCACAACTCGATTGGTTCCTGGTCAGCACGCAGGGTCGGATACATTCTGGAGTCGCCCAGGTACGATCGTGAATGCTTTCTAGTGATAGTGAAAAACTCAGTCTGTGGTGACGGTTCAGAAACAATCGCAGTTTCCGTGTTGCAGCTGCGGAAACCGGGTTCCGAGTACTTGTTGTAGACTCACAACACCTCATCGAAGATCTCCTTCACCGACGCGGACTCATAACGAAACAGGTTGAGATATTCGAAGGCTACACCACTCTTATTGCCCACCAGTTCGGCGACAGTCCTGATTCCGAATGCATATTCACGCGCCCCAAATAGCACCAACACGTTTGCTGTAGGCTTTAACTTCAGAGTCCCAACTGGGGTTGACTACACCTTAGAAGGAGGAAATTTTCTGGGCTCTTTCGTGTCTGGCCGGAACGAGATTGTACTCAAACTGTATTCGGATTCCAGCGGTTTACCAGATCGGGTGATCGAGTCATGGGATCTGCTCGACGTACTCACGTTTAATATTGCCGTCGTTCCGTTCCAATCTGTTCTTCACCCTACCCTCAACGGGGGAAAGCAATACTGGCTGATTGCAAACATGGCCGACTCTGCATCACTGGCACTCTGGTGGGGACCTAAACCGGCTGACCCTGGGCTGTTGGCTGAGAGCCATAACGGCTCCCCGTTCACGGTTTCAGCCCTACCCCGTGGGGCATTTGAGATCGATGGTTCTTCACCCAAGCATGAAGGGGCTGCCCCTGTCCGTTGGGATATCGTCAGTATGGTTTTTAACACTCTTCCACCGAACACGGTAAAGGCCGGCGGTGTGGCTGAGGCAAGGACCATTGACAATTTCAGGCTGAAGCTTACTGGCTCCGGGACGTTCGTTTCGCCTGCGGGTCGTAACGGAACTTCCGGTGCTGCCACCGGCGGAGGAACTTGGCGTCTGTACAGCCCAAACGATGTACCGGTTGCCAACGGGACTTATGAGGTTACCGACGTTCTGAGTTGGCAATTCGCCGGCTTCTTTACTCCGGGCGTGCTGGACGACAATATCGGACCTGGCGGGGCCAGCGGAAACGCGGTTCCACGAATCGAATATTCCGATGGAACGCGGGGGGTGCTCTTTGTTGCGTGTCATGGACCCGGGGGTCCGGCCGAAATCTCTGAGGGGGTTGCTGCAACTAAGGGCTACATGACTTCGATAGGATTCAGCCTGCTGTACCCGGCGTCGACGGAAACCGCACGAGTTTCCACGTTAGATAAATGAAGGAAGTTCCGGCCTCAACCTCACGGCCGCAACTTCTATACCAGCGCCTCAATCTCCTGTACATAGTGACTGGACACTTACTGTTGCTTGCAGCGGTCTTTCGCACTGGAAGGTCATTCTCTGACGATAAATTCTCCAGTTCGGAAACTTCCCAAAATTCAGATCCCAGCGTTGCTGTTCCAGGAACCGGTCGAATATTCGCGCGAGGCGTGCCAGGACGAAGTCGTGAGGTGCATAGGAATTCCCAGCTGAGCAGGCGAACCCTGCTTCGGAAACTCACCAAAATTGTTCCTGATCTGCGAAATTCTCTTCGCTCCAGACGCAAACCGCGTTGGCTCCGGCCGCGACCACTCGCTTGGTCAGCCAAATCTCTCGGTTATCTGTATCGAAGCAGCGGATGGCGTCCACACCAAGCCGACCTCGCTGTCTTCACTGAGTGTGTATACCCTGCTATGGTGGCCATCGCTCGATCTCCAAGCCCAGATCCTTGACGACGGCGAGCACGTCGCCGATATTTCGGATCTGCGCGTCCTCGCCGGTACTGATTGAACACTCTTGGATCGCAATCACTCGACCGAAAGGCCAAGCAGCAGCAGGGAGTGCGACGAGCGTTCGCCGTAAATCGGTTTTGGCAACAACACGGCGGTCCTTTGTAATCGATAAGACGATTAGAGTGACCTCGTTGGGTGAACACACCTGTAAGGCCGGATTCAACCACTCCGATGCGTCGTTATAATTCTTGTACAGCTCTGGCTTCGCCTCTGGGATGCTCGCGTTCAGTTGGGTTTGCAATGGTGTACAAGATTGCACTTGTGCAAGGGATAAAATGGCGCATAACCCACCGATCGTCAAGCCTGTATGTGATGTAAGCATTACTCGTTAGCTTCCTGACGCGGTAAAAAGATGAATCCAATATCATGACTTAGACATCTAAACCATGCGGAAGTTCCGAACTTTCTCCAGAAACTATAGGTCAAGCGGCAGCTCTTTGCGCCTTCCACTGTTTCCGCGTTGATGGCGGT
The DNA here is from genome assembly GCA_001920875.1 of Acidobacteria bacterium 13_1_20CM_2_55_15. Lineage (GTDB taxonomy): Bacteria > Acidobacteriota > Terriglobia > 20CM-2-55-15 > 20CM-2-55-15 > 20CM-2-55-15. The sequence continues at coordinate 5,343 of MNKP01000024.1, forward strand.
TGAAACCTGGTCCATTTTTGGCGGCGAAGAAAGAGGGCACTTTGACCTGCAAGAAGAAGAGAGCCACTTTGACCTTTCTCCAGGAAAAACCTTTCGGACGACTTTGTGATCAAACCACCGGGTACTCTGTTTTTGCAGACGTTCACCGCTTCTCGGCCCGTTCCCTCCAGTGGCTCAAATACTTGATTTCGTCGGACCTAAAATCTCGCGCGCTCGGCCGCCAGGCCGTTTCGCCGATAATCTCGGCCAAGCCCACGACTGCATCATACCGAACCTGGAAATCTGAATCTCCGAGCGCGTTTCTGAGACCATTAACGGCATCCGGCGACTTCATCCGCATGAGCGCAAAGGTCACCCCTCTTCGCATGTATACAGAAGACGAGCCTAGTAGCTCCTCCAAATCGGGGATTATCTTGGGGTCGCCTATGTCTGCGAGGGTATTCGGTAGTGTTTCTTCAATGCAGCCTCATGGGGAGATTATCAAAGACACATCACAGGGCCACCTCGAAACGAGAAGGCTGTCCGGCCCGATAATGTCCCGATGCCTGGTTGACGCCAGCGTTGCAATCGGGTTGGGGCACTGCGCTTAAGCATTGATGCGACTATTTGCATGTCGATTTCTCTTATTGGGCGGTTTCGTCCTGCTAGGATGCAGATCCATGTTGACCAATGCAGAAGCCGTCAAGCAGCAGTTGCTCGCTGCCGTTCCGTTGCAGTCGACGCCAACCCAAGTGCTCGACTACTTGAACAAACGAAAGATCGAACACTCAGAATATCTGCGAGATCCAGTGGAGGGGAATTCGATCAAAGCGATTCTCCGTGATCAATCCAAGTGGTCCATCGTGAAGATGAATTACAGCATCGTGTTCCAATTTAATGACCAAGACCGCCTCATTGCTTACGTGGTACGTCGGGCATACACAGGACCATAAACGGACAAAGGCGAGAATGATCTACGTGCGACTGCGCCATCTGCGGCAGGATAGCCGAGGTGTCCGAGGTAATAATGATTTACTGCCGAGGTATCCAGGCGAGGTGGTGGCGAGGTTACCGAGGTGCCTCGGTTGCCTCGGAAGTACCTCGGTCATGGCCTCGGTTGCAAGCTGTTGATTTGAGGCAGGGCCTCGGTTACCTCGGCTCCGTGCCTGTGGCATGATTGGGCTGATGGGGCTACGCGTTTTCCGGAATTGATACCGTAGCCAAGCCTGGCACGAACCGATGCTGCGTAAAGGGCCCCAACCATGGCATGCTGAGCGGATCATCCGACTATAGGGGACGGGACCTTCCTTGGAATATTTGATTACGACGACGCCTATAAATTGTTAACCAACACTGCCTACATCGGAACCAAGGCCAAGATCCTCTTCGAGCGCAGAATCGTTCCGGCCGAGAACGGCTGGACAGGTTGGCTCGAGCAGTATGAAACCGCTTTAGCGAAGAACTTCCAGAAACTACAAAAAGAGAAAACGAGGTCCGGACCAACTCGATAGATCGGTTTCGTAAAGGGGCGGGCGTTGCTTTTTTGTCCCGCAGGGAAAGAGAAAGATGCATAGCTCAACGTAGCCACTGGTAATCAGCAGGTCAGCGGTTCAAGTCCGCGTCGGCTTTAATTGAAAAAACGCGACTTAAGCCCAATCTTCGAATGGGCTTTTTCCCTTGCCGAAAATTGGTGGGGGCCAACCCCAGGGCAATCGCTATCGATCGAAAACATTCTTTTTTGCGGGGTTGGTCTACCTGAAAATTATTATTGTCCCTTCCGAGCCCCGGCTAAGAGCATCGAATCCTTGCTCTTCTCATGCTTTGCTTGGTGCCGATATTTTGCCTACCCACCAGCTTTTTTCGACAACTACTGCCCTGATTGGCGGGCGGGTATAGCAATATGGAGAGAATAATGCGCGGGTTCGTTAACGGAAGTAAAAACACGGCGTACGTTATTCCTCGTGTTTTGTGCAAGCCGCCCACAGAATAGTACGACTCCAGGAGGCGTGTGCATCAATTCTATTCGAAGTGTTGCGCTTTCGCTTTAGTGGTCTCACTGCTCGATTTTGGTTGCACCCACCGCGTCATCAAAAAAGTCGACCCCGCTCTCATCAATGCCGACCGTGAAGAAATTGTCGGCGTGACGACCAATCGTGGCGAGGAGGTGAGATTCGATTCGCCCGGAGGAGCACTGCGCAATGGAGTGATTTCGGCGCGCGTTCGCGGCAGCGACTATATGATTAATATCCCGGACGTCAATCGCTTGTGGGTTGCGCGCGTCGAAACATCGGTTGCCAGGACCGTCGGGCTGGTTGTCGGGATAGCGGCGGGAACGCTCGTCACTGTCGTTGCTATCGCACTTCTCACGAAGCAATCGTGTCCGTTTGTTTATTCCTGGGACGGAGAGAAGTACTCGTTCGACGCCGAACCTTACGGTGGCGCCATAGCCCAGGGGCTCGAGCGTGACGATTATTCGGAACTGGAGCACTTACGGGCGGACCATGGAATGTATCGGCTGCTTCTGACGAATGAAGTCGACGAGACACAGTTTACGAATTTGATGGAATTGTGGGTCGTCGATGCCTCGGCTGAGGCGCAAATCGTGTCTGATGAATTCGGCACACTTCATTCTGTAATGCGTCTGCAAGCTCCTGTCGCGGCAACCGATCGTGCCGGGAACGACCTGCTTCGATGGTTGACCGCCACAGACCGATTGATCTGGGAACCGGCGGCCATGCCTGCTTCAGACGGCGCTCTTCGTGATGAGATCACTCTGACTTTTCCAAAGCCCGAAGGCGCACGCAACGCACGTCTCGTCGTGAATGCTGCAACCGGTCTCTGGGGCTCTTACATGATCAAGAAAATGGTCGAACTCCGCGGCCGAGAGGCGTCGGCATGGCTGGAATCACTGAAGCCGGACTCGACTGAGTTGAACGCGCTTCATACATGGATTGCGCGCGAAGATATCTATCGATTAAACGTAGATGTCGAAGAACCGGACGGCTGGCATACGCGCGGCAGTGTGCCGCCCGGCGGTCCATTCATCGCTGAAGATCGCGTCGTTTCGATCGACACAAGTTATGTGCGGGGAGATAAGCTTCGCATCCGGTTAAGGCCGCCGTCAGGCTTCTGGGCTTTGAATTCTTTTGCTGTGAATTACGATGACGACCATGAGCCTGCGGTTACACGCATTGCACCGGTGTACGCGAAGACCAGTGACGGGCGCGATGTCCTGGCCGACTTAGTGTCGTCCGATAATCGCTACTACGCAATGCCGTCAACTAGTGATCGGGCCGAAATCCAGTTCAAGGCGCCTCCGGAAAAACCGGGCCTGAAGCGCACGATTTTCCTGCACAGCCGCGGCTGGTACCAGTTGCATCTGAACACCGGCCACGAGCCCGATGTCCAGGGGCTCGATGGAATCTTCAACCACGCAGACGGTGCCGCGAGATTTGCGGCGAAGGAGTATGCGATATGGAAAGCAGATCAAAACTAATCGCGATCGCCTGTTGCTCTGCGGCGTCGTGTTGCTTCTCGCCCAACCAGCGTGGTCGCAGCGCGCTGTCTTCAGCGGCGTCCAGATACGATTCAGCAAGAGCGGCAAGGATCGTAAGCTGATTGAATCTTCAGGCTCGTTGATATACAAAACGGTGCTTTCACGAAACGCGAAAGAGATCGTGATGTATGAAGTGCAGGGCTCATACTACTCGGACTGGAAACGAAAGACGCCCTAATCAACCTCAGATGTTGCAAGCCCATCGAACTCCGACACTTTGAACCCGGTGGTATTGAAGGCAAATCCAAACAATCACAACGGATGGCCCGGGGCGTTAGGTAGAGGCCCCCACGTCTGCGTCGCAGTGCGATTAAGTTTGCCGAATCACTGATGCGCTCATATAATTCGCGCCACATGTACCACCTGCCGGACCTTTTCTCCATGGGCTGGGGCAAAGTCCGAAGGGTCTTTCTCATCGCGTTTCGCAAGAAACGCGTAATCGCGAAGCTGGATCGCCGCCGCGGCGCCTGCACCCGGTGCGGTGCGTGCTGCAAGATTCTATTTAAGTGTCCCGCCTACGACGAGTCGGACGGCAATCCCAAGTGCCTCATCTACGACGATCGTCCAGGCGTTTGCAGTCTCTTCCCGCTCGATGAGAAAGACTTGCGAGACAGGAACATCGTAATGCCCGGGACGAAGTGCGGTTTCTATTTCGAGCACGGCTCCCGTTCGGAGGTAGAGCGGCGCGAGACGATGCCGCTCCGGTGGGGACCGTCGAAGAACCGAGGCGCGAACAACGGCAAGAGCCGAATCGTGACCGGGACGTTCGCGATCCTCTGGTCGTTCTTCCTCAAGCCATCAGAGAACGCAAACCGAAGTGAGAAGCTTTGATGCCGAATGAGTGCAGCGCTACTTAGCCGAGCGCGCCTATACAAACGTCGACGATGAGCGGCGGCGGCTGCATCACCACGCAGAGCATCTGTTAAGGAAATAGCATACCCGAGACGACAAAACCGAATTTTGGGGGAACGAGTTCCAAAGTCTCGGATTTCTGATTTTGCGCATCGATGAAAGTTGGACCCATCCTGTCCTGCCCATATGCGATATAACCTCCACGAGTAAAAACAAGCGTGTCCCTGTGAGTACGTTCGCGGGGAATTCCCGGCGCAACGTATTGGCTCCACCCCCGGCAGCCTGCATCGCACTCAGGCCTTCGGATAAGCTTGGCCTCCTCCATACTGCCGGGGTTGCAGCGACAACCCTTGCCGGTTTGGCCATGTCCCGTTTGGGGGGCATTCGTTGGTTCGGCGGTCAGGTTCTCTTGGCTGTGAGCCTCGTGCAGTGGTTCATTTTGCTTCACGAGTGCGGACATGAAACGCTGTTTCGGCGCGGCCCGCTGAACACCTTGGTCGGACGCACAGCGGCATTTTTCAGCGGGATCCCGTTTATCTGCTGGAAGCGCGTGCATGCCAAGCATCATCGCTGGACCGGATGGCAAGATCTGGATCCGACAACCGCTTCACTGGTACCGCGGCCTCTCAGCCCCCTCGAACGATCGGTGATCCACATCAGTTGGAAATATTGGGTACCGACGTTTTCGGTGCTTTATCGCGTGAATAACTATTGGAATGTGCTTCGCCTGCGCAAGTTGTTCGGCCCAAGCCGGGAGTGGCGGCAAATGAGGTTGGGCGCAATCGGACTTCTGTCGCTGTATTCCATAACTATTTATCTCGTAGGCGTGCGCGGTGTCATCGAAATGGTTGGGTTGGCTGTCTTCCTCGCTCTGGTCTGTGAAGACCCGTTGATCCTGAGCCAGCACACGCACATCCCTCAGCACGTCAGCCGTGGGGTCAATGCTCTTCCATTCGCTGCGTTGGAACAGGAGGAGTTCACTCGTTCGCTACGTTTTCCTGCGTGGGTGTCGAAGTTTGTGCTTTTCAATTTCGATGCGCATGAACTTCATCATATGTACCCCTTCGTTCCCGGCTACCACCTTCGGCGAATTCCGTACGACGGTGTGAATGAAATCCATTGGTGGCGATGGCTCACTTTGGCGAAACGGATTCGTGGCGAAGAATTTCTCTTCCGAAACCAAAATGACACTGGCATCTACATCTAACTCCGGGAGTGCCGCCGCCGAGCCCTTGGCTTGCGCGGTCTTCATCGTCGTCGCCTTTATCCTGTCCGGCGCCGCGCATGTGCTGTGGCTGCGGAGCGCGGCTTCTATGCGATTCAGTTTTCCAATCGATTGCGGCCTTTCTCTCCGCGGCAAGCGTATCTTCGGCGACCACAAGATGTCTCGGGGTTTCGTGGTCATAGTCCCTGCTACAGGCGCGGCATTTCTAATGCTCTATGTCTTCGTTCGCACTGCGGCTCCCGCCTTTGCTGCACAATTGTGGTCTGCCGCTCCGTGGCAATATGCAGCCTTCGGCCTCTGGGCTGGTTTCGGCTTCATGGCTGGCGAACTGCCGAATTCGTTCGTGAAGCGGCGACTGGAGATTCCGCCTGGTCGACTGCCCGCGCATCCCTCAGCTCGATGGGTTTGTTTAGTTGCCGATCGCGTCGATTCGATTCTGGGAATGCTGGGCGCATTGAGCGTCGTTGTTTCCGTTCCAACATTGACATGGATCTACGTGATCCTGGTGGGAGCTGGAATCCACTGGACATTTAGCGTCGTGCTATTTGCATTGGGGGTGAAGGAGAGAATGGCATGAGCGCGACAGGAGTGTTCTCTCAACGAAGTCTTGTTACCTGCAGTCTCAATAACGCGCGCGACCTGAGTGAAGTGGGCAACAAGGCTCATAACCTCAGTCGCATGTTGAAGCTCGGACTGAACGTTCCAGCCGGATTTGTGATCACGAAAACCGCCTTTGACTTGTTTTGCGAGGCCAACGGTATCGATCTCGGGCAGGAGTCGAAGCCGGATTTGCAAGGCGCAATGATCCCGCGAGTGATTTTCGAAGAACTCTTGGAACTTCGGTACGCATGTCTGCCGTCCGGACCAGTGGTTGTTCGAAGCTCAGGCATTGGTGAGGATGGCATCAACGCTTCGTTCGCCGGTCAATTGGATTCCATCCTTCACGTCGAAACTGCCGAAGAAATAGAACGCGCCGTCTTGGCGTGTTGGTCCTCTTATTGGAACGAACGCGTGCTTTGTTACCAACGCACCAAAGGCGTCCGGTTACGAGGGATGGCCATCATCGTCCAGGCGCAAGTGACGTCTTCTCTGTCGGGCGTCCTTTTCACGGAGGCGCCTCAAGGGCGCGGGCAACAAGACGAGATCTGCGTCGAGTATTGCGCTGGCTTTGGCGATGCTCTCGTGTCGGGGCTCGTGAATCCCGGCCGCTTTCGAATCTCTAAAACAGACGGCCGCTATACCATTGATGAATCCACGACAACATTGGATTCGATAGCGGTACAGTTCCCGTTCGAGGGGCAGCAAATTGCGACATTAGCGCGCGCGGCTGACATTTTGGAGGCCCACTTCGGGTGGCCCCAGGACGTCGAATGGACGATTGACGATTGCGGTGAATTGTTTCTACTACAATCCCGTCCGATCACCGCGCAGGCTTCTGTATTCCGTTCTCAAATCCTCTGGTCGAATGCCAACGTCAACGAAAACTTTCCTGCTCCCATAACGCCATTTCTTTATTCGATCGCGCGCGAAGGCTACTACCACTACTTTCGGAATCTTGCAAAAGCCTTCGGTCTGTCCGCGAGCCGCATCCGGGCGATGGAACATTCTCTTCGGTATCTTGTCGGAGTCCATCACGCCCGGATTTACTACAACCTGACGAGCATTCACTCGGTGCTTCGAATGGCGCCATTCGGCGAAGAGTTGGCTGAGTTTTTCAACGACTTCGTTGGCGTGGACGCCATGGCCCCGGTCAGACCTGCGCCGAACAGATCGCGGTGGTTCCAGGCATTGGAGCTCTGCAGGATTGGGATCAAGACGACATGGCAGTACGCACTTCTGGCACGACGCGTCGAGCAATTCGAGCGCTGCGCCGACGATTGGGCACGCACGACAGTCCCGGCGGACCTTCAAAGCCAATCCTTGCTCGCACTCCGTGACGATCTGCGCCGTTTTATGGAGATCCGCTGTCATCGATGGACGAATGCTTCGCTGGCGGATGCGGCGTCGATGATTTGCTACGGGGTTTTGAAGCTGTTGTTGCGCAGTACATATCCTGATGCCGGAGAATCCGCGCTTCACAATAATTTGCTGAAAGGGCTTGGCGGCGTTGTCAGTGTGAAGCCTGCGATTGACTTGTGGGAACTGTCCCGAAAAATTCTGGCCGATCCCGAAACGGCGCGGTGGTTTAGGTATAGCGAAAGCCGCGACCTCATGCGCGCACTCCCGGCGGAACCGAAACGGCAGTGGCTGTTTGCGGAAGTGAATGACTATCTCGAACGATGGGGATTCCGGTTTTCCGGCGAACTGATGTTGACACAGCCCAGCTTTCAGGAGGACCCAGCGCCTCTATTCGACATGTTGAAAACGTACCTAGACGCTAAAGATGCGGCACCGATCGAAGCCGTCCAGCAGCTCGAATACGAACGAATCTCCGCCACTGCAAACCTTCTCAATGACCTTCGCCGGACGAAGCGAATTCCCAGAGTACCGCGATGTCTTCAGGCGCCGCTTATGCGTCTCGCATTGAACGCAACACGGCGGGCTATCCAACTCCGTGAGCGAGTACGGTCAAAGCAGGCGCTCCTTTATAACGGCTGCCGGCGAATTGCGCTCGCAATTGGCAAACAGCTTGTTCGTGCGGGCACGTTCGTGAATGCCGACGACATCTTTTTCCTGACGTACCAGGAGTTAGATGAATTCCTCACCGGGAACGCGATGTTTCCGGGCATCGTCGCGGAGACTGTTGCGCTTCGAAAGCGTGCGCATGAAGTGAGTAGCGATTCTTCGGCGCCGGATATCTTCACTTTATCCGAAGGCGCCTACCGGCCAACCGAAACGCATGGCAGCGGTGACCGGCCACCTATGCCGTCGGCTATGGACATGTCGGGTATCGGTGCATGCGGTGGGCAAGTGTGTGCGCGAGCGACGGTGCTTGGAAGCGTGGCGGACGCGCACCTGCTCTCGGTTGGGGACATTCTGGTGACGCGCCAGACTGATCCCGGTTGGGCTCCGGTTTTCTCTTTGATTCGCGGATTAGTCATCGAAAGGGGCGGCATGCTTTCTCATGGGGCAATCATCGCCAGAGAGTTCGGCCTGCCCTGCGTAGTGGGTGTGAGAAATGCTACATCGGTAATTCGTCAAGGTTCCTTGCTATCGATCGATGGAGATCGAGGACATGTTCGAATCTTGGATTGAGACTTTTCGGCTTTACCGGCGCGAGCGATTCCCGCTCCGAATATTTGCTCTTGTGGCAGTGGTCTTAACCCTTGCAGCTTTCGTGGAAGGCATACCGCATGACTGGTTCGAGGTCCTTCTCTCATGGATGGCGAGCGTACTCCTGCTGCTCCAGTTCCGTATCTGGGATGATCTCGGCGACCGGAATCACGACGCCGCTCATCATCCTGACCGTGTCCTTTCGCGTTGCCATCGCGTTTCTGCATTCTACCTACTTCTTGCCTTCATTGGTTTGTCGAATTGGATCGTTTTGCTACTGCTCGGTCACTCGACGATTCCTTTTCTTCTGGTCTGCGCCGCCGCATCCTTTTGGTATACGCACGTCGACGGGGCGTTGCGCCGCGGCATTGCGGGACGGCATGTGTTGCTGTTGAAGTATCCGGTATTCGTCTGGCTGATCGCTCCGTCTCACCCGCCTGAATTGATTTCATCGATGGCTATCGTTTATCTCAGCGGCGCAATTTATGAACTACTCCATGATCGTGAGATTCGCTCGCGTCCTCAGGCGAGGCTTCTCGTTGCAATTGAGGTCTGTGCGCTCGGCGGCATCGCAGCCGTAGTGCTACGGGTCTTGGGAGAATCACTATGAGTACGGCAACCGCATTTAAGCCGCTCTTCGAGAATTTTGTTTTTGAGACCGTCTCGTGCTACTCCTGCGGTAGCGCGTCCAGCAAGGAGTTCATCGTTGCTCAGGATGATCTGACGGGCAAACCGGGAAGCTTCAGGTTCGTTACTTGCCAGGATTGCGGGCTGACGTACCAAAATCCTCGAATCCGAATCGATCGAATCAAATCCTATTACGACGACGAGTACATCGCGCACCGCAAGAAGACCGACTGGGGGCGTCTCACCTGGTTTTACAACTGGGTGATGGATAGGCATGACATCGATAAAGATCGAATCATCCGCAGGTATGTTGAGCTGGGTCCGCAAAGCGAGATTCTCGATGTGGGCTGCGCCGTAGGCACTTTCCTCCAGAAGATGCGGACGCTCTACGATGCACGTGTTTCAGGAGTCGACTTCAAAGACCTTTCGCACAGCTCCACGCTGGACGGAGTCGAGTTTCACTGCGGGCTTTTTTATAACCAGCGTCTCGCGAGCGGCCGCTTCGATCTTGTAACGATGTGGCACTTCCTCGAACATGATTATGATCCTTTGCGAACGCTCTTGATGGCGAAGAGAGTGTTGAAGCCGGAAGGGCGCCTCGTGATTGAAGTGCCTCGGCTGGATAGCGTCACTTTCCGTTTATATCGTGAGCGTTGGCCTGGCTTGCAGGCTCCGCAGCACACGGTTCTATTTGAGAGAAGGACACTACTAAATCTCATCGAAAAATGCGGTCTGGAAGTCGTGGACTATCTCCCTTACGGCGCTTTCCCGCCTTACTTCTACATCTTCGCCGGCGCAGCATTCAAGATTCTCAAAGGTCGTGGTCTCAATCTTTCGAAGGCCATCGTTCCTTATTTTCTGGGGCAGATTCTCCTGCTGCCCCTGTTGATGGCGGAGCGCCAACTCAATCTCGCGATGCAAACCGTCATTTGCAGGAGGAAACCATGAGCTCTGTAATCAGAGAAGCGAAGGCAAAAACTGGAATGCTGAACAATCCTGAAGTACAAGAATCGCTCAGTATCCCTGATTTTCCTCAGCAGCGATGGCGTCCGTATTTTCTATTGGTCGCAAGCAGCGTGCTGTTGACGTTCTGCGCCGCCGTCATGTTCCTCGTCGCCTTATTTACAGGATTCCAATTGCGGCGGTTCTACTCCGAAGTGTTGGGTCGGCGGCTGGGAAAGGCCGTCCTGACTTTGTGCGGCGTCCGGATCGAGCAGCATGGACCGGCCCCCCTGCCGAATATTCAAACGATCTTTATCGCGAACCACACGTCTACGCTGGATGTGTTTATCCTTCTCGCCCTGGGATTGCCTCGAACACGATTCTTCCTCAAACGTAAATACAGGCTGATTCCTCCACTCGCGGTCATCAGTTATCTCGTCGGTGTTTTCTTTACGCCGCCCCAAACCAACCGTGCGAAGCGCGTGCGCTGTTTCCAACATGCCGAAGACGTGTTGCGGCGAACCGGCGATTCTGTTTTCTTGAGTCCAGAAGGAACGCGAATCACCTCGGGACAGATTGGGCCATTCAACAAAGGCGCTTTTCATCTGGCGACGGCCCTGCGGGCGCCCATCGTTCCTATCTTTATCGTCATTCCAAGGAACATCAACCCCGGCCGGGGATTTGCGGCGCTTCCCGGCGTAGTTCATGTTTACTTTCAATCTCCGATTCCGACGACAGACTGGAAGCTTAGTGATCTGGATAGAAACAAGACTGCCGTTCGAGACTACTTTGCTGGATTGAACGTGACCTTAGGACTGAGATGATTCCAAACCAGTTTCGAACCTTGGCCGATGTGCTTCGGTATCGCACTGAAACGCAGGCATTCGAGGCCGCCTATACATTTTTGAATGACGGTGAAGCCGAAGGCCGCACCATCACGTATCGTGATCTCGATTTTCAAAGCCGAGCGCTTGCAGTAATGTTGCGTGACTGGCGCATACAGCGTCCGTTGCTGGTCTATCCTCCTGGGCTCGATTTCATCGTGTCTTTCTTCGCCTGCATTTATGCCCGCATCACACCTGTGCCTGCAGGTCTCGCTCATATCATGCGCCTCGGCCGCTCCTTGACACGCCTTGCCGCCGTGGCGCGTGATGCAGACGCGGATGCCGTTCTCAGTGTTACGCGAGTCATTGACCGAGCGTTCACTGATCCGGATTTCATGAATCGATCGCAGGAGCTCGGTCGAATGCGATGGCTCGCGACCGATCGCTGTGATGAAGCTCTGGGCGCATGTTATCAAGATGCTTTGCTGCCATCCGACATGCCGGCGTTCATACAGTACACGTCCGGTTCGACATCGATTCCAAAAGGAGTCGTCGTCACTCATCGAAACCTGCTTCACAATTTGAGTTACTGCAACGAGGTGGAGGAGAACGGCCGCGATACGATCTCCGTCTCATGGCTGCCTCACAGCCACGATATGGGCTTGATCGAAGCTATCCTGCTCCCGACTTTCGCGGGCTATCGCGCCTACCTCATGTCTCCCGCATCATTTCTCCGCCGGCCGGCGCGGTGGCTCGAGGCTATTACACGCTTTCGCGCGACCAACAGCGGTGGGCCCAATTTCGCTTTCGATCTGTGCGTTGAAAAGATTTCCGCCGAAGAACAGGAGAATCTAGATCTCACCTCCTGGCGCGTCGCTTACAACGGCTCGGAGACGATTCGGAGTGAGACTTTATTGCGGTTTCGCCAAAGATTCGAACGCTCCGGATTCCGCTGGAACGCATTTTATCCGGTTTATGGGCTGGCTGAATCGACACTCCTGGTTTCGAGCGGTCATGCGGCAGATGTGCCAGTGGTTCGGGAACTCGATGCAGAGGCGTTAGGTCGAGGCATCGTGGCAGCTCCGCAACACCGCACTGCCAAGACTATCAGCGTCGTCGCGAGCGGCAGGACACAGTCCCATACTCGAATCGTCATCGCGGATCCGGAAACACTTGTCAAGTGTGGCGCAAATGAAGTCGGCGAAATCTGGATCGCGGGACCCAGCGTTGCCAATGGTTACTGGCAGAAGCCGGCCGAAACCGAGGCGGCGTTTCATGCCTATTTCGAGGACAGCCAGGATGGGCCATTCTTACGAACGGGCGATCTCGGCTTCTTGTCGGATGGACAGCTCTTTGTGACCGGGCGGATCAAAGACGTTATAAATATTCGCGGATTCAAACATTATCCGCAAGACATTGAGCACACTGTTAGTCAGAGTCCTGCCGCCATCTTAATGAGTGGCTGTGCCGCATTCGCCGTCGATGGAGATGGAACCGAGCAACTCGCCGTTGTCATCGAGGTCCTTCCGAAGTTGTCTCAGGATTTCGACGATTGGAGCGATCAGGCCATAACCGCTATCCAGAGTGCGGTAACGGAACGGCACGGAATAAGGATCCAGTCGCTGGCGCTTGCGCCTTACGGATCGATTCCGAAAACGACGAGCGGAAAACTTCAACGGCAACTGTGCCGCAGGTGGTTCATCGACGGTAGCCTGCAGACGGTTCGCATCTGGAGTCACGACGGAGAACGAGCATGAGTTCCGCTATAACCGTTGCATCAGGCCAGATAGAAGAATTCCTTCAGCATCGTGTCGCGGAGATCGCTGGAGTGACGCCATCCAGCGTCAGCTTGAGCACGGCCTTATCGCGCCTCGGAGTGGATTCGCTCGGTATGCTTCACCTGATCGAGGGCATCGAAAGCGAATTGGGAACAGAAATTCCAAACGCGATCTGCTTGGACGGTCTCACCATTCAGTCGCTTGCAGAAGTTTTGGCTGCTTGTGTACCGGGCGCACGGCGCGCAACCGTTAATCTGGCCCAAGAGATGGCGGCCGACAGCAAACTTCCGGAGGACATTCGCCCTGCGCCAGGCCCAGCCGTGGCGCTGCCTCGATCGATTCTGCTAACCGGTGCGACGGGCTTTCTTGGGGCCTACTTGCTACGTTCGCTTCTGCGAAACACGAAAGCGCAGGTTGTTTGCCTGGTCAGGCCAGACAAAGACGACGGTCAAACCAGGGTTCGGCGGAATCTCGAGCGCTACGGAATCTGGGATGACGGATTCGACCATCGCATTGCGATACTCGAGGCAGACATTACGCAGCCGCATTTGGGCCTGCCACCTTCTTCATTTGACGCCCTGGCAATCACCATCGACGTCGTGTTTCACGCAGCGGCGGCGGTGAATTGGGTGCACTCTTATACGCGGCTGCGGCACACGAACGTGCTGGCCCTTCGCGAGTTGTTGGGCTTGGCCTGCCGCCACAGGTCAAAACCCTTTCATCTCATTTCGACTCTGGCTGTGTGCTACTCGATGACAGGTTCGCGAGAGGTTTCAGAGACTGACGATGTGTTTGCAGATGTGGCTGGAATCCATCTGGGATATGCGCAAAGCAAATGCGTTGCGGAGTCCCTCGTGAAAACCGCAGCGCAGCGCGGCTTGCCGGTATCGATCGTTCGGCCCGCTCTTATCTCAGGCAACAGCGTTACGGGCATCTCCAATACCGAGGACTTCGTTTCGAAGTTTATCAGGGCGTGCGTACAAATGGGCGCGGCCCCGGATCTTGACTGGCTCCTGGACTTTTTGCCCGTCGACTTTGCGGCGGAAGCGATTACGCGCCTTGTATTGAACGGAAATTTGGAGCCATTTCGAGTTTTCCATTTAGCGAATCCAAAGCTCAGACATTGGCGCGAGTTGATATTATGGATGAACCTGTTTGGATATCGCGTCGAACTGCTTCACTACCAGGATTGGCTGCATCGGCTCAATGCCGATGTACGTAATGATAGGGAACATCCGTTACGAGACCTTCTCCCATTTTTTCTACATCGTCCTGCAGGACAGAAGGGACTTTATCTGCCTCAGTTGTACGAGGAATCCCGGCGGCGCAAAGCACGGTTCGATGCCACGCGGGAGCTGCTGGAGCGCGAAGATCTGACGTGTCCGCAATTGTCCACTCGTTTACTGGATCGTTACTTCGAATCCTACATTGATCGTAAGTTTCTGCCGCCAGTCGAAAGGTCCCATCGAACGGACCCTCCTGCCGCTGATGAACATCTGCAATTCGACGCGTGCTTCTTTAACTCTGTGATTGGAAACCACGAGGTGACCCGCGCGCGACCGCTTGAATTCTCCGGTGGTCATAGCGTGATCGGCGAACTGACATCGTGGAAGTACGGCCACTCGATCGGGCTGCACGGCTATCGTCTCGAATTTGGGGACGGGCAACGTGAGCGTGACGTGATCGTGAAGGTGAAAGCGCGCGATAAGGAAGTAACGGCCGTCGGGCAAACCTTAGCAGCATTGTGCAGTCCCGCTCTCGGCTGCGCCTACGAGCGTTTCTCCGATTGTCTAGGCTTGACCGGGTGTGATACTCGCGAACTCTCTGTCTACCAGCAGGATGATGCTCGTTTCCGTCGATTCACTCCGGGGTTTTACGGTGGACGATCGGATCATGCGCGAACGGTTCTGGTCCTGGAAAAGCTGTCGCGGTTGGAAATGATGGACTCGGTCGAGTCTGTACACACTTGGCCTGCCAAATACATCGAAGCGGCCATTCAAGGAATCGCGCGGCTCCACGCCATTTGGTACGGAGTGCAACTGGGGCGTGCCGTGAACCAATCGTGGTCTAATCAGGTTCTCCATCGAAAACAGTTTGCGGAGGCCAGGGATCTTTGGGTTGCCCTGGCGGACCACGCCTGCCCGATTTTTTCGCCTTGGATAGGTCCCGAATGCGGCGCGATACAATCCGTTCTCATCGAGCGCCTGGATGAGTTCTGGCGGCTTCATGAAGGCATGTCGCATACCTTGATCCATAATGATTTCAATCCTCGAAACCTCGGATTCCGACGCTCAGGCAGCGAATTGAGCCTTTGCCTCTACGATTGGGAACTCGCGACGGTCGATCTTCCGCAACATGACCTTGCCGAGCTCCTGTGCTTCGTACTTGGAGCAGACGTGCAACGGTCCGATCTCCTTCGTTACATCGAAATGCACCGGACGGCATTACAAGACGCGACGGCACAACAGATTGATGACACTTCTTGGGTGCTCGGCTTTTGCCTATCGCTGTATGACCTGATGATCAATCGGCTGCCAGCTTATGCAATGATTCACCGTTTTAATGAGCAGCGTTTTCTCGAACGTGTAATTCGTACATGGAAGGGAATATTCGATGTCGTATCCAGCACGATATATTCGCCTTTGTAATTTGCTGACGTACATCTCGCTATTGTGCAGCCTGCTGGCTGTCTTCGCCGCGCGGGAATACCGAAGCTGGGAGGCCGCCGGTTTATTGCTCGCGGTTTCCGCGCTCGCCGATACCTTCGATGGAAAATTCGCTCTGCTCTTCCAACGGACCGAGAACGAGAGCGAATTCGGCGCACAACTCGACAGTCTCGTTGACGCCGTTTCGTTTGGAATCGTGCCTGTCGTCTGCTTGCAGTCGCTCGTCCAATTCGATTCGGCCTCGGCTCGATTCGAGTTGCTGGTGGCTGCGTTTGTGTACGTTCTGTGCGCGGTGACCCGGCTTGGCTATTACAATCTACACCATCACGCGCAGTCCGGATTCATCGGACTGCCGACAACTCTAGCTGCTCTTTTGTGGTCGACACTGTTCCTCACACATCCATCCGCGATACCCGTTGCTCTGATCTCTGTCCTCGTCGGCGGGGCGATGGTTTCGCCGTTGACCGTTTCCAGGCCGCGAGGTATTGCAATGGGAGCGTACATGCTCTGGTTTCTGGTTGTATTTATTTCGTACACATACCGGTTCGTCGCCGGAATCTACTGACCGATGCGCGATAGCAGTGTTCGGGAGCTTCGAGCAGATCTGCAAAAACGAGGCTGTTACGAAAAGCACACGGCGCGGATCCTCTTCGACCTGAGCATCAGTGCTCTAATGGCGGCTGGTGGACTTGTGGTGTATCTCGCGGCTTCGGGATCAGTCGCGCGCACATGTGGTCTGATCGTGTGGACTGCAGGCAGCATCGGAATCGGCACTAACACACACAATTCCTCTCATTATGCGACCGCCAAGAAACGCTGGGTAAACGAATTGCTGACCTATATCGGCTATCCTGTCTATTTTGGCCTGTCGGCGACCTACTGGTGGCACAAACATGTGCTTGTCCACCATAGCGCCCCGAATGTAATAGGCGTTGATGGCGACGCGGATCTGTCTCCATGGTTTGCAACTACAACGGATGAAGTTCGGCTATCGTCGGGAATGCGGAGGTTTTTCTATGTGCACCTCCAGCGATTCGTTTTTCCTGTCGCTATTTCCCTGACATTATTCAGCCAACAAATTGCCGGATACATCCATCTGGCTCGATCGCTTCGCAGCAAAAAGCGTCAGCTAGCGCACGGCGTCGACCTTGCCGCCCTGTTAGCGCACGTCGTCCTCACCCTGGGCATTCCGATGTTCTTCTTTAGTCCTTCGAACGTCATCGCATTCTACGTCCTACGCAATGCTCTCATGTCGTACGCGATGTTCTCGGTATTTGCTCCTGCGCACTTTCTTTCGGAAGCGTCACGGCTTGACAAGAACGTCGCACAGTTCGACTATCTGCTCACGCTGACTGCGACGACATTGAATTTCCGAATGGGACGCCTGGGAAGACTGTTGTGTTCCGGACTTGAATACCAGATCGAGCATCATCTTCTTCCCGATATTAGCTATGTCCACTATCCGGCTATCAGTAATTTAGTGGAGCAGTTCTGTAAGAGTCACGCGTTCCCCTACCGGCGATATCGATGGGAGTTCGCGTTGTGGCGTTCGCTATCCGCGGTTAGCAACCCATGCGAGATTGTGCGTGACGCGAGTGTCCTTCATTGGCCGGTAGGTGCCAAAGGCGCTGGCTAGTCGGGGAGAATCTTCTGGGAGCAGTTAATACCCGACATGACGTCTGTACCAAAAAGTTCGACATAATTGACCTTTGGCAAGAGAAATGACGAGTCGATGTTGGCGAAGATCTTCTGCAGATACGCGCGGTGTCCATCAATTGTAGTCTCGGCGCGGACCTGACCGTCCTCTTCATATACTTCGATTTCGACTCGCTTCTGAGAGACCACTGTCAGCACATAGTGACTGGGCGATTTGGTCCGCAGGTGTATGCCATAAGCTCTTGTTCTTTCGAGAAAATTTAAGGCCTGGCGCTTGCCATTAGCTGAGCCCATCGTCCAGTACACGATAAC
Organism: Acidobacteria bacterium 13_1_20CM_2_55_15; assembly: GCA_001920875.1. Classification (GTDB taxonomy): domain Bacteria; phylum Acidobacteriota; class Terriglobia; order 20CM-2-55-15; family 20CM-2-55-15; genus 20CM-2-55-15. The sequence continues at coordinate 22,973 of MNKP01000024.1, forward strand.
CGGCTCGCGCGGATCCAAGTGGCCGCTGCCATCGAGATGCGCGTCGTAGTGCACCACGTTACCGTTAGTTGTCCGCTCGATAATGAACAACTGTTTGTCTGGGGCTCGCATCAGAATTGGCGATGCTAGAAGCAGGATTATTTTGAATCTCATTGAATGCCATTTTAGCTAACTGCTTACAGTCGAACCAAAAAAGAGAAATCCGGATTTTATCCAACGCAACCATAACGCCGACGGTACTTCGCTTACTTTTGGCCGTAGTACCTGCCGAAGGTTTCGTAATAGAGACGGTTCAGCCATCGCAGGTATTTCTCCCAGTTTTGGCCGTTGCTCCGGAAAGTCAACCGGATCATTTCGTTCAGATCCATATCGAAGAAATCGGCGGGAAGGCGATCCCGTACGCCGGGAATCGGCCAGTATTCCTGAAAGAACGGGATCAATTGAAGGCGGCGCAGCATCATCCACTGGGAATGCGGCTGTCGATGTCGAACAGTGCAACGCGACGCATACTGGCGGACGTCACGAAACTTGGGCGAGACGTTGCATGTATTGGACATGAAGCCGCGGATGAAGCGCCTTCAATTGTTTTCGCGCATCGATGAGCTCGCCGTCGGAGCAAAACGGCTTGTTTTCGCTGACGATCCAATAGAGACAAAAGCGGCGCGACGATGGCGACTCGATAAAGGCCGCGCCGAATTTCCGCTTGAATCCGTCGAATTCGCCGCGCGATGAGAACCGCGCGGGCGGCAATTCCCCGGCGGCACATAATTCAGGGAAAGCCCATTCGGCTTCATCTGCGGAGCGCAATCGGGCGAGGAAGCGGGGATCTTCGATCAAAGCCCACCTGTCCTCCGGCAATCCCAACAGGAACGACCAGTGGTAATTGGAATGCGCCACAGGTCCATGTCCGAGCCGGAAATCGCAGTTGCCGAGCTGAAGCCGAACTTTCCAGCCATCGCCAATCTGCCGGATCTCGTTTTCATAACGCCGTCGCGCATTCCGCGGCTGCTCAGCCAAGAGATAAAAGTCTCCGAGCGAGCGGCCCGCGGCCGTGCGCAGTTCCTCAAACAACTTCCGATTCGAGGCCAGAAGCCGCGAAAAGAAGTTGCGCCTTAGCGATGCTGTCCAGGATCTGGAAACATCGAGCGTGTTCAGCCGCGCTTCCAGTTTTTGCCAGGCTCCGTAGCCGGAGTCTAGATCCATCGGTTTAGCCGCCAGCTTGGATCCCGCACGCACCAATTCCGGTTCCCAGATGAGTTTGGCTTCCGGCCAGAAGCGATGAAATTCTTCCAGCCGTCGCAACGCGCTGTGAAAATCCAGACGCGCGATCGCATCTTGCAGTTCGGTTCTCGCCATGACTTCCGGTTCGAAAAGCAAACCCTGCTGCATCTAGCCTCCGCAGCATTTCTTGAATTTTTTGCCGCTGCCGCAAGGACACGGATCGTTGCGGCCGGCCTGGGCCGCCGCAACAGCCTGAAGTATTACGCCTGCGGGCGCCGCTGGTGCGGATTGGAGCTTCTTGCGAGGCGCAGGCTCAGTCTTGTCGAAGCACGCCCACCAACTCATCGCCGCTTCAACATCCGAGATCATGCGGTATCGGTCTTTCAGGAATCGCAGGCTGGCTTCTTTCCCGCGGGCCAGAGCGTCTTGGATATCGTCCCAACCGATGTATCCCGGCTCGATATAGCCTTCTTCGTAGGCGCGGCGGATCTTGTCCATGACCTCCTCCGGCCGGAGGTCCGCGCACGCGGAGGCAAGTCCGTTCCAGATCATGGGCGGCTCCGGCTCGAAGACGTCGAACAGCCGGTCAAAATATGCCATCACCTCCTCACGGTTGCGCAAACCGCATGCAACGAGGGTCAAAAGACCGTCCAAAGCCGCCGCTCTCACGTACTCATCGGCCTTCGCATTCTCTGCCAAGGCGGTCATACCGCCAATGTCGCCGCCGGAAACAGATGCCAGAATCGACCCCAAACCTTCAGTGACGACATCGCCTGCCAGATCGTGTATGGATTCGGCGGGCGCCGAAAATATTTTCACCAGTAAGGGATAAGCGCGCGTCTCGCGGAATTGCGCCAGCAGGTACATTGCGAAGATGTGGACCATCCGGTCCTCGCTCGCGAATGGCCGGGGATCCCGTGCAGCGTCTTCCAAGACTCCGAGCAGCGCTGGAGTTAGGTCTTCGCGCCGGGCGACGGCCTCCCGGACTGCCGTTCGGGGGAAGCGGCCGATGGAGTGGTCGAATTGCGAAAGAATGTCATCGATTTGCATAAGCGTTCTGAAAAAGTTCGCGAATGACCTGATACGGCTTGATGGGAGTATCCGATAAATAAGCGGAGGTTGTGGAATCTTGATACGAGTTCTTCTCGATCCTTTACGCAGTAAACGATTCGCGTGGGGAGGAACAATTCGTCCGTCAGCGTCATCATCAGGCGACGGCCATCACTGCGTTGGAAAAGACCGTTGGATGCCCCGCCAACGCCGCTGCTGCCGATGCGTGCAAGAAATTTTCCCAGCTCGATCATGGTTCACATCCTACAAACACAGATCCCCATCCGAGGTCCAGGTGAATGACCGGATTCCCGGGCGACCCGTTTAATCAGACAACGTTGGCTCTGGAATGCTAGGCGCTCGTTCCCGGCGCGGTTTTCCAAGATCTGAAAGAGACCGAATTGACAGGAGTTGCCGATTCTCTGCATTCTATTGCGATGATCGAACCCGAACGAAAAGATACAGAACGTTCCAAAGAACCGGAACCGACATGGGAAAAGGGTGCCGCAGAATATCGTGATCAAGTTCGACCGACAAGGCAAGTGACGGTGAGGCCTCCCGAGAAACTGCGCTAACAAGTCTTTCTGCCACGAGAGGTCCGGTTTCTGTGGGTGTAAGTCCGGACGAAGATATGGGTATCGGCATACGGCAGATCTTAGTCAACGATAAGGATGAAGTTCTCCTGCTGACCAACCGATTCTTTAAGAAGCTCTGGGACAAATCACCGGAAGGCCTCCTTCCACAATTCGCTGGGCGCCGCGTTCGATGGGCTGAAGCGGCAGTGGAAATCCAGAATTACCGGCCAATCGCTATTCTACGGGTCGTCTATTCATACATGTCCTTCGATGCTAATGGCCGGCTCGACACGGACAGACTGATGCAGGATGCTGCGCTGAAGATAGAGGCCGGAATCGGGGATATTTTTGTAACGAAGTCAGACAAAGTAATCAATGCCTCAGCCCGATTTGCGGCTCGCCGCCGGGATCATGAAGCCGTCTGGAGACCGAGCGCGAAGGTGGAAAAAGCCATCTATGACGCCGCACTCGGCGCAAACAGATCCGGCCGCTTCTGACAAACAGTTTTGCCGTGGCTTTCATTTCGTAAACCCTTCCGCAAAGGCCGGATTGCCGCTCATGCCGGCCAGGGCCTTCTCGCGTACGGAAACGATCGGGTCTGTCATAACGATCATTTTCTCCGGGAGCAAGTTGATCGTGTTCCGCCGTGAACTAATCTTTTTGCGTCCGAAGATAATCATATCCAGTGCGGAGAAGACTATTGCCGGTACGAAAATAATTATGTCACGTTCAAACCATATTGCTTCCCTGCCGGACTTAATCGTCTTGGAAGCGAAGATAATCATGTTCGAGCCGGAAATGATCGTCTCGAAGCTGGAAATAAGTATTTCCACGACGACCAAGACTGCTTGAGTCTCGCACTTGACCGCTACGATGGCAAACAAGACCGCTACAATGACGGAAAAGACCGCTACGGTGACAACAAAGACCGCTACAATGACGGAAAAGACCGCTACAATCGGCGGTCTCTGTAAGTATATGAAATGGCTTTACTTAAATGGCCATCGAAAAGACCGCTACGATGGCATCGATAATTATCTCCGTCCTCAAGAAGACCGCTACGAGAACGGAGATGGTTATTGACGCCTTAACAATAATCACGTGGACGCCGGAAATAATCGTTTCGAGTTCACAGTTAACCATGTGGAAGCCGAAGTCAATCATCTCCGGTGCGGAGTCAAGTATTTCCAGGACGGAATTGATCATCGGTGAAGCGAAGTTAACCGTTTTGAAGGCAAAGGCATTTATTTCCGGACCGGACTTGATTATCGGCGTGACGAACATGATCATCTCGGCGCCGCTTTTTTCCTTCCGCTGCTCCTTTCAGCGTGGCTCCACCACTCTTCATTTGAGTGAACTGGGGTGTCCGGCTGGAGAAGGTGCCGGGACCTTATGCGCCGCAACGGTGTACTTCGCGGACGCCCGGACCACTACCGCGAAACCGCATAGGGGACCTTAAGGTCGAGCCTTCGGGTGCCAAAATCAGCCTGCGGCTTACCTTCTGCTGTACAGATTTGTTTGAGATCCGCGGAATCGTTTTCCGTGCCGTGGTTGTTCTGAAAAATTGTCAGCGCAGCCATTTTTCGGGCGTATTAGTATCGTTCTCCACGAATATCGACGAATACGCAAAGTATGACGCGCTCGGGTTGGCGGAATTAGTGTCGGGGAGACACGTTGCACCGAAGGAACTGGCGGAGACCGCCGCCCGAGCAATAGAAGCAGTCAATCCGGCGATCAACGCGGTCGTTGAAACTTATTCCGATCGAATCGACAGCTTGGACGAAAAGACTCTGGGCGACGGTCCATTTCGCGGTGTCCCGTTCCTGATGAAAGACGTCTTCGGACATGAGGCCGGCCGAAAGATCGAATTCGGCAGCCGTCTTTGTAAAGACATGATCGTTCAGACGGACACGCACTATTACCGGCTTCTGCGGGCGTCCGGCGTCAACATACTCGGCCGTTCTGCAGCGCCCGAGTACTCGATGTCGGGCACGACGGAAGGCGCTCTTTATGGTAATTCATCCACGCCGTGGAAAAGAGGTTACTCGGCCGGTGGCTCGACCGGCGGAGGAATGGCGGCGGTCGTTGCAGGGATCGTGCCGATCGCCCACGGATCGGACATCGCGGGATCGATACGTGTTCCAGCGAGTTTCTGCGGTGGGGTCGGTCTCAAACCTTCGCGCGGGCGCATTTCATTTGGGCCAATTTTGGATGAGAACGGATATGGTCTGGCTCAAAATTTTGTCCAGACCAAGACCTTGCGCGACTGCGCCGCCATGCTTGATTGTCTTGCAGTTCCCCAGCCCGGCGATCCGTTCATTATTCCGAAGCCGGCAGAATCTTATGCGACGTTGTCGCGGAAAAATCCGCCAAGACTGCGCATCGGCTGGTCGACGAAGGCGCTGATGAACATCGAAACTGAGAAGGAAGTCGCTCAGGCTGTTGAGCGGACGGCGAAGACGCTCGCACAGATGGGACACCAGGTTTCCGAAGACAGTCCGGAATTCGATCCTTCCGTGATGAGGAGCATGGCCGACGTTTGGTTTTTCGGTTTTGACCTGCGTCTCGAGGGTTACTCCAAACGCAACGGCCGCCCGATCGGGCCTGAAACTCTCGAGCCTGTCGTTTTCATGATCTATGAGCACGCGAGGCAAATGAAGCCCGTGCAATTCCTGAACGCGATGGCCGCGCTGAATACGGCGCGACGCCGACTCGGACATTACTTTACGAAGTACGATGTGTGGCTCTCGCCGACGACCGCGCGCGTCGCCGAACCGTGGGGGAAATACAACCTCGGCCGCACGGATGTGACCATGGACACTCTTTCGGAAACCATCTTTCAACCGGTTTTCCAGTTTACGCTTCCGCACAACATCACCGGAACTCCCGCGATTTCATTGCCGTTGGCGATGCACTCGTCCGGCCTGCCGATCGGCGTGCAACTGGGAACCACACCGGCGGCCGAACACGTGATCCTTCAACTCGCCGCGGCGCTCGAGGAAGCAATGCCCTGGAAAGATCGCCTTCCGCCGTTACATGTCTCGAGTGTTCGTGGACGCTAACGGACCTCCGGCGAGGGGCAACGAAAGGATCAGACCATGTTGTAATTCGCCACGCACAGGCGAGAAAGGTGTACAAGCCGGAAATTAAGTTCTCCGTTTGTTGGCACGCCAGAGCCGAGCCAACGCGGGGATGATCGCGCCGCCAACATTGGCAGGGTGGAAGTCTCGAATCGGAGGGCGTTCCGCGCGGGGGGCTATCGCACGGATGACTGAAACCGATAACCTCAGGAACCTGCTAGTCTCTCTCGAAGCGAGTAATGAGGCCTCCGCTGGTTGACTCGCAGCGCCATCATCCTTACATCGTCACCCGATAAATTCTCAGGGTAGCGATCCGCGATACGATTGTAGAATCGCCTCCTTTGGAAAAGTAACGCTCACGTAAGACGGTGACGGTTGGTGACCAATCCGACGATATTCAACCAGGCGGCGCCTTCAATCATGCCTCCCAACACATCCGTCGGATAGTGAACACCAAGGTAAACCCGGCTGAAGCCGACCGCGAGAATTAGGGCAATGGCCCCGAGGCGGATCACGACGCGCCGGACCTTGGAAGGAACGGACGAGCTCAACAAAATAGCCAAAAATCCATAGAAAACTGTGGCTGATACGGCATGCCCACTCGGAAAGCTATAGGTTTCCAGTTTCACAAGCGGGTGCGCCAGGGCCGGACGGGAGCGATGGAACAGGTATTTAAGCACTTCGTTGAGGAGTATGCATCCTGGCACGCTCAGCCCGAGTCTTCCCAGCCAATAGTCCGATCTTCGAAGAACCAATACCGCAGCTACTAATGCCGTCAGAACGACCATAACGGCGGTCGAGGCAAGCTGGGTCACGAGGAGCATCAACGCTGTGCGAACCGGCGTGACTTGCTGCTGGACCCAGGCTTCAGCGGCTTCATCGAATGGCGCAAGCACGTTCACTTTGATGGCAGTGACCAGCACCAGAAAAGCGAGTAGAGATAGCGTTAGGGCCCGTCGCTGCGACATAGCATCAAGAGTAGTCATAGACGACCGAAACGACAAAAAGGGTCGCCGGCGCGCCCCTCTCGTACCTTTGATTGCTCTTCGTTCCTGGTAAGTGACATAGGGAAGCTGAAGCGTAGAAGGGAT
>MNKP01000053.1 GCA_001920875.1 Acidobacteria bacterium 13_1_20CM_2_55_15
TGGGACGGTACGACCGCGCCCCGCTCGGAACTCCGGCATACGGCAGTCACGGCATTTCTTGCGCAGGAAAACGCGCAGAGGGCGCTCGAGGCGGGCGTGACGACGATTCGAAATCTCAACTCGCCGGACGGGACAGATCTGGCGATGCGCGATCTGATAAACATGGGTAAGATGATCGGCCCCCGCATGTTCGTCTCAGGCCTTGGAATCCGAATCACTCGCAGTACCGCTCCACCCGCGCCTATCGGCATCATGGCCGATGGAGTCGATGCCGTCATTCACGCGGTGCGGCAAGTCATCGCGTCCGGAGCGGATTGGGTAAAGATGTACGGATCGACCGGCGGTTTCGACGATGTGACTCAGGCCCAGACTTTCACCTTTGAGGAGATGAAGGCGGCCGTCGATGCCACGCATGCGCTCGGAAAGAAAATCGCGATTCATTCCTACGGGCCGGGCGGCGCGCGCGACGCGGTTCGCGCCGGGACCGATTCGCTCGAACATGCAACCGACATGGACGATCAGACGATTGCGGAAATGGTCAAGCGAAAGACCTACTATGCGCCGACGATCGATCACAACCAGTATTACGTGGAGAATGACGATACCGTCTACCATTTCCCGCCAGGCGCGAAGGAGCGGCTGCGCGATTATATTCAGCGCAATTTCGAAACCGCGAGGAAAGCGTTTCGAGCCGGCGTCCATATGATCGTCGGTTCCGATGCCGTCTATAACGGCTGGGGCTTGAATATGCGCGAACTCGACTGGTTCGTGAAGATGGGAATGACGCCGGTGCAGGCCCTGAAGACGGCTACTACCGAACCCGCGGCCATGCTTGGGATGGAAAAGAGCCTTGGCGCGGTAGCGCCGGGATTCTACGCCGATATCGTCGCGGTTGAGGGCGACCCGCTAGTCAACATCACGGCGGTTTCGCGGCGAGACAACATCCGCTGGGTGATGAAAGCGGGCCGCGTTGTGGTCGATAAAACGAAAGCACAATAGCAACAAACTGAGCCCAAGGAGGACCTATGCTTCGTCACCTTGTAGTAGCGTCACTCATCTTACTCCTACCCGGGCTGGCATCCGCTCAGACCGCCAAATTCAGGATCGAGGAAGCGACGATTGAAGATATTCAATCGTCGATCCTGCGAGGGGAATTGACGTCGACGCGGGTCGTCGAGCTCTACCTCAACCGCATCAAAGCGTACAACGGCCCGTGCGTCAATCTTCCCGACGGAGTACTCGGGCTGGGACCGATCACACCCATCAGGAATGCGCGTCAACTCAATGCCCTGTTGAGCCTGAATCTGCGGCCAGCCAAAAGACAAGCGCTGGGGTTCGATCCTAGAAAAGCGCGAAGCATGACCGACCCCGTGGACAACGATCCGGCCATGCCCGATGCTCTGGAAGTCGCGGCGCGGCAGGACGCTTACTTTGCCTCGACCGGCAAGCTGATCGGTCCTCTCCACGGCGTAGCGTTCTCCATCAAGGACCAGTATGACACCTTCGATATGCGCACGACTGGGGGCATGGATGCCGCCTACGCGAACGATCGGCCGCCGGACGACGCCACCTTCGTCAAGCGCCTGCGCGAGGCAGGTGCGATTATCCTGGCCAAGGCGAACCTCGGAGAAATGGGAACGCCCAACTCGCGGAGTTCCTTCGGTGGTCCGTTCTGTAATCCTTACGATACGACTCGCAGCCCAGGCACCTCTAGCGGAGGCTCCGGAGCCTCAGTCGCCGCAAACCTGGTGACGTGCTCGATTGGAGAGGAAACCGGCGGATCCATACATCACCCGGCCAAGAACAACAGTCTTGTGGGACTCGCGCCGACGCAGGAATTGGTCAGCCGGCAAGGAATGGTTGGCGCGGCGCTGAATACTCGAGTAGGGCCACTTTGCCGTACCGTGAAGGACGCCGCGCGCGTGCTCGAGGTCATCGCCGGCTACGATCCCAAGGACGAACTGACGGCTTTCAGCGTTGGCCGCCTGCCCTCGGAGCCCTATCGAAGCTTTGCGAACGAGCGAAGGTTGGATGGAATCCGGATCGGCGTCCTTCGCGAGCACATGGACAAGAAACTGTTCACCGATGCGGACGTTGAAAGCATCGATATCATCGAGCGAGCCATCAGCGACCTCCGCCGGCTGGGAGCGACGATTGTCGACCCGGGACCGGGTGGTGCGCTGTTTCAAAGCTGCGTGGACAAGTACGCTCCGATCTATCGCAACCGGAATTTCATCGAACAGTTCCCGAACCTCTTCCCAGTGGACCCCAACGGGAAACCGGCCTCAGACCGCATCTCTCAGCTAGTCGACATGTTTTTCAATCCATCTCTCGTCCCCGATGGTCCCACAATCCGGAACATGGGACCGGCACCCAATTTTGGACAAGCCAAATATATGTTGAGCCGTTACCTCAAAGAGCGTGGCGATTCCAATATCAAGACTATTCGGGATTTGATCGACAAATCGAATTTCTATCGGGACATCCGTCCCGACGCCGGCTTTATAGATCGAAAGGCGGCGCTCGAGGAGATTAATAGCGCGCTAACGCTCGATATGCCGAACCTCTTTCAGGACAGGTTTGCCTACCAGCAAGTGGTTCTGCAATGCATGGCCCAACAGAACCTCGATGGTCTGGTGTCTCCAGCCGGGAATATCCCCGCCTATATCTTAGGTGCACCTATCGAGCCGCCGTTAAACGGCAGAACGAATTCGGTCTGGGGACTGCTGGGACAACACGGCATCCCGACCCTGTCGGTTCCGGCGGGTTTCACCACTCAAGTTTATGACCGCGTCCGCGATGCGGCGGCTCCTGGTGGCACGCGCCTGTCCGGACCCGTTCCGGCAAAGCTTCCCGTTGGAATCATGTTTTTCGGGCGGCCTTTTTCCGAGCCGATGCTCTTGCGCCTTGCTTCAGCATACGAGGCCGCGACAAAACAACGCATTCCGCCGCCGGACTTTGGATCTCTTCCAGAGCCCCACCAATAGCTAGAGAGAAGGTTTACTGGAACCCGCTGGTACGTGCTCCTTCGAGAAGACGACGTTTTCTCGAAGATGGTCACGTCCTCCTTCGAGAAGATGGCATTTTCTCGAAGAAGGTCGCGTGCTTCTTCGAGAAAACGGCATTTTCCCGAAGATGGCTGCGCGCTTCTTCGATAAGGTCACATTTTCTCGAGGGTGGTCGCGTCCACCTTCGAGAAGATCTCGTTTTCTCGAGGATCGTCGCGTGCTTCTTCGCGAAGATCGCATCTTCTCGAAGATTGTCGTGTCCTCCTTCGAGAAGATGACGTTTTCTCCAAGATGGCTGAGTGCTTCTTCGAAAAGGTCGCGTCTGCTCGAAGACGGCCACGTCCTCCGACGAGAAGATCGCGTTTTCCCGAAGGTGGCCACGTTCTTCTTCGAAAAGATAGCGTTTTCCCGAGGATGGTCGTGCGCTGGTTCGATCTCCCGTGTCCCGAAAATGGGACGTTTCTCATTTTTGGGACACTTTCCGTAATCCGCGCAAAACGCAAACAATTGAAAATAAAAGAAACCTAATGTGTCCGGTTTGGCAGCCGCCGTGCCTTAATAGGACTGTGTGCGTCAACACCGAACACGACATGTCGTGTTCGAATTTCAAAGAATGGAGGTAAATGACAATGGCGACAATACCAAAGTTGATCAAAGCAGCGCTGGATTTCAGCAAGGTGCTGCCTGAACAGCTCCTCGCTCAAGGCTTCGCCGTCTTGAACGGTTTGATCGGGAATGCCAATTTTACGAACGTTCCGGTTGATCTCGCTCTCCTGAAGACGGCGCTGGACGCCTATTCCGTTGCGATTGCAGAGGCACGCGATGGCAGCAAGAAAGCCATCGCGTTACGCAACCGGCAGGGGGAAGAAGTGATCCGGATGTTGCGGGCGCTTGCCAACTACGTCGAGCTCCACTGCAAGGATGACATGAATGCATTCCTTTCCAGTGGGTTCCAGCCGCGGTCAGGCACTCGCAAGCCGGCACAACCGCTCGCTCAGCCGGTGATCCTCAACATCGATCAGGGCACCTCCGGCGAACTGCTGGTGTCGATCAAGGCCGTTCGTAACGCAAAAACTTATGACGTGCGTTGGGGTCCCGCCGGTGCTGACGGAGCCGTGCCCGCTTCATGGTCGATCCAGACGGTCTCGAACACGAAGACTGCCGCTCGAATCAATGGCCTGACACCGGGTACGACGTATGCGATTCAGGTACGAGCGTACGGTCCGCTCGGCTATACCGAGTGGAGCCATTCCGCCTCGCGTATGTGCATCTAATGGAGGCGGCCGCCAATTCTGCGAATGGAAGTTGATGGATTCGTATATTCGCGGAATTGGCGGCTTTTTTCACTGGAGCGCGCCGGTCAGCTGCTGGTACAGCCGCCGCATATCTATCCAACATTTTTTTGGAGTGAAGCGTAGGAGCGATCCGGGGGGGACTCCATTTCGACCGGGAATCCCAACTGGCTCCAGCCCGGCGCGATCACGCGTCCCATGGGATCGCGGGCGCCACCGAAGCCGCCCTGCATGTTGGACACATCCTCGAATCCGTCTTGCGTTAGCAGCTCTGCGGCGAATTGGGAACGGCCGCCCGCCTGGCAACCGACGATGATCCGCTTCCCCTTGGAGAAATGTGCCGAGACCACGTTGACGAAATCCGGATTCGGCTTCATCTGGCGTGTTGCCGGATCGGGCCACACCACCGGAATATTGACTGCCTTTGGCACGTGTCCATTCACGAACTCCGGTTCGGTTCTGACGTCGATATAGACTGCAGTGCCGTCGCTTTCGAGAATCTGCTTAGCCTGTTCGGGAGTGATGTTTTTTAAACTCATGGCTGTTATTCTCCTACTCCTTGCTTTTTACTCAAAATGCGATCACGGGCCGTTGTCCTTGCTTGCTCGCAGTATCATTTGACAATAAAATCAGCGGAGCCGGACGAAAGGATTGGGTGATGAACACTATGAGTAACCCAGAACAAAATAATTCAGAACAAAATAATTCAGAACAGAGTTCAGTGGGTCGCCGCAAGTTTCTACAACTCGCTGCCAGTGCCGCGGCGATGGCCGGCAGCAGCACGGCGATGAGCGCGCAACAGGAGACGCCTGCCAGGCAGGCGGAAATCACGGTCAACGAGCCGGGGGCACTGCCTCCGGTGCGTGCCGGGTCCGACTTCATGCTCGACGTGATGAAGTCGCTCGGGTTCGAGTATGTGGCTGCGAATCCCGGCTCCAGCTACCGCAGCCTGCATGAATCGACGATCAATTACGGAATGAACCGCAACCCGGAGCTTTTGACCTGCCTTCATGAAGAGGCCGCCGTTGCAATGGCGCACGGCTACTTCAAAATTGAAGGTAAACCGATGGCCGTTTATGCGTATAGCACGGTCGGGTTGCAGCACGCGGCGATGGCGGTATACAGCGCGTATTGCGACCGGGTGCCGGTGATTCTGTTTGTCGGCAACGACACCGACGCCATGAAGCGGGTGTCCAGGACGGATATCGTCCATACGGCACAGGACCCCGTGGCTATCGTCCGCGACTTTACAAAATGGGACGATGCTCCCGCCTCACACGGTCATTTTGCCGAGTCTGCGGTGCGCGCCTACAAAATTGCAACCACGCCGCCGACGCTGCCGGTCGTGCTATCGGTAGACAAATATCTACAGGAGTTGCCGCTGCCGGAGGGCGCCAACCTGCGCATACCCAAGCTTTCGCCCACTCTGCCGCCGCAGGGAGATTACGCCGCTGTCAAAGAGATCGCCAGGATGCTCGTTAATGCCGAGTTTCCAGTGCTGGCGGTTGAACGCGCTGCACGTACCCCGGCGGGGCTGAAGTATCTCGTGGAGTTGGCTGAGCTTCTGCAGGCGGCGGTGGTCGATACCATCCAACGCATGAATTTTCCATCCCGCCATCCACTGAATCAAAACGACGGCAGGGGACCCGATCTTTCCGTGATTTCGGAAGCGGACGTCATTCTTGCTCTGGAGCACCCACTGCTGCAGAGTGTCGTCAACGCGGGAGGCGAAGAAGGTTCTCCGTCCCGATCAAGATTAACGCCCGGTGCGAAGGTTATCAGCATTAGCTCGCTCGACCTGTTTACTCGCAGCAACTACCAGGATTTCGGACGCTATCAGGAAGTCGATATGGCGCTGGCGGCCGATGCCGAGGCGACCCTGCCGGTGCTCATCGAGGAGGTGAAGCGCCTGATCACCAGCGATCGCAGGAGAGTCATCGAAGCACGGGGAGCCAAGTTGGCCGAGGCCAGCCGGCGGCGGATGGAACGAAATCGTGTCCGCGCGACTTACGGGTGGGATGATAGCCCGATCAGCACGGCCCGAATCGCAGTCGAGTTGTGGGCCCAAATCAAGAACAAGGATTGGTCGTTAGTTTCACGTAGCGATGCTATGAACGGCTGGCCGCATCGATTTTGGAAATTCGAGAAGTATTACCACCACATCGGTCAGTCCGGTTCGGTCGCCATCGGCTACAGCGCGCCGGCTTCAGTGGGCGCAGCGCTGGCAAACCGGAAGTACGGGAGGATTTCGATCAATCTCCAGCACGACGGTGATCTGATGTATCTGCCCGGAGTGCTCTGGACGGCCGCTCATCACCGCATTCCGATGCTGACGATCATGCACAACAACCGCGCATACAATACGGAAGTGATGCAGGTGCAGCAGATCGCCGGCCAGCACCATCGCGATATCGGCAGGTGCCGTATCGGAACCGCGATCGAAGATCCCAACATCGATTACGCGAAATTGGCGCAGAGTATGGGATGGTTTGCCGAAGGTCCGATCACCGATCCAAAAGACCTGGGGCCCGCGATCCGACGCGCTCTAGCCGTCGTGGAAAAAGGCCAGCCGGCTTTGATCGATGCTGTTACGCAACCGGTGTAACGCGTTACCCAAAGGGAGGTTCAGGTGAACTGCAGAGCAGCGAATCTCGTCGTGTTGGGAATTTTGGGAACTGTTCTGAGCTTCGGAGTTCCAATAGCCGGCGGTCAAGCTCCGCAGCCTCGGCGAACGGAAACCGTCCCGGCCGGCAATATCGAAAACGGAAAGAAACGCTTCCAGGCACACGGCTGCGTCAGCTGCCATAGCTTTTCGGGTCAGGGAGGCGCCGGCGCGCGCCTGGCCCAGAACCCGATCACTTTCCAGGCCTTTATGAACTATGTCCGCAAGCCGAAAGGCTCTATGCCTGCGTTCGGAAGTCAGGTAACCGAAGCGGAACTGGCAGACATCTATGCTTTTTTGAAATCCATACCACCTTCACCCGATCCGAAAACCATTCCGCTGCTGAACCAAATCGACTAGTCGGAACCTCGAGGCTGCTTCAGCTTATTGAAAAAACGATTCGTCGATCTCGACACCAGACTCTTTGACTTTGGCGTCGAGTTGGCGGTTGAGTTCATCTGCCGTGAGCCTTTGCCGGATGACATCGCGCATTTCCCCGAACGTTTTTACCTTTCTGTCGGTGACGCGAAAGATATGAAAGCCAAAAACGCTTCCGACGACATCGCTGATGTCGCCTGGCTTCATCGAGAACACGGCGTCTTCGATGCTCTTTTCGGCGCGGCCCTTTGGAATGTATCCAACAGCGCCACCATGGTCTTTGACCGCGATATCCTGCGAATACTTTTTCGACAGCTCGTCCCAGTCGGCTCCCATGTCCAGCATGGCCTTGATTTCTTTGGCTTTCTTCTCGGCCTCCTCATAAGCGAGCCGTTCCACATCGGCATACGGCGTTATGGGACTATTTCCGTTCAAGATAAGAATGTGAGACAAGCCAATCTGAGTGAAATCGTCCAGGTGACCCTCATAATAATTTCGAACCGTTTCCTCGCTGATCGCAGCGCCGATTTCACGCGCATATTGCTGGTAATAATTTCGTCGGGATTCGTATCCCGTGCC
>MNKP01000097.1 GCA_001920875.1 Acidobacteria bacterium 13_1_20CM_2_55_15
AATCAGGAATTGGCTATTCCTCATCGGGGAAAGCCCAAACCTGATCAGGAATGACTCATTCCTCATTAGGGGAAGCCAAAATCTAATCAGGAATTGGCTATTCCTCATCGGGGAAAGCCCAAACCTGATGAGGAATGACTCATTCCTCATTAGGGGAAGCCAAAACCTAATTAGGAATTGGCTATTCCTCATCGAGGAAAGCCCAAACCTAATCGGGAATTGGCCCCCGTCCACTGCAACAATAGGTGTCCTCTGAGCTGTATCCCGCTGACGTTCCATCTATAATCGTGTGCGGAATGGAAATGGTTAGGTGCGCACGATCATGCCGGCCTGTGCGGCATGCCATGTTCCATTCGCAAAGGTGGGTGGCGCAATGCCTCACGTTTTCACTCGCAGCAGCATCCAGACGCCACCGAATCCGAAAATCAGGTTGGGAAACCAGGCGGCGATGAAGGGCGACAGCCGGTTGATGCCGCCGAGCTTGTCGAAGAACTCAAACGCAGACCAGTAGAAGATTCCGATAGCGAGGCACAGTCCAATCCCAAAGAACGCGCCTTTTTTGCCTGTCGTAAAAGAAAATGGAATGCCGATAATGGCCATGATAAACGACACCAGCGGAAAGGACAGTTTTCGATAGAGGTCGACCATCAACGTGCTGACGTCGAACCCGCTCCGTTTTAGATCCGTGATATACCGTTTCAATTCTGGATAGGTCATCTGCGCCGCCGTGCGAACCTCCTTTTTGAAATAATCGGGGCCATCGAGCTGGTGCACGTCGAATCGGTCAAACCGCCGGTAGTCCACTTTGCCCCTCAAGTCCATGCGTCGTACCCATCCATCTTCCAGAACCCAATGTGATCCTTCCCACGAGCCACGGGTCGCGAACACCCACTGATTCAGTTCAAACGTGTTCGGTATGAATTCGAAAATTGAAATTCCACCAAATAGATCCGAGTTCGTATCGAAATAGTTATAGTGGTAGATGCGGTCGCCGGAACCTGCCATCCATTTCCTCTGAGGATCTCGATATGTTTGAGGTGCGCGTCCCTTGATGACGTTCCGGTATTCATCTTGCCGCTGGTTCGAGTACGGCAGCATAAAATCCTGAACGAAATAGATCGTCCCAGACAGCGCCAATCCCATAAGAATCAGCGGAAGCCCCAATCGATAAAGGCTCACTGCTCCGGCTTTCACCGCAAGAGTTTCGTTCGTCTTCGTGAGCGTTCCCAGGTTGATGAGGATGGCCAACAGTACAGTCAGTGGAATTACGTAGTACAAGATTTGCGGCAGGAGGTAGAAAAAGTAACTAACGACTATGGCGGTGTCGATGCGGTTTTTGACGATATCGGGCAATAGCTCAAACAGCGTCACCAGAATGAATACGGCGACAAATACGATCAGGACCAACACGAAAAAAAACCAGAACCCACGCAGCACGTAAACATCGAGCAGTCTGAAAAATTTCGGATGATGCGTTAGAGAATACCTCCAGCGGCTGAAACGTGTCCGGCTGGTACGAAATCCAGAGAAGATTCCGGAAAACCACCGCATCGTTTCGGCGAGCCGGTTTAACAGCCGGTTCTCGTGTCCACGATCGGATCGCGCCTGAAGAATCAATCCCAGTATTGCGAAAACCAGGTTCGGCAGCCACGCGCCAAGAAAGGGGGAGAACTGCGCAGTACCGGCAATACGGGTACCGCCGATGAATGCCAGATAATAAAGCAGCATCAAAATGAGACTTAGAACCAGACCCATCGACCTGCTGCCGCGTGTGGTGGAAACCCCCAACGGCAGCCCGACCAGCGTAAAGACCAGACAGGCGAAGGGAAGAGCGAATCGCCGATGAAACTCTACTCGTTCTTCGCGTGTCGCCGTTCTCGCCTGCATTTTGTTCCAAATGGTTCCCGTCGGGCTTTCCTGAAGTGTCGGCATGTCCGGTTTCGCGGGGGTCTCTGGAATTGGTACCGAGATCCTCGTTGTCTCGAACGTGTCAAAAGAGTAGCGCTCGGGCGAAAGCGGCGAGACAACATGCGTGCTTCCGTTGGTCAATGTAAGTACGAACGCGTGATTCTCGTCGTCCTTGAACAGGTTGCCGGAACGGGCAAAGGTTACGCGGGGCTGATCGGGTTGCGTCATATCGGCCAGCATGATGCCGTCCCACCGGAACCCTTCGGGCGCTGTGTTTTCAACATATAGAACCAAGTTCGTCAGGCTTTCGTTGAAGACGCGCGGTTTGACCTCCAGCGAAACCTGCCTTGCAGCAATCTCGTACCGCAACTCCCGCAAACGGCTTGCTGTGCCGGGCGCCACAGAAGCGTTGATCGCCAGACTCGCACCGCAGCCGATGACGCCGAGCAGCATGACAGGAAAGAGCAGACGAATCATGGAAAGGCCGCTGGCGCGGAAGGCGATCGCTTCGCTATCGGACGATATTCTGCCGAATCCGGTCAAAATGCCTACCAACACGGCCATTGGAATGGTAAAAGTTAAGACGTTGGGTAGGATGGCCAGCGAAATCGTCCAGGTATCGGAGATCGTGGCTGATTGGCGGACGATCAACTCCAACAGCCATCCGATTTCGCGTGAGAAGGCCAGAAACGCGACGAAGGTGAGCGCCGCTAGCGCAATAACCGATGGGAAAAAGATCTCTCTAAAAATGTAGCGGTCAAGGGTCTTCATTTTTTGGAGGCTGCGCGCCAGCGTTGCGTTTCGTAATTATGCGTCGGCAGGGCCTCATTCCCCTCCTCGCAGAGGAGGGGAATGCTTGCGCTTCGCGAAAGTTCGAAACAATATTCTGCATCATTATGTCCATTCTCGTCTCATTTCTGTGGCACATGCATCAGCCCTTTTACAAAGATCTCGTCGGGGGAGTCTATGTCATGCCGTGGGCTTACTTGCACGGCACTAAGGACTATCTGGGAATGGCCACGCTGTTAGAAGAATTTCCCGACATTCATCAGACATTCAATCTCGTACCGTCCTTGCTGTTGCAACTCGAGGAGTATGCACGGGGCGATGCACGCGATCCGTCCATGGATCTGGCTTTCAAGCCCGTCGAGCGGCTGAGCATGGAAGACCGTGGCAGGATCATCGAGCGTTTCTTTCCCGTTCCGATTCGAACGATGCTGCAGCCGTTTCCGCGGTACTTCGAATTATATGAGCGGCGAAGCGATCCCTCCCGGCACCATACTTTCTCGGACCAGGATATTCGCGATATTCAGGTGTGGTGGACACTCGTTTGGATCGATCACGACCGGCGGCCCAAGGACCTCGTGGAGAAAGGGAAAGACTTCTCAGAAAACGACAAAGCCAGACTGCGCCAGATCGTTATAGATACGATTCAAAACATCATTCCCGAGTACCGGCGCATGCAAGATCAGGGAACGATCGAGGTATCGACCTCTCCCTTCTACCACCCCATCCTCCCGATCCTCATCGATAGCCGCGTGGACGACGGTAACGTTCCTGTCGCCGTAAATTTTCCATACGACGCGCGCGAGCAATTGTCGCGGGCGCAAACATTCATGCGCGAGCGCTTCGGGAGAATTCCACAGGGACTTTGGCCTTCCGAGGGTTCGGTTTCAAACGATGCGGCGCTCCTGGCCGCATCGCTCGGCTTTCGATGGCTTGCCACCGATGAGGGTATTCTCGCCAAGTCCGGGATCGACCTAAGCTGGGATAACCGCCGCCGGCTTTATCGCCCGTATAAACGCGGTGCAATGACAGTCTTCTTTCGGGACCGGACGTTATCGGACCTGATTGGATTTCAGTACATGCATGCTCCTGCCGCCGAGAGCGCATCCGATCTCATTCGGCGAATCAGAGAGCTTCCCAGGGACTCGCACGTTGTGATCGCGCTCGACGGTGAAAATCCGTGGGATTACTACCCGAACAGTGGCCGCGATTTTCTCCGCCGGCTGTATGAAGGTCTTCAGAAAGAACCGGTGTTCGAGGCAGTCACAATGTCGGAGGCTCTCGAACGGCAGCCGGCCGAGAAACTCGATTGGCTTGCGCCGGGATCATGGGCCAATGCGAATTTCAGTATCTGGATCGGACATCCTGAAGATCATCAGGCGTGGCGATGGATCGTCCGGGCACGAGCGGCACTGATGGATCAGAAAGGCCGCATTCCGGAGGATCGTTGGAATCTTGCCTATGAAGAGTTGCTTGTAGCTGAAGGCAGCGACTGGATGTGGTGGTTTGGAAATGATTTCTCGAGTGACGATGATGCCATCTTTGATTCGCTGTTCCGTCAGCATATCGGGAATATTTTTCAATTAGCGGGTCTGCCCGTCCCTGAAGGGTTGAGCGAACCCATTAAGAAAAACCTCGAGGGTAGAAAGCTCGTCATGGCCCCGCCGCCACAAACCTAATATGAGTTTGGAAACGGCCATCATCCTGGCGCACGGCGCAGGGCAGGGAATGGACTCCCCCTTCATGAGCTATTTCCACACCGAGCTTCAAAAACGTGGGTTCCATTGTGTCAAATTCAATTTTGAATACATGGATGAGAAACGCCGCGTGCCTGATCCGCAGCCGAAACTTCAAGCCCGCTACCGTGCGGTGATCGAAGATGTCCTCAAACAGCACCGGCTAAAACGGCTCATCATTGGCGGAAAGTCCATGGGCGGGCGAGTCGCCTCCTACGTTGTGGCCGACTTCCCGGAAGTCAGCGGCTTGATCTTTCTGGGCTATCCACTTCATCCGCCCGGCAAACAGGATCAGCTTCGCGATCCGCACCTGTACGGTTTGCCCGTTCCAATGCTCTTCATCAGCGGAACAAAGGATGCCTTTGCAGAAAAGGCTTTGCTGGAGAGAGTAGTCCGCAAAATTGGCGCCAATGCGACATTGAACTGGATCGAAGGCGGCGATCATTCGCTGAAAACGAGGCGCGGCGACACACAATCGCTGGCAACCGCTTTGGATGCGATTGTTCGTTGGATCGAGGGAATCTGAAGCCAGCAAAAGGAACAGCCACAAAAAGGCACAAAATTCACAAAAAAAGCTTTTGTGATTCTGTGCCTTTTTGTGGCTATTCCCTTTTCGTCGCCTAGGACCGCACCTTGACGGCTTGCCTGGACGCGGGAACGTACATGCGCGAGGCGTATTCCTTCACCATACGGCTTGCGGAAAAACGGGGAACAATGGAGCGAATCGTTTCCTTCAGCATTTGAATCCAGCCGTGGGGCAGGTCGTTTTTGTCGCGGTCGTAGTAAAGCGGGATGATCTGTTGTTCCAACAATCGATATAACGATTCGGCATCGGCGGCATCATCATAGTGGACCTCGAGGTCTTCCGGAGGATCGCCGATCGCCCACCCGTTGTTGCCGTTGTAGCCTTCATACCACCAGCCGTCCAGCATGCTGACGTTTAAAACACCATTCATCGCGGCCTTCTGGCCACTGGTGCCACAGGCTTCAAGGGGAGGACGCGGATTGTTCAACCATACGTCGACGCCTTGCGTGAAGAAATGCGCCGCATGCATTTCGTAATTTTCAACGAAAGCGACATGGCCGGCCATTCCGTTGTCAGCGGCCAGGGAATAGATCTGGTGGATAAGGTGCTTCCCGTGTTCATCGGCTGGGTGAGCTTTCCCGGCGAAAACGATCTGCACGGGACGCCACTGATCGAGCATCATCGTTCGGATGCGATTCAGGTCATGAAAAATCAGCGCAGCTCGTTTATAGCCGGTAAAACGCCTGGCAAATCCGATCGTGAGAGCGTCCGGATCCAGCAGAGTTCCCATTGCGATGACCTGCCGAGGATCGACTCGGTCGAGCGACCAGCGTTCACGCGCTTTTTCGCGGGCAAACGTCAGGAATTTTCGTTTCAGTAGCAGGTGAACATTCCAGATTTCCTCCTCCGGAATGTCCATCACGCGATTCCAAAAGGAAATATCATCATGCCGATCGACCCACTCCGGTCCGAGATGCCGGTCGAAGAGCAGGCTTAATTCCGGCGCAATCCATGTCGGGGCATGGACGCCGTTGGTAACCGAAGTGATGGGAACTTGATCTTCCGGGAGGTTAGGCCAAACAACCTGCCACATGCGGCGAGTCACTCTGCCATGAAGATGGCTTACAGCGTTGCGCCACCCCGTCATTCGCAGCGCCAGCACAGTCATGTTGAATGAATCGCCGAACTTGCCGAGTTCCAGGAATTCCTGTTTCGTCAGACCCAGATCGTCCCAATACCCGGCGAAGTGCTTCTCCATCATGTGAAAAGGGAACGCATCGTGACCGGCAGGTACAGGAGTATGAGTGGTGAGAAGGCTTGTGGCGCGAATCTGTTCCGCTGCCTCTTCGAACGTTTGTCCCCGCTGAACGAACTCCCGCACACGCTCGACGAGCATGAACGCGGTGTGGCCTTCATTCGCGTGAAATACGGTGGGTTGGATTCCAAGGGCGCGAAGGATGCGCACGCCACCGACGCCGAGCACAATTTCTTGTCGAACCCGATGCTCCTTGTCTCCGCCATAGAGCCGCGCAGACAGCTCGCGATCGCCCTGCTGGTTCTCTTCGACATCTGTGTCCATGAGATAAAGCGGCACGGAGCCCAGATTCACACGCCACACCACGACAAAGACACGCAAACTTCCGACGTTCAACTCGACCAGGAACCGTTCGTCATGCGTCGGAGCTGCGGATTCGATCGGCGCTTCCCGACGTTCCAGCAGCTCGTAGATATCTTCTTGCCAACCGTCAGCTTGGATCCTCTGATGAAAATATCCTTGAGGGTAGACAAATCCCACGCCCAACAAAGGAATTCCAAGGTCGCTGGATTCCTTGCAGTGATCGCCGGCAAGGATTCCTAGGCCGCCGGAATAGATCGGAAGGGAAGTGTGAAGACCGAACTCGGCTGAAAAATAGGCGATCGGCTCCCGGGCCAAGTCGGGAAACTGACGAGGAAACCATTTATCGTTACGCCGGGTTGCTCGATCCAGTGCCTTCATCGTGACCTCATACACGCGAAGGAAATCCGGATCGCGAGCCGCGGCAGACAGGCGCACCGGTTCGATATCGTGCAGAAGCTTAACAGGGTTGTGTTGTGTGTTTTTCCAGAGATCCGGATCAAGTCGCTTGAAGAGAAGCCGGGCGCGATAGTCCCAACTCCATTTCAAGTTATAGGCCAGTTCTTCCAGCCGTTCAATCCGCTCAGGGATTTGCGGAAACCGTCGTATCTGCATCCAATGTGTAGACTCGAAACCCCGCTTCAGGCCAAACAGCGCTCGAAACTTTGGATAAAGTAGTCCACTTCTTCTTCGGTCAGGTGTCCTACGTGACCGATCCGGAACGTCGTGTCCTTTATTTTTCCTAACCCGCCGGCAATTTGGATCCCGAAATCGTTTTCCAGCCTACGACGTAAGGCCGGGATATCAAATCCTTTAAGAGGGATTACACCCGTAATTCCATTGCCAGGCTTCAATGCATAAATTTCCATACCGGAACGATGAACAAGATTCCGGATCTGGTCCGCTACCCGCCCACGCCGGGCGAAAATTTTATCCATTCCTTGCGCGTGGATGAAGTCCAGTGCCCCGTCCAATTCCAGCAACAATGAGAGTGCCGGTGTGAAGGGGACTGCTCCTTTCAGTTTCTTCCAATCGAAGTAAAACCTGAGGGTGTTCGACTGTTGCGCTTTTTCCCACCCACGTGCGCCAATAGCAACCACGCCCAGACCCGGAG
Organism: Acidobacteria bacterium 13_1_20CM_2_55_15; assembly: GCA_001920875.1. Taxonomy (GTDB): domain Bacteria; phylum Acidobacteriota; class Terriglobia; order 20CM-2-55-15; family 20CM-2-55-15; genus 20CM-2-55-15. Next base: position 7,686 of record MNKP01000097.1, read on the forward strand.
ACACCATCAAACCCTTCTGCGAGCCCGCAACGACGACATCGATATTCCAATCGTCCATGGCCATCGGTGAAACCGCGAGTCCGGATACAGCGTCGACGGCGAAAATTTTGTTCTGCGACCGGACTAATTCTCCGATTTCAGCCATATCGTTCAGAACGCCCGTCGAACTCTCGCTCCATGTATGAAAAATGACGCGGGCGTTCGGCCATTGTTTCAGGGCCCGATCGACCTCAGCCAACGTGGCGCCCCGCCGCCAATCAACATCGATGGTGTGAACCGACACGCCATAAGCCATTGCAATATCGGCCCACCGCTTCGCAAACGTTCCACCAACAATGACGATGACTTCCTCTCCCGGCGATGTGAGATTTACAACTGCCGATTCCATCGACCCTGTTCCGGAGGCCGCGAGGAAAAGTATGTCACCTCGAGTTCCGAAGAGCGGCTTGCAGCCGGCCTCTAGTTTCGAGAGTAATTCTGACATCTGAGACGACCGGTGACTGAACAACGGCCGGTCGCCCGCGACTCTCACTTGCTCGGGCACCTGCATCGGACCGGGTAAGAAAAGCAAGGGCTTACGCATTAAACTCCTTGAAATCTACAAAAACAGGAGCGCTCCGGCCAGAAAAACGACCAGAAGACAAAACATCATCATACCAGAAAGAGTCTAGTACCGGGCCGAACTACAGCTTTGGGAATCCGATTGAGATCAACGCTAAAGTTAAGTGCGGTTCCCTCCGATATATGGGGGAGAGGGCGGGTTGCGGCCTGGGACCATTGGACAGCAGTTGCGCGAACAGAAAGGATTTCTGATTTGTTTTCTATATTTATGCGTCCAGAGGGCAAGTATCTGCGCTCCATGATGCATATATTCTTGTCGTTGCTACTGCTATTATCGCTCTCGTTCAGCGGCATCAGCCAGGTTCCAGAGGTTGTCGCCCCTACTTCTCTCTACGTGAATGTGACCGGAGGCAAAGAAATTATGGGGCTCACTCCGGCCCAGGTCCGCCATGCTTACGGATTGGATGACATTGCCAATCAAGGAGAAGGGCAGACGATTGGAATCGTCATGCCGCTTCATAATCCAACGATTAAAAGCGATGTAGATGTTTTCAGCGACAGGTTCGGTTTGCCGCGGTGTGCACCCGCGAACTGCGACTGGCTTGAAACACGCTTCTATCCGGAAGGCGTCGTTCCAGTGCCTGATGTTGCCTGTTCGTCTTCTTGTTTGCAGTTGTTTCAGTTGGAAAGTGCTCTCGATGTAGAGTGGGCACACGCGATCGCCCCCAAAGCGCGAATTGTATTAGTGGAAACCAGCCGTTTCGTTGCGGATCTGCTGGATGCCGGTGATGTAGCCATTGCCTCTGGAGCAAGTGTGATATCGATAAGTTGGGCCGTTCCGGAGAACGGCCGCTCCCAGGCAGACAGACTCGCTTTAAATTCAAGGTTCATTAAGCCGCACGTGGCGTTCGTCGCGGCTGCAGGCGACACCGGTAACTATTCGTGTCTGGGCGTTGCTTCTTTATGCTGGCCCGCAACTTCGTCTTACGTCACAGGAGTTGGTGGTACCACACTGAAACTCAACTCTCAAGGAGACTACATAACTGAAAATGCTTGGAAGGGCGGGGGAGGGGGCTTTAGCCTCTATGAGGACGTGCCAGATTACCAGAAACCGTTCCACCCTTATACAAAACGCGGAGTGCCGGACGTCTCCTATCACGCGAATCCACAAACTGGATTTGCAGTTTACGATTCGAACCCCTATCTGGGCTCGACCGGCTGGCAAGAAGTCGGCGGAACTAGCGCTGGCGCACCGCAATGGGCGGCCCTGATGACGATCGCCAATTCCATCCGAAAGGCAGTAGCGCCCAGCAAAGCCACTCTGACCGGAAGTAACCCGCATCTCTACTCGATAGGAACCGGCCCAGCCTATGCCAGCAACTACCGCGACGTCTCTGCGGGGAACAACACCAACGGGCAATGCGGTCCCCTGTGTTCGGCAACCACGGGCTACGACTTCGTAACCGGTCTCGGCAGCCCGAACGCGGCGAATCTCATTAACGCATTGTCGAGCCTACCGTAAACTAGACCTCTTCCGAACAACTCTATAGTATGGAAGGGAAATGCGTCCTCCCGAATACCAGCGTCCTTTTGATGTCCGGTTCGCGAGGCGCTTTTTCGTGCGTTTCGGCGTCGTTGTCATTGCTTTAATCGCGGCCTTTCAATCAATCTCGTTCTATGTGGAGAGTCTGTGGTTTGCGAGCCTCGGCTTCGAACCGGTGTACTGGTATCGCCTGAAGGCAGAGGCAACTGTATTCTTAATATTTGCTGTAGTGTCTGCCTTTGTCCTTTGGTTGCTCTTCCGGCTTGCAATGCCCCCGGGCGGATATTCGCGGCGTCCTTTTCTTCAATTCGGCCAAGAGGCTATCGTGATTCCAACCGCGGAAACGCTGAAGCGTTTGGCATCACCAGCCGCAGCGGTAATTGGCGTGTTCTTTGGTCTCTCATTCAGTTCCGATTGGAACACCTACGCGCTTTTCATAAACAGCGTACCTACGCCCTCGATGTCGGATCCGATCTTTGGCCGTCCGATATCCTTTTATCTATTCACTCTTCCAGTTCTGGAATCAGTGGCGGATTGGTTTCTTGCCATCAGTGTGATTGGCATCCTTGCCGCCATATTGCTGTCGGTCACGGATATGAGCGCCCGCTTTAAGGGTGTATCAATAGCTCTCGGCATCTTGCTGGCGGCGATTGCGCTCCAAACCTACATTAGCCGGTTTTCGCTGCTTTTCGAGGAAGACAGTTTGTTTTCGGGCGTCCGGTACGTCGACGCCAACATCGTGATTCCCGGGTTGTGGTTCGTCACCGCGGCGCTACTGCTCGGGGCCGCCATCGCGCTGGGCAATTCACGCGCCGGGCGGATTCGTAATTTGGGTGTGGCCATTGCGGTGCCTGCATTGACATATCTTGTGGCAGGCGGCCTTGCGCCATTTTACGTAAGGACCTTCGTCGTGCGTCCGAATGAACTCGTCCGGGAGCGGCCGTACATAAAAAACAATATTGAATTCACACGTAAAGCTTTTGCACTTGATCGTATCGAAGAGATCCCATTCGAACCTCGATTGACGAATGCGGTCTTTGATCCCGCCGCACATCCCGAAACCCTTGACAACCTCCGCCTGTGGGATTGGCACGCGCTGAAGGCGACATTGCAGCAGATACAAGAGATCCGAACCTATTACGATTTTCCCGACATTGACGTCGATCGATACCTCGTCGCCAACAAGCAGCAGGCCGTGATGCTCGCGGCACGCGAGTTAAGCCTGACCAAGCTACCGTCCGGGTCTCAAAATTGGGTGAACGAGAGGCTAATTTATACACATGGCTACGGCGTGACTATGAATCCGGTAAGCCGTTTTACCAGGGAGGGGCTGCCGGAGTTCATTTTGTCGAACATGCCCGTCGAAAGTACCCAGCCCGATATTCGCGTCACCCGCCCTGAAATCTATTTTGGCGAACTTACGGATTGGCCTGTCTATGTGAAGACTCGCCAGAAGGAATTCAATTATCCGGAAGGCGATGCCAACAACTACTCCGTTTACGAAGGTACGGGTGGAATCCGCATGGGGTCGCTGTTCCGTCGCTTATTGATCGCGTGGACCATCGGCGACATCGCCAAGGTTCCGTTCGCCGACGATATCACCCCAGAAAGTGTCCTTCTGATGCGCCGCAACATTCGGCAGCGAGTCTCGGAGCTGGCACCTTTCCTACTGCTCGACCAAGACCCTTATCTCGTAATCGGGGCAGACGGAAGGCTCTATTGGATTATGGATGGTTTTACGACTTCCACGCGCTATCCCTACGCACGACACTTGAATATCGGAAGCCGTTCCCTGAACTACATTCGCAATAGCATTAAAACGGTAATTGACGCTTACGATGGTTCGGTCCACTTCTATGTATTCGATGAAAGCGACCCGTTGATCCAGTCTTATCGAAAAATGTTTCCGGTTCTTTTTGCGAATGCCAGCGACATGCCGGATTTTCTTCGAAGACATGTGCGATATCCGGAACTGCTGTTTCGTGCTCAGGCTGCCATTTACTCGACTTACCACGTCGAAAACGAACAGGTCTTCTATAACAGAGAAGACGTCTGGACCATTGCGCAACAGGGGCGGGGACAACAAGGACAGGGCACTGCCGACACTATCGAACCATTCTTTGTGCTCATGCGTTTTCCAGGCGAAAGGGAGCAGGAATTTGTCTCGATCCTTCCATTCACGCCCGCGAATCGGAACAATTTAATAGGGTGGATGGCCGGCCGGAGCGACGGCGACAAATATGGAACTCTGCGAACTTACCGTTTTCCCAAAACGCGATTCGTCGATGGGCCTTTGCAGGTTCAAGCCCGAATCGATCAGGATCCGCAGCTCTCGTCGCAGCTGACTCTCTGGAACCAACAGGGCTCGACTGTCATTCGCGGCAACTTGCTCGTTATCCCGCTCGAAGACACATTGTTGTTCGCCGAACCGATCTATTTGCAGGCTGAGCGAAGCCCGATGCCAGAGCTTCGTCTCGTCGTCCTCGCCACACAGGACCGTTTGGCGTACGCCACACGGTTTCCTGATGCGATGGCGCAGTTGCTGGAAGCCCGTACCGGCCCGGCTCCTGCACCCGCCCCTCCGACCGTCGCTGAAGCGCTCTCGCCACCGCGATCGACCGACTTACGATCGCTCATCGATCGCGCCAATCAGGCTCTGAACGAGTACCGCCGTCTGACTTCCGAGGGAAAGCTGGGCGAAGCCGGCGCAAAGTTGGAAGATCTGAAAAACATTTTGCAAGAACTAAATCGGTCGACTTCCTTAAAGTAATTCCTTCAAAATTCCGTTCTGCATTTGGTTAACTGCACGTCGATTCGACATCATCCGTACCCCGGACTAAAAGCCGTTCGCAAATTCCAAAGCGATAAGCGGCGCGTTCGGATTATCTTCGTGCTTAATGTAAGCGAAAACATCAGTGCCCATATCGGCCCAATGCTGCATCCGTGTCTGCCACTCTCGGCGAAGCGGACCGCTGTATTCCGTCCTCCGGAGGCGGACATACGCAAATGGCGCCGTTAGTTCGAGTGGCGTTGTGTGCTCGTCCGCGTCATGGATACAAAGGGCCAGATGGTATTTCTCCAGAAGCCGGTAAACATCGCTTGTGAACCATGACGGATGTCGAAATTCAAATGCTGCCGAAATTCCACGGGGAAGCACCGAAATGAATGTCTCCAGCTTCTGAAGATCACACTTGAAGAATGGTGGGAGCTGATACAAGACCGCGCCTAACCGGTTCTCAAGCCCGGGAACAACAGACAAAAAATAGTCCAGTGCGTCGGAAGGCACAGTTAGCCGTTCGCGATGTGTGATTTGCTGAGATACCTTAAGGGTAAACTTGAAGTTTTCAGGCGTCGCGGCTTTCCACGCTTCGATGGTTTTTGCGTTGGGCATCCTGTAGAACGTATAGTCGATTTCAACACTGTTCAGCCGACTGGAGTAGTACCGGAGAAACTGCTTTTCGGGAAGATCTGGCGGGTAAAATATAGGCTTCCATTCTTTATAACTGAAACCCGACGTGCCGAACCAAATCCGCGCCATTCCGGCATTATCGCTCAGCAGAGTTTCCCAACCTTGTAATTATTGAACCCGCAGGCATACGCACGAACTATCGGTTTTTTGCGTTTCTTTGTGCCGTTTTCAACATAGCCATAATAAAGTGAAATCAGTGTAACCTATTATAACAATTTGGCTTAGATATCTCATTTCGACCTGTCCCAGCATTTTCCACAAGGTTTTCCACATTTTTTGCTGGGTAGCGCCGAAAGTCGTCTTGGTTTACATAATGTGCATTATGTGACGCTGCTTTGGAAGAACTGCAACTTGAAACGCCGGCGCCGGCAGACTGAGCAAAACTTGGGAGGCGCCGCTGAAGGGATCAAGGGATTATTGCGGCGGCTGAATACTTGGCAAGAATGTCTGGTCCGTCTCGGATCAGCTATAATGCTCGCATGGCCGCTTTTGATGTCCTGCAGCGTCCAATGCATGATCTGAGAATTTCGGTGACGGACCGGTGCAATTTCCGCTGCACATATTGCATGCCCTTTGACGAGTACACCTGGATCGGGCGGCAAGAAGTATTGTCTTTCGAAGAGATTGAGCGCCTGGCTCGAATCTTTGTCGGATTTGGAATTCAAAAAATTCGCCTGACCGGCGGCGAACCGCTTGTGCGCAAGGGCCTGCCCGGGCTGGTCAAGCGGCTGGCGAAACTTGATGGACTCGGGGACCTCTCGCTGACAACAAATGGAGCGTTTCTTTCCGAACAGGCCGAGGCACTGTATTCCGCCGGTCTCCGGCGCATCAACGTGAGCATCGATACCCTCAAGCCGGAACGGTTCCGGGCTTTGACCAAACGGGGCAATCTGGACGAGGTTCTTTCTGGATTGTTTGCTGCGAAGAAGACGGGAATGTCCCCCATCAAGATCAACGCCGTGGTGATCCGAGACACGAACGACGACGAAATATTGGATTTGGTTCAATTTGCCCGAGCAAACGGATTTGAGATGCGGTTCATCGAATATATGGATGTCGGAAACTCCAACGCTTGGAGTCTGGAAAAGACAGTTACAAAGAAGGAAATACTCGACACGGTCAACTCACGCTTCCCCGTCCGGGAAATCGGCCACGCCAATGGCAGCGCGCCCGCCGTGGACTATGAGTTTCTCGATGGTGCCGGCGAGATCGGGATTATCGGGTCGGTGACCGAGCCATTTTGCTCAACGTGCACCCGAGTTCGTCTGACTGCGGACGGAAAGCTCGTGACTTGCCTGTTCGCCGAATCCGGATTTGATCTCAAAAGGCTGCTTCGTTCGGGCGCTTCCGACGAGGAGATCGCGCAGCAGATCTCGGGAATCTGGGGCGGGCGTGTCGATCGCTATTCCGACCTCCGGTGGGAACAAGTGCGAGGCGGTGATTATCAGCCGCGTGTCCACAAAAAGATCGAGATGATCACGCTCGGCGGCTGACTCCGGGAATTTCGATTTCGGGCCTCTCCTTCAAAAATGCCTGACCTTTGGACGTAACGTAGATTGAGGGTCTGAAGCCCGTTTCCTGCCCGATATAGTTCTCCGCGATAAGATGGTCGATCATTCCGGTCACGGATGTGAACGAGTAGCGGGAAAGGAGACCAAACGTGGAGAGCGACCGATAGTTCTGAATCGAGGCATCCGAGGATCCCGCCAGTATCTTAGCGACCTTTTCCCTGCCGAGCTTTTGTTGTACACGCAGAACGCACGATAAAATCTTCAATGCGACAATGGTTGCCGATTCCGAGGAAGCCGCGCCTGGTTTTGGTTTGACTGCCGGTGCTGCGGCGGGCACTTCCACCCTGGCGCCTCTCGGAAATTTTTGGGGTTCGCAACGGCTGCAATTGCCGCAGTCGCGATTGCGATTCCATTCGCCGAAATAGCCGAGAATGAAACTCCGGTAGCAATGTTTTTTGAAGCGGCTGGCGTATTTGAGCATAACCCCGAATTTTTTATATTCGAACTGCCGCCGTGCTTCGAGTTCTTGGAAGTTGATACCCTCAAGCGAGGGATCTTCGCGTTTTAGAATGCGAACGCCACGGCCTTGCTGGTTTTGGATTTTCTCGAGGTAACCAAATCGTGAAAGTAGAGCGACAGAGGCGTGGAATCGGTGATCTTTGGTAGCGGAGATCCGACGCCATGACTCACCCACAATTTCGCGCGACCCGGCCCGGCAGAGCTTGGCGAACACATATTTGAGAATGTCGGCAGGCGGATGACTCGAATCGATAAAGAATTCGGGAATCCACTTGTCCGCGTAATTGAAAAGTAACAGGCACCGGGCGGGATTCCCATCCCGGCCTGCCCGTCCGATTTCTTGGTAATAGGCCTCGACGGAATCGGGGATGTCGGCGTGCACGACAAAGCGGACTTGACTGTGATCGATGCCCATGCCGAAAGCGTTGGTGGCTACAATGACGCACTCCGAGGCGTGCATGAAACGCTCCTGGATGGCTTTCCGATCGGTTAGTGCAAGGCCGGCATGATAGGCTGCGGCCTCGATACCGGCTCGCCGCAAATTGGCATAAATCTCTTCAACGTTCTTGCGGGTTCCTGCATAAACGATGCCGAGAGGCGCCCAGCGGGTCAATTCCATAATGGCCCGAATTTTTTCATGGTTGGTTGCGACCTCCCGTACTTCAAGGTAAAGGTTTGGGCGATCGAATCCGCTGACGATCTGAGTCGCGTGTGCCACTTCGAGCTGCGTCAGGATATCGCGACGGACCGTAGGTGTGGCGGTGGCAGTGAGCGCCAGAACAGGCGGGGATTTCAATTGCGGGATGACGTGACGCAGACGCAGATAGTCGGGACGGAAGTCGTGGCCCCAAAGCGAGATGCAGTGCGCCTCATCAACCGCAAATAAGCTCACTCGAGATTGCTCCAGCCGGGCGCGGAATTCATCGTTTTGAAACCGCTCCGGCGCTACGAACAGCAGTTTGATCCGGCCCGCGATTGCCTGTTCGAGCCTGCTTCTCTGCTGTTCCCTGGAAACAGTGCTGTTGATGACCGTCGCTGGCAGACCTAAACGGCTTAATTGATCCACCTGGTCCTTCATCAGGGCGATCAAAGGAGACACGACGAGCGTTAGACCTGGAAGTGCGAGCGCGGGCAATTGGTAGCATAGCGATTTTCCGCTTCCAGTGGGCATCACGGCGAGGACGTTTTCTCCCGCGATGACTTTGTCGATCACCTGCTTTTGCGCTGGGCGGAATACCTCGAAACCAAACCGTTCCCGGAGCAGAAGAGAAAGATCCATGGAATTTTGGGCTGGAACACTAGTATTCGCTTCCGGATCCCGCCGCAGCGGCAGCAGCGCGTGACGGCTGTTGTTCGCTCATTCGGCGCATCGCTTCAGCCATTTCCGCTTCAGTCGGTTCGGCTTTGTGGGTAGCGATCATCCACCTGTGTCCTTCGGGATCGCTAAGCTGCCCGACCCGATCGCCCCAAAACATATCGGTAACAGGCATCATCACTTTTGCGCCTGCGGTGACGGCGCGATTGAAGACGCTATCAACATCCTCGACGAGCAGATATAACGTGGCGGGCGTGTTTCCGATACTGTTGGCGCTCAGATTGTTCCTTTCGCGAGATTCGGGACTCAGCATAAGCGTGCTCTCACGAAGCCGCAGCTCCGCGTGAACCGCTCCTTGAGGCGTATCCATGATCGTTCGCAGCCTAAATCCGAAAGCGTTCGCGTAAAATTCTGCCGCTCGGCGGATATCACGAACATTCAGTCCCGGAGTCAAGGCGCCATACTGCTTGCGATTCAGCGGATCAATTTTCGCAGTTGCCATTGTGCGCGCAGCACTCCGCACTGGCTTTGCCGCCTTTTTCTTCGCGGCTTTTGGCTGACTGGAGACTCGGGCGGATTTCTTGTTTACTTTTGATTTTCTCTTTGCTGCTTTTGCCATGTGAAGCTCCTTTAGCGCATTGTCGGCTGTACTTTAGCGCACTAGCGCTGATTGCGCACCCGGATTCTTTAGCGTAAGGTCATAACGGTGAAGCGAAGGTTCATAGGTGCGGCGATACTTTCAATCGCGGTAGCCTGCGGGCGTCTTCAGCCCTTGACAGCGGAAGTTTTGACCCAGGCCGAAAACAAATGGAGAACTCACGGGCCGGAATCTTATCGGATCGTGATTGAAATGTCCGGCAACCGGGTCCAGAACGGCCGATTTGAAGTAACCGTTCGAGATGGACTGGTCATCGAACTGAAACGTAATGGACTTGTCATTCCTCCCACTGCCGGTCAGGACTATTCCATGGCCGGTCTGTTTCATATGCTCGAACAAGAAATTGGCCTGGCGGAAAGGCCTGCAACGTTGGGTGCCCCCGAGGGCTATTCGGTCTATTTGAACGCACGTTTCGATGAAATGACCGGGAGACTCATTCGCTATCGGAGGGTCGTCGGCGGCACATCCAATTCCATCGAAGTGAATGTGGTGGAATTTAAGACGAATGACAACTGAGCCTATACCACCACGTTTGTTGGACGTCCCGCCAACCAGGCAAAAACATTTTCAATAGCCAGGGCCAGACCTGCTTCGGTGGCTTCAGGAGTAATACCCGCCGAATGAGGACTAAGAACCGTATTCGGCAGTGCGAAGAAGGGCGAATCTGGTGGGAGCGGTTCGGTTTCAAATACGTCAAGGCCGGCACCGGCGATGCGATCTGCCCGCAGAACCTCAATGAGATCGGGTTCGCAAACGATCGGTCCGCGCGCGGTGTTGATAAAAATTGCCGCAGGTTTCATGAGTTCGAAATGTCGGCGCCGGACCATGCCTGCCGTTTCGGCCGACAGGCGCACGTGCAGGCTGACAACGTCGGACAGGCGGAAGACCTCATCAAAGGATACCCATTCAGCGGCGGAACCGTTGGGATGGAACGTCCAGGCGATGACATGCATCCCGATTCCCTTCGCAAGTTTCGCGACCTCACGGCCAATCGTACCGGTTCCAATCAAGCCAAGTGTTTTACCTTGAAGTTGGGTGGCCAAAGCACGAGGCCACTTCCCTTCCCGCACCTCGTGGTCGATGGTCACGGTGCGTTTCGCTACGGCGATGATCAACGAAAGCGTATGCTCAGCCACCGCGACGGCGGAAACACCCGGTGTATTCGTGACGCCGATGCGGCAGCGTTTTGCGGCTTCAAGGTCGATGTGGTCGGTTCCTGTTCCCCAGATGGAAATTAGACGGAGATTTCGCGAGCGGCTCAGGACTTCACCGCTGAAACGCGATGTCGCGCGGATATTGATCACGATTGAGGCATCTCCAATTCGAGTGATCAGATCTTCAGGTGTTGCCGGCCGGCTGGAGTGCAGTTGGACATCATAAGCCGTCAACTTCTGACGAAAAGCTGCGCTGCGGGCCATGACGGGAGGGTCATCATCAGGGATGACAATGCGGCATTCTTCTTGATGGCTGCGCCCTGCCAGCGCTTGGCTCACGGCGGCTATTTATCCAACCCGTATCGTTTCAGCTTATTGAGGAGTCCTTGATGACTCAGGCCCAGCATTTTCGCCGCGCGGCGGCGGTCGCTATCTGTTTGAGCCATGGCATCACGGATCATTTGAATCTCGAGCGTCGTGACTCGATCCTTTAAAGTTTGTTTCTCGCCGGACTTCATTGCGGATTCCAGTTCCGGGACTGCCAATCTCTCCTCAACGATTGCGTCCGACAAGTCCTCCACTTGGATTTCGCGGCCGCTGGTCAGCACGACGGCACGCTTGACTTCATTTTCGAGTTCACGAATGTTACCGGGCCAATGATATGACATCAGTGCCTTCACGGCATTTTGCGAGAATCCCTGAATATCCCGTTCCAGGTCTTTCGCATGTTTCCGAAGAAAGTAGGTGGCTAAGAGCGGAATATCCGTTCGAACCTCGCGCAAAGCGGGCATTCGGATATGGATGACGTTGAGGCGGAAGAAAAGATCCTGACGAAAACGATTTTGCTTAATTTCTTCTTTGAGGTCTTTATTGGTTGCCGCAATTAGCCGTACATCGACGGGTACGGGCCGGCGCCCGCCGACCCATTCCACTTCACGTTCCTGCAGAACACGAAGAAGTTTTGCCTGAGCTGTCATGCTGAGATCACCGATTTCGTCGAGAAACAGCGTTCCGCCATTGGCCGATTCGATCCGGCCAACGCGGCGCTCGACACCGGTCGCCACACCTTTTTCGATGCCGAACAATTCGCTTTCAACTAAGGATTCCGGCAAGGCCGCACAGTTTACGGCTACAAAGGGCTTCGACCGGCGCTGACTCTGATAGTGAATGGCGCGCGCCGATAATTCTTTGCCGGTACCGTTTTCCCCAGTGACCAAAACGGAGACGGCACTTTCGGCGGTTCTATCGATCATGGAACGAACTTCTTGGATTTTAGAGCTCGTCCCGACGATGTTCTTGCTGGTAAATCGCTCCTCTACTTCTCGACGCAGATGCAGGTTTAGCTCAAGCAGCTCTTGCCGGCGCCTCTCCAATTCTGATAGCGCAACGCTATTCTCCAACGCAACGGCTGCCTGGTTTGCCAGCGCTACAAGGAAATGTTCGTCCTCCGTCGTGAACCGCCCTTCGCGCTTGTTGAGGACCTGGAAAACGCCGATCACCTCTTGCTTTGGATTGCGGAGAGGCACGCTCAGAATGTTGCGAGTATGGAACCCTGTGTGGGAATCGATGGAAGCATAAAAGAGCGGTGATTTGTACGCGTCTTCAACGATCATCGGTTTTCCAGAAATCAATACGGCGCCGGCAGTACCAAGACGCGAATCGAACCGGATCGTGTCGGACACGCCAAGAGCGATTTTTGCCCAAAGCTCGTTCTTTTCCTTATCGAGCATAAAAATTGTCGCCCGTTCCGCGTCGACGTGTTTTGTCGCTTCGTCCGCAATGAGCTTCAGCAGCTGCTCAAAATTTTTTTCGGAATTTAGCCGCCATGAGATATCGATAAGGGCAGTGTACTTATCGAGTATCGAATGCGATTTAATCTCAGCTCTCATATAATTGCTGCCGATGAAGCAAAAGGCTTTTTCCGCGTTTCCAGACCAGGGCCTTCAATTTCTTCATTCCCTGAAGCGAAATAATAATCGGGATTGGTTCCATAGCCACAAGAGTATTTACGAACAGTACGTGAAACAGCCGATGACGGAACTTATCGCGGCACTGGCACAGGAATTTCAGAAATTCGCTCCCGAGATGCTCGCTTCACCTAAAGTTTCAGCCTATCGTATCTATCGCGACACGCGATTTTCAAAGGATAAATCGCCATATAAAACACACGTAGCAGTCGTGTTTCCCCGCTCGGGTCTAGGAAAACACGAAGGCGCGGGTCTTTACCTCCACATTTCGACCCAAGAGCTGCTTATTGGCGGCGGCTTGTACATGCCCCTCCCCGAGGATCTCAATGCGGTGCGGAACCATATTGTAGACCATCCTGACAGATTTTTCGCCATCCTGGAACACGATAGATTCCGCAAAATTTTCGGCAGTCTTGGAGGAGACCGCCTGCAGCGTGTTCCGCAAGGTTTTCCAGTGGATCATGTCGCCGCGGATTACCTGAAGTATAAGCAATTTCTAGCCGCACGCAACTTCCCTCCCCGCGTCGCGACAACACCACGTTTTTACAAACTGGTTCTTGAAACCTTCCAAGCGATATTGCCGCTCGTGCGGTTCTTAAACGACCCCATTCTCCGGACTCGCCGATTGAAGAAACGGCAAGAAGCGTTTTTGAATTTGGGGGCGGACGTCTAGGAAAATTCTTATTCCAGCAAAATATCTTCGTCTTCGTATGGTAAGTCGTCAAAGACGACAACACCTCCTTCATTCATCAGTTGACACACTCGGCAACCGCAGCTGAAGAACTCATCCGGATCGAAGTTGTCGGTGCGCGCACGCACCAGATCCGCGGACGGGCGGTCGAGATGAACTAACGTGAATCGGCCTTTCCGCGAGACAACGGCGTTCCTACCGTACATGAAAAAAATCTCTTCGTCAGAAAACATCTTGAGGTTTTGGGAAATGGGCAGGCGGGCGACGAAATTATATATTAGGGTTATATCAGGCGTCCAAAGTCGTCTTGAAGCCGTTGAATATCGTCTTCACCGAAATAGGAGCCAGATTGGATCTCGATGAAGACCAACAGCTCTGTTCCAACATTCTCGATCCGGTGCGCGGCTCCAATGGGTATGTCAATGGTAGCGCCGGCCGCTAGCATCGTTTCCAGACCATCCAACGTCACTTTTGCGGTTCCGCCAACGATCATCCAATGCTCGGAGCGGCGGGCGTGCTTCTGATAGCTGAGGCGCCTTTGTGGCAGGACTTCGATACGCTTGACCTTGTAGTTTTTAGCTTCATCAAGAATTGTAAAACTGCCCCAGGGGCGCTCTTCACGCACGAAATAAAAATACATCAAGGGCGGTAAATGCTTGACTGAAAAATGTGCCACTGAGAACATCAACTCTTTGCGCCGGAGGAAACGGAATGCCGAGTAACGGCGAAACAACGATAAGGTAATGGGAATGCATCTACGCTTCTGGGGAACGCGTGGTTCAATCCCCACACCAGGTCCAAAAACCGCATTCTTTGGCGGCAATACTTCTTGCGTGGAAGTGCGTACGAAGAGCGGCACCACGCTCGTGCTCGATTGCGGAACAGGGATTCGGCTGCTCGGTTTGGATATGCTGTCCAGACCCGGTCCGCACCGGATTCATCTCCTGATCGGCCACACGCATTGGGATCACATCCAGGGATTTCCATTCTTCACTCCGGCATTCCTTCCCGGAACGGAATTGAACATCTACGGTTCGACTGCATTTCAACACAGTCTCGAAGAATCGCTCTCGGGCCAGATGCAATATTCTTATTTTCCCGTCAAGCTCCAGGATCTCGCCAGCCGCCTTCATTACACGGAACTGGAAGAAGGTTTCTTCCGGATCGGTGAAGTCCTGGTCGAAACGCAGTACTTGAACCACACGGCTCCGACGATTGCGTATCGAATTACCTGTGACGGTGCCACCGTGGCGTACGTCACGGATCATGAGCCCTTTTGGAATTCGCCCGGACCGATATTTCAACACCCCGGTGACCAACGCCACATCGAATTCCTGAGGGGAGCGGATCTGGTCATTCATGATGCGCAGTATACGAGCGAGGAATACCGAACGAAATTAGGTTGGGGACATAGTCCTGGCGACTATGTAACTGACGTCGCTATGGCCGCCGGCGCGGCCACGGTTGCACTGTTCCACCACGATCCTGCTCACGATGACGAAACCATCAAGCAAATTCAAGAAATACAGCGGGCGCGCGCCGCTGCCGCGCGCTCGTCGCTCGAAGTGTTTGCAGCGGCCGAAGGCATGGAATTGGACGTTATCGGCAAAGGATGGGAAAAAGCGGTTGTTCAAGTCTCTGCTCTTGAACGCCGCCCTGTTTTCGGCCGCCGGGTTTTAATTGTGACCCATCATCGGGCGGATGTTGTCGCGATGGAGCAAGTTTTGCCGGAGGATGGTCTGGTGCTCACAGCCGTTTCAAATGGGCGAGGTGCCGTGGAAATGGCCCGTGAGGTCCGGCCCGATCTCGTGATTATAAACGGGAAGCTGACCGACGGTGATAGCGCCAGTTTTATCCAACAACTGCGGACGATATCGGATAAATCGGACCTGCCGATCATTGTGCTCACCGAGGCTAAGAGCGAATCCGAAATGCTATACAGCGCAGAAAGCACCGCGACGGATTATATGGCTCGACCGTTTGGTCCGCCTATGCTGCGAACTCGCGTTCGCGCTTGGCTCGCTCGCACGAGCGGTCCTGCGCTCTTTCCGGAGGAATTGCCGCTGACTTTACGCACGGCCGAAAAAAGCAAAGCAGAACCTGTAAAAGAAGTTGAGTCAGTGGATACAAAGCCTGATATGGATATTTTCCTATCGGGTTCACCCTTTGCCGCGCTCACAACGGAGCAGAGAGCGCGGCTGATAGCCCGCGCAAGCGAGCACACTTACACGTCCGGCCAGGTCGTGATTCGGCAGGATGACCCCGGCGGGACCGCGTATGCAATTATCTCGGGCCGCGTCCGGATACTTGAGTCTGTGCCCGACAGTCCGATGGAGATGTTCCTGGGTGAACTCGGACCGGGGGAAATTTTCGGCGAGATCGGGGGGCTACGTTACCGGCCGCGTTCAGCAAGCGTTGTGACGCTGGAACGAACGCGTTGTCTCTCCATTCCAGCCGAAGACTTCGTGCAAATGCTTCGAGAATCCCCGGAACTGTCGATGGCGCTGCTTCGCGTACTGGCCGGCCGCTTATACGAGGCCGATCGGCTCCTGGCCAGATATGCGCCCGATCCGCTGACGGGCCTTCCTGGCAGACGGGCCTTTCAGGAAGTCTACCAGCGGCTCACCGCAGGGGCAAAGCGAAGGCGAGCAAGTGTTGTGTTACTCGTGATTGATGTTTTGCATCTCAAGGACATCAATGACCGTTTTGGTTATTCCGTCGGCAACGATGTACTTCGAACAGTTGCGGATGCCCTCATCGAGTCGTCGCGCAGCAGCGATCTTGTCGCTCGGCACGGCGGCGACGAATTCGCGCTTCTCTTGATTGAAGCTGCCGCCAACGATGCCGAACTTGTTATCAACCGCGTTCAGCAAAAATTACGCCAGTTGGCTATTTACAGAAATCTTCCGCTTACCATCGAATGCCATTGCGGCTATGCATTCAGTCAAAACCCGCCCGATGCGCCAGACGAACTTCTCCGCATCGCCGATGAAGATATGCAAGGCAAAGGCTCTGAAAAGGCAAAGTAGTTGTAACGTGTCGTTTCGAGCGTAAACTGTTGTGCTATGTCGCTCTCGGCTCGCGATGCATATCAGGCGATTCGTTCGAGTGGTTCTGAATTGGAATCGCTATTAGAGGCTGCAGCTAATTTGCGTGACCAATTCAAAGGGCGAACCGTCACATATTCCAGAAAAATTTTTCTTCCGATAACGAATCTCTGTCGAGACCGGTGCAGCTACTGCACGTTCAGGAAAGATCCAACGGATCCCGATGCGTGGACCATGTCTCCGACGGAAATTGATGATGTTCTTCTTCGCGGGGCCCAACAGGGTTGCAAAGAGGCGCTGATGTGTCTCGGTGACAAACCTGAGGCAGCTTTTCCTCAGTACCGCAAAACTCTGACCGAATTGGGCCACCGTACAACAGCAGAATATGTCGCACGCGCATGCGAAATGGCGATCGAACGAGGCTTTTTGCCACACACGAATGCGGGTGTTCTTTCACTCGACGAAATGAAACTGTTGAGGCCGCTAAACGCCAGCCTCGGCTTGATGTTGGAAAACGTCAGCGCCCGGCTTTCTGAAAGGGGTATGCCGCACTTTTCCGCACCCGATAAGCTGCCCTCCCTACGGCTGCGGATGATTCGGGGAGCCGGTGAGCTTTCGATCGCTTTTACCACCGGGATTCTTATCGGAATCGGTGAGACGCTCGAGGAGCGCGTCGATAGTTTGATCGCAATCCGGCAGTTGCACGAACAATACGGACACATCCAGGAAGTCATCATTCAAAACTTCCGTGCAAAACCGGGCACGCGGATGGAGAGCTTTGCCGAACCGGACTCCTTCGACGTTGCAAGGACCGTAGCGACGGCCCGTTTAGTCCTGGGCGGGCGTATGAATATCCAGGTTCCGCCGAATCTCAATGCCAGGGATCATACTTTGCTGCTGCGAGCAGGAATTAACGATTGGGGCGGCATTTCTCCGGTGACTCGAGACTACGTCAATCCTGAAGCCGCCTGGCCTCACGTGGACAAACTCGCCGAAACGTGTCGTCAAGCCGGATTCACTTTACGCGAGCGGCTGGCAACCTATGACGAATTTCTGGACCGGCCCGGCTTCCTGCCGCCTCGGCTTCGCGCTGTTGCCGCCGCGCGTCAAAACGAAATAGTACAAGGCGCACTATGACAACCTTCAATCTTATTCACGGCGATGTCGGGACAACCCTGACGCGCGCTCTTGACGGAGCCGAGATCAGCTGGCAGGAAGCCCTTCGCCTTTGCGAAACGAGCGGAGCGGATTTTCATGCAACTGTGTTTGCAGCCGATGAACTAAGGCGCAGGCAGGTCGGCGATTTGGTCACTTACGTGATCAACCGCAATATCAATTTTACCAATGTGTGTGTGAAACACTGCGGCTTTTGCGCATTCAGCCGGGCCTATCGCAGCGAAGAGGGTTACCTCTTGCCAATGGAAGAAATCATACGCCGCGTTCAGGAGGCGGTTGCTCTGGGGGCAACTGAGGTCTGTATGCAAGCCGGTCTGCCTCCCGATATGCAAGGTGCGTTTTATATCGATCTGACGCGCGCCGTTAAGCGCGCTGTACCTGACGTGCATATTCACGCGTTCTCGCCCGAGGAAGTTTTATATGGCGCCACGCGCTCCGGAGTTTCGATTCTCGATTACCTAAGCGCTCTCAAAGAAGCCGGTCTCGGCTCGTTGCCCGGAACATCGGCGGAGATTTTGGATCAGGATGTCCGCGACATCATTTCCCCCGGACGTATTACCGTTAGACAGTGGATTCACGTGATCACGGCCGCGCACAGTCTCGGTATTCCGACGACCTCCACGATTATGTACGGCCATATGGAATCGCCCATACACTGGGTGAAGCACATGAACCTGCTCAGAGATATCCAGCACGACACTTCCGGCTTCACCGAATTCGTCCCGCTTTCTATGGTGCATCAAGAGGCGCCCATGTACCACCACAGACTGGTTTCCAATTTGCGGCCCGGACCAAGCGGAACTGAAGTCGTCAAGATGCATGCGGTGGCCAGGCTCATGCTGGGTGGATCGATCAAAAACATTCAATCATCCTGGGTCAAGGAAGGACCGAAGCTTGCTCAATATTTGTTATCCGCCGGTGCAAATGACGTCGGTGGCACACTGATGAACGAAAGTATTTCCACTTCCGCGGGCGCCCAGTACGGGCAGCTCGTCCAGCCGCGGGAGCTCCGACGTTTTATCCGCGACGCAGGCAGGACCCCTGCACAACGCAACACAAAATATGATGTGTTGCAGGTGTTCGAAGGTGATGTGGATGAGCTGGGCCCGCTCGACTCGATCGAAGATGCCGACGTCCACTTCGGTTCCTACCGCAAACTGACTGCCTCCAGTGAGTTTCGTTTCGTGAGGAAAAAGAAGTGACGCATGTGGCTCCGCTTTTCACCGAATACGAACAGCAAGTCCTCCGAGAACTCGCACTTCATCGCGTGCAGCCCAACGCCATCCACCGCCTGCTGGAGGGAGCCGGGCGGCCGATGGCGAAATTGATTAACATCGGGCGAAACTCCAAAAATCGAGCACTCCGCGGACTCGCCGAGCATGTGCACGGCTGGATAGAGGAAGGTCTCATCAAAACCTTCAGGGCGGCCAATAGACTGGCAAATACCGGGGATATTTCGAAGAAATTCGCGGCGCGCGGCATTCATGTGGAAGACAACTTTGAATCCTTGCGATATATGCCGCTCAGCCAACTCGATGCGGTGGCCGATTCCTTTCGATGGGGGAGTTCGTTGTTGCTTGGAGCTGGGGGCGCACTTTTGGGCGGCGCGACGACAATGGCCGAAGGCATTCCTGGAGCACAATTAGTGATTCCCTCTTTGATACTCACCGATGTCACTTCGTCCATGACCTTGCTGTCGCGCCACACGTGCCGGATTGCGACAACCTACGGGTATTCGTCGAGGAATCCGGAGAATCTTCCGCACCTGGTCGCCGCCATGGCCCCACACGCCGACAGCAGTGATGAAGGCTATCTGGCATTGAAAACCGCCGTCGTCACATCCATCCGTGAATCCGGCCAGTTCATGGCTCGAACGGCCGGTATGGTCATGGACCGGCAACTGCTCGAACGCGAGGCTCCCCAGATGATTCGACTCATCACCTACGTCGCCGACCGGCTGGGCATCGTCATTACTCAAAAGGAACTGGGTATTCTCGTTCCCATCGTAGGCGCCGTGCTCAACAGCAGTATTAACGTCGCCTTCCAACAGGTCGGGCATCAAACCGCTAAGGACTATTTCCGGCGTGTCATCCTGGAAGACCGCTACGGCGAAGAACTGGTTTCTTACGCCATACAACAAGAGATCGAAACCCTTCGAAAAGCTTCCCAATCTTGAGATCGGCCGGCGCCGGCGCGCGAGAATCAGTTTCTTTCTCGCTCGGGCCTGCTGCTATTTTAGTGACATGGCTCCAATCCTGGTGATTCTTCTGCTGATCGTCATCAATGGCATTTTTGTGATGGCCGAGATGGCTCTAGTGTCATCGCGCAAGCCCCGGCTACAACAATTGGCAAATGAAGGCGATGGCGGCGCTCAGATCGCAGTCGATCTGTCGGCCAATCCCGATCGGTTTCTGGCGACAACTCAGATCGGCATCACGTTAATAGCCATTTTAGCCGGTGCGTTTGGCGAACGGACGTTAACGGAGCGGCTGTCCATTCAAATGGAACGCCTTCGATGGCTGGCGTCGTACCGCGAAGGCCTGGCCTTTGCAATCGTTGTTGTTGCGATCACTTACGTTTCGCTCGTTCTGGGTGAGCTGCTTCCCAAGCGATTGGCCTTGTACAACCCCGAGCGCATTGCTTCTGGAACTGCCGGGCTGATGGATTTTATATCCAGGTTGTGTTCGCCAATTGTCGCACTGATTAGCGGCTCGACTCGTTTGCTCATTAGCATTCTCCGATTGCGACCGGCGGAGGCACCACCCGTCACTGAAGAAGAGATCAAGGTCATGATGGAACAGGGAACCGAGGCGGGAGTCTTCGAGGAGGCCGAACACGATATCGTGAAAAGCATTTTCAAATTGGGAGACCGCGCTGTGAGCGCGTTGATGAGACCCCGGCGCGATGTCGTATGGCTCGATATCGACGACCCATTCCCGGAGAACCAGCAGAAACTTGCGTCATCACAGTACTCACGGTTCCCCGTAGCGCAAGGCACGCTGGATAACGTCATTGGAATTGTTCAAGCGAAAGATCTGCTCACGCGTTGCCTCGCAGGCGCAAAAATCGATCTGAAAGAAGCTCTGCGGCCGCCGCTGTTTGTACCAGAGGCCCTGCCGGCGTTAAAACTTCTCGAAATGTTCAAAAGATCGCGAACACACATGGCGCTTGTCGTCGACGAGTACGGCGGAG
This sequence comes from Acidobacteria bacterium 13_1_20CM_2_55_15, assembly GCA_001920875.1. Classification (GTDB taxonomy): domain Bacteria; phylum Acidobacteriota; class Terriglobia; order 20CM-2-55-15; family 20CM-2-55-15; genus 20CM-2-55-15. Next base: position 28,489 of record MNKP01000097.1, read on the forward strand.
TTGAAGGACTCGTCACGCTGAATGACATCCTGGAGGATCTGGTCGGCGATGTGGCCTCGGTCGACATGCCGGAAGAAAGACAGGTAGTTGAACGGCCCGACGGTTCATGGCTGATCGATGGAAAACTTCAAATTGACGATCTTAAGGAAGTATTGAAGATTCCAAAACTGCCCGAGGAAGAATCCGGCAGATACCAAACGCTGGGCGGACTGGTCATGCTACAGGTCGGACGCGTACCCGTGACAGGCGACGTTTTCGAGGCGGAAGGTCATCGCTTCGAGGTGGTGGACATGGATGGCAAGAGAGTGGATAAGGTTCTGGTGTCGAGGTTACCTACAGCCCAAACAACGGAGGAAAGGTAGGAGGCCGGTCTCCAGGCGCCGGTAAAGGGGTTCGGAAGGGTCTGAACGGTATGTCTAGCTTGCGCGGCGGTATCGGAGTTCCCTCTCCCAGAGGGAGAGGGTCTCGGCGCGCACCCTAGCGGAGTGACTCTTCAAGCATCGTTGAAGCATCGGTCTTCTCGTCGCGATACTTCACGATGACGGGCGCATACAACGACAACTGGTGTTTGACGGCAAATTCGCCCGTCACGGGTCGTGAACCCGGAACCACCACAGCGCCGGATGGAATCGTCAGCGGAGCTCCGGCGGCTTTCCGATAAATCTGATTCCGTGCCAGGTCGTAAACCGCCGTCCCGCCGGTGAGGATCACGCCGGGAGCGAGTACCGCACGGGATTCGACGAGCACACCTTCATAGACGCCGCAATTGCCGCCAATAAAGGCGTCATCTTCGACGACGACCGGCAGTGCCCCGGGGGGTTCCAGCACGCCTCCGATCTGCGCTGCGGCGGACAAATGCACACGCTTTCCAATTTGAGCGCACGATCCGACCAGAGCATGAGAGTCCACCATCGAGCCTTCATCGATATACGCGCCGATATTAATGAACATCGGCGGCATACAGATGACATTTCGTGCGACATAGGCGCCATCGCGAATCGTCGATCCGCCAGGCACAACGCGAACTCCGTCGCCGGCACCGAGTGGTTTTGCCGGAAGTGTATCTTTATCGAAAAAATGAAATTCCTCAGAAACCGAACGGTCTTCCACGACACCAATTCTGAAGGCCAGCAAGATGCCGCGTTTGACCCACAGATTGGTTTTCCAACCGCTCGATGTCTTTTCAGCAGCGCGGAACTCGCCGCGATTGAGACCCGCCCGGAGTTCCTGAATGACGGCGAGTCCGTCTCGGCGTGCTTCCTGCGCAGGCAGGCTCAAGAGCCGTTCAATCTCGTCTGGTAAATTCATCTTACAGAGGGTCACTGCCTACTGACAGTTTGCAACAACCCCAGCGTTTCAATCACCTTCAAGAGTTTTTCCCGATTCGCTTCGCTGATCTTCACCAGCGGTAGCCGGTACATCTCTTCGATCATTCCCATCGCCGCCAGAGCGGCCTTTACAGGAATCGGATTCGATTCGATAAAGTTTGCATTCATCAATGGCAGAAGCTTGTAGTGGATCTCCCGCGCCCGCTGGATGTCCGATTCGAGGGCCGCATTGATCAAAGCGCTCATCATCGCGGGAGCTTCATTGGAAATGACGGAGACGACCCCATCACCTCCCAACAGCACAACTGCAAGAGCCAGGGCGTCGTCGCCACTCAGCACTCGAAAATGGCTCGGGGCATCGCGAATGATGTCCATGATCTGGGCGAGATTTCCCGAAGCCTCCTTCACCGCGACGATATTGGGAATTTCCGCGAGCCGAAGCATCGTTTTGGCTTCGATGTTTCCACCCGTTCGTCCGGGCACATTGTAGACGATGATTGGAATGTCTTCAGCTTCGGCAATGGCCTTGAAGTGTTCGAAGTAGCCCTGCTGCGTCGGCTTATTGTAATAGGGACCGACGGACAGAACGCCGTGTGCGCCCAGTTTCTTTGCTCGTTTCGTTGCGTCAATGGCTTTAGCAGTCGAATTGCTTCCAGCGCCGACAATCACAGGCGCCCGGCCCCGCGACTGTTCGATGATCATCCGAACAATACGATCCGTTTCTTCGGCATTGAGCGTTGCGCCTTCGCCCGTCGTGCCGCACGGCAAGAGCATGTCAACGCCGCCATCGATCTGGAAATCAACAAAGCGGCGTAATGCCTTCTCGTCCACCGAGCCATCGGAATTGAACGGCGTGATCATCGCCGTTCCCGTGCCCTGAAATCGCTTCTTCGTCATAGGTTCTCCTCTAATTCTCCGCGCCCCTACAAATCTACGTCATCCATTGTATAGACGCCTTTACGTCCGCGCAGCCACCGTGCCGCTGCCAGCGCGCCCAATGCAAAGCCGCGGCGGCTCTTTGCAGTATGCCGCAGTTCGATCGAGTCGGATTCGGAATCAAAACCTACAGTATGGGTACCGGGAAAGAAACCTGCACGAGTGGACGTAACGTGGAGCGTGTCCGGATTAATTTTCCCGTCGGGTGGTTTTGCCAGAGTCTCTTTTTTCCGATCAATATTCTCGGTCAATATACGTGCCAGAGAAAGCGCAGTTCCGCTGGGGCTATCCGCCTTCTGGCGATGATGTATTTCGTGGACGTAGGGATCATAGTCTGCCGACCTGTTCATGAGAACAGCAGCCTGCCTCACAATGCGGAAAAAAATATTCATGCCCAACGAAAAATTCGAGGAGTATAACAGCCCGGATTCCTTCACGACAGCTTTGATTTCCGGCAAATATTGATACCAGCCCGTTGTCCCGACGACGATATCGCGGCGCGCTTCAACAGCAGCGCGGATATTTTGAACGACAGCATCGGGCGTCGAAAATTCAATGCAAATATCTACATCGGCCAGCGCTTCCGGCGTCACGGTACGGTCCCACTCGAAGACTCGAGTAATCATTTCTCCTTGCTCGCGCGCAGCCGAATCGATCTCGCGGCCCATTTTGCCGAATCCGATTAATGCAATCTTCATAGAAGAAGTTTTCTGACAAGCCTTTCGTAAAGATCAGCTCCCTCCATCAGTTCGCTTTTGCTGATCTTTTCGCCGGGCGTATGAGCGTCCAGAATCGAGCCAGGACCCGCCAGCAGCCGCTTGCCCAAATTTTCGAGATGCGGCACATCGCTGCCAAACGACACGACGGTTGTCGGAAAGCCTTCGACAACGTGTGTGATTTGGGGATCCGAGGCGCCGATGACCTCCATAGTAGCTCGTTTAGCTACAATTCGACGCATCTTCTCTTCAACCTGCGCGCGAGGCTCAACCGTTCGAATCATGATCGAGGCGCTGGCCTCGGCGGGCACGACGTTAGCCGCTTCACCTCCGTGAAACGCGCCCGTGTTGAATGTGCCTTTGCCGAATGAGGGATCGTCGCCCCAGTCCGCGCCTTCACAATCCTTCAGGACGGCGAAGAGATTCTGAATTGCCGACACGCCAAATTCCGGATAGCCCGAGTGCGATGCACGGCCGGCGACGTTCAGGCGGACCATGAACGTGCCTTTTTGCGCACTCGCCAGTCTGTTCTCGGTGGGTTCACCGACGATGACGAATTCGGTGTTCCACTTCAGCAGATTCGCCGTTTTGGCGCCAATGCTGTCGGTCTCTTCGCCCACCACAAACAGATAGCCGAAATTCACGGTGCCCGAGGCGCGCAGCCTGCCGCCGGCCTCCAGCATAGCGGCGATGATGCCCTTCGTGTCGCAGGCTCCGCGGCCGTAAAGGAAATTGTCGTCCTCGCGCACGGGTATTGTCGGGGGAGGCGGAGGAACGGTATCGATATGTGTGCAGAATATGACACGCGGATCACCCGCAAACGCCAGCACATTGAAGCGGTCACCGGTTACATTCTGCCGTTCGACGCGATAATTCAATGCCGCCAGATGCGCCAGGAGAAATTCTCCCAATTTGGCTTCGGTTCCAGTAACCGACGGTATCGCCATCAGCTGCTTCGTTAGCTCGAATGGATTCATGGTGTCGTGCACTCCTCTTCGAGGAGAGGAATGTTACCAATCACGCCTATAATACAGACGATGGGACTGACTGAAGCCGAATTTCGGACGTACTGCGACGCCGCACTCGACCGTCTGAACCGCGCTCTCGATATTGTCGCGGAGCGTTACGACGCGGAGATTCTCTTTCAGAACGGTGTTCTTTCGATCGCGGTTGAAGAACCCAACCCGGGTAAGATTGTGATTAGCCCGCAGACGCCGGCGCGGCAGATTTGGATCTCCGCACAGTCGACAAGCTTCAAACTCGACTGGTCGGGCGCGTCATTTGTACTTCCATCCACCGGTGAAACATTGAACCAGCTTTTGGGCCGTCTGCTGGGCGCGCAGCTAGGCGTGCCGCCTATCGCACTAACATAATCCAGAGAAGTTTATGATGATTCGCTTAACGTGGCTGCTTGCGATCGTCGCTGCCGGGATAACCTCCGGAAGCTCTCTCGAACAACGGACGATTGACGATTACTTCAATGACTTCACTTCCGGATGGGTGCGTAGCAGTCCGAATCAGGCTATCGCCACGCGTTACTTCACCGGCGCTGAACAGGACCGGCTCGAGCAGCAGCTCTCGCCGGAAACTGTTGAATATCGCCGAACCCGAATTCAACTTGCAAAGCACGGCCTGGAGGGATTGAGGCATTTCGATCGCGCGGCGATGGCGCCGATCCAACGGATCTCTGCAGACCTGATGCAATGGCAGCTGGAAACAATAGCGGAAGGAGAACCGTTCCTTGACTACTTGTTTCCCCTTGAACAATTCGGTGGCACGAACGTCAACTTGGTGAACACGCTCACGGTCAATCACCCCATTCGCACCGAAAAGGATGCGACCAACTATGTCGCGCGCCTGACGCAAGTCGGGACGCGCATGAACGAGGCAGTCGCGGACGCGCAGCGTCTCATTGACAAAGGACTGTTTCCGCCGAGATTCATTCTACAGGCGACCATTACGCAGATGCAGCAATTCATCGCGTCTACGCCCGGCGAAAACCCTTTCGTTCGAACCTTCGCCGAACGGTTGATGCTGGTTAAGGAGATCCCCAGCAATGTACGCGAAAAGCTACACGCTCAAGCCGAACAGATAGTGAACGATCAGGTATATCCGGCCTGGCGGAATGCAATCGCTGTCCTCGAACGCGTCCTGCCGCGCGCGAAAGACGACGCCGGCCTATGGCGTTTCAAAGATGGAGCGAAGGCTTACGCCTATTTCCTGAAACGGTATACCACCACGGGCCTCAGTCCCGATCAGATTCATGAGATCGGACTGCAGCAGGTCGCGCGCATCGAAAAAGAAATGGATACCATCTTTCGCCGGTTTGGACGCACCGCAGGATCGGTAAGAGATCGTATTGAGAAACTCAAAGATGACCTCCGCTACCCGGAGACCGAGGAAGGACGCAAAAAGATCATGGCCGACGTCGAACAAATCCTCCGCGATTCCGAACGGCGGTCGGCATTACTTTTTGATCAGACACCAAAGGCTCCGGTCGTTGCCCAACCCTATCCCCGTTTCCGCGAAGCGAACGCTGCAGCCAGTTACAACACTCCGGCCCCGGACGGATCGCGGCCAGGTACTTTTCAGATCCCGCTGCGGCACGAGCGCATGACAAAGTTCGGTCTGCGTTCGCTCGTATACCACGAAACTGTTCCCGGCCATCATTTCCAGCTTGCCCTCGAAATGGAAAACAACAACTTGCCGCGTTTCCGGCAGATTCGGGCATTTGGCGGGGTTCCTGCGCTGAGCGAGGGATGGGCTCTCTATGCCGAGCGGCTGGCGGCCGAGTCCGGCTGGTATGAGAACGATCCGGAAGGCTTACTCGGTCAACTCGACGCTGAATTGTTTCGCGCACGCCGCCTCGTTGTCGATACCGGTATTCACGCAAAGCATTGGACCCGGCAGCAAGCGATCGACTATGGCATCGAGCCCAGCGAGGTGGAGCGTTACGTCGTTTATCCCGGCCAGGCCTGCGCATATATGTTGGGTGAGCTGAAAATCATCGAGCTCCGTGAGAAAGCCCAGAAGACGCTTCGCCAGAATTTTGCATTGCAGCAATTCCACAATGTCGTCCTTGGCGCCGGAACTCTGCCTTTGGATCTTCTCCAACGCCAGGTGGATTCGTATCTCCGTACGCGGAGCCGATGAAATCGCGTTGGTTGACGCGAACCCTTGTTGGCATTACTTCTTGGCTGGGGCGGCTTTGCTGTCCGTCTTTGGCGGTACGATTTGTACGTCGTGCAAGGTTCGGAAGTCGCCATCGTAGACTTTCGCCGTAATCTCGTCGCCGACCTTCACGCGCTTCAAGACATCCTCTTTGTCCGGCACATACACCATAGTCATGGCGTCCATCCAGCCCTCAACCTTCTGACCGTTCACAGTAAATGTCTTGGCATTCACGTCGATTTTTTCGATCTTTCCACGAAATGTGTGCTCTTTCTTAGCGCCGGCTGCACTATTTTTGGTCTGCTGCGCGTAGCCGCAAGAGAGAAGCAAGCCCACGGTTATTCCAATCAACAGCACGAATCGAACATATCTCATCTCGTCCTCCAGAGGCACTTACTCTATCGAAATATCGATAAAAGAGCCAGGTCACGATCCGTATAAAAGTGTTTAGATTGTTGCCACAGATACGCATTAAAGTGTATAAGACTGCTGATGATTGCTGCTGTCTTCTGGTTGCTGCTCGCCACTTCTACGGTTCCGACGGCGCTTCAACGCCAAGGTATTTTCAGCGAAGCTGTCGAGGGTTTACTGCCGGAGATTCTCGATCCTGCGACGCGCCGGCCGTTTTCCAACAACATTATTCCGGAAAACACAATGGATCCCGCGGCCGTTTCCCTTCTCTCTCGATATCCGTTGCCCACATCGGGCGGCACGGCCAACAACTATCGGCGGACCGGAAAAGAGACAGACAATCAGAACCAGTACGACATGCGCGTCGATCATCGGTTCAGTGCTATGAATTCTCTATTCGTCCGGTACTCATCTTTCAATGCATTTGCCGGATTTGGTACCCAGAGGCCGAACCGGTTGCGCGATCCCAATCTGCCGAACGGGCAACGCACAACGAGCCGGTACTTTTATACGGATGCTTTTGTTGCCGCGCCGCAATTCACGATCGGCACCAGTTCGCGTAATCCGATTCAAGGACCGGGCTTTCAAGATATCGACGTTGCTCTCATCAAGCGCGTTAAGTTCCGTGAAAGATACACGGCCGAAGTCCGCGCTGAGGTTTTCAATCTGACGAATACACCCCCGCTGGGAGCTCCGAACACGGTTCTCGGATCGCCGGGATTTGGATCGATTACATCCGCCGGCGATCCCCGTGTGGTCCAACTTGCGGCGAAGATGCATTTTTAAGATTTCTTCTTAACCGAAGCGGTTCCAATCATGACCTCCGTTGCCTTGATCAAGGCGTAGGCGGGCATGCCTTTCTTCAGACGAAGCTCTTCGGCGGATTGGCGAGTGATAATCGATGTCACGTACTGGCCACCGATGTCGAGAGTGACCTGCGACAACAAGCCCTCCGACTTCAAATCCACAATCGTTCCCATCAATTTGTTCCTGCCGCTGATGGATTGAGGGCTGTTATGCCGTGGCTTTGAGCGGGTCAGCCGATCGATCTCGCTGCGTTCGATGCGGTGGTGGCCGCCCGGAGTTTTGATCGACTTCAACTTCCCCCGGTAGATCCACTGTTTCAAGGTCGGGTAGCTGATGTTCAATATTTCCGCAGCATAGCGCAGCTTCAGCAATTCCATCGCACGTCATTGTACGTGACTATGGTAAGTTCTCGATAATGTCGATCACGATTGCAGCACGCGCCTCTCACCCGCCGGGCCTATACGTGCTGTTCTTCACGGAGATGTGGGAGCGCTACAGCTTCTATTCGATGATGGCGATTCTGTCGTTGTACATGAACGAGGCGTTGCATTTCGACATTGCGCACGTTGGGCGCGTCTATGGTCTGTACACGGCTGGTGTGTATTTCCTGCCGCTCGTTGGTGGGCTGCTGGCCGACCGCCTGCTCGGCTTTAACCGGGCGATCATCATCGGCGGCGTGCTAATGATGTTCGGACACATCGCACTGGGCATCGAATTGATGCCATTCTTCTATTCGGGCCTCGGGCTACTCGCTTGCGGCAGCGGGCTATTAAAGCCAAACGTATCCACTATCGTGGGTAATTTGTACCGGAGCCGGCCCGAGTTGCGTGATCAGGGGTTCAACATTTTCTATGTGGGGATCAACCTCGGCGCCTTTGTGTCGCCACTCACGGTGTCCTGGCTGCGCACGAATTACGGCTGGAGCGTAGCGTTCATGTCGGCGGCGGTTGCGATGCTGTTGTCGCTGGTGACCTTCATCGGGTTCAACCGTCACGTTGCCGAAGCGGCCACTAAAGTGGACAAGACGTCAACTGAAGCGCGCACCATCGGGCCAGCTGAAGCGCGGTCGCGCGTCATCACACTTCTGGCGGTCTTCACCATCTCGACAGCCTTTTGGCTGGCTTTCTACCAAATCTTCTATACGTTCACATTCTGGGCTCGCGACAACACTGCGACGACAATCGCCCCGGAACGGTTTCAGGTGTTCGAACCGCTCGGCGTCATCGTGCTTTCGCCGGTGCTCGTGGCTGTTTGGATGTGGTTGCAGCGCCGCAACGCGGAACCGTCTACGCCGGTCAAAATGCTGCTTGGAGTCGTGCTCTGCGCCGGCGCATTCGGCATGCTCGGCTATGCCGGAACCATCGGCGGCGACACGGGTCGCGTCTCACCGCTGTGGCTCATCGCGGCGAACATTATTATCGCGCTCGGTGAAATCGCTCTTAGTCCGATGGGCCTGTCGCTTGTCAACAGCATCGCCCCGCCGCGCAGCCGAGGCCTGCTGATGGGCGGCTGGTTTGCGAGCCTTGCGCTCGGCGGCTACCTGTCCGGCTACAGCGGCGCGTACTGGGATCGGATGCCCCACAGCCGTTTCTTTGCAATGGTGGCGGTTATCCTGGCTGGCACGGCGATACCCTTGAGCCTGATGACGCCTCAGATAAAGCGAACGATCCGCCGTGCCGAAACTGAAGAACGGGTTCCGGCGCAATAGACCTTAATAAGTTTCAATCCTTCGCCTTCACCAACCACACTGTGACGAAGATCCCAAGGATCAGCTGAATCCCATCGAAGACCGTGTATGTGACGTGCAGGAGGCCGAAGGTTCGGAGGTTGGCGGGCGGCGGATCGCGCGGGACGAAGTCGATGGAACGGCCGACAGATACTATGAATGGCGTGATCAAAGCTGTAAGGAACAATGCGATCGCGAGCATTCCAAGAATGCCCCATTTCGGCTTGGTCGCGGCCGGGAGTTTGATCACAAACCACAACGCAACAACTCCGACGGCAAGTTGGGCCACATTCCAATATTGAAAATAGAGTCGATTCAGCTCCGACGATAAGTATCGCAGCAGTTCGCGTGTTGCGTCGTGGCCGAGCTTCTCGACATCAGCTGCGAATGCGGGATTCGGCTTCGCTTCGAGTAAGCGGTCGATCGTGAAAAAATTTTCCGTCGCGACGACGGCAACCGTGAACGTGCCGGCGAGCCAAACCGCCACGCAGAAAATCGCCCAGGACCGTGCGGTTCCAATTTGCAATTCACTTTCTCCGGACGAATCCCTTCGCTGTGAGGTGAAATCCTTCAGGCAGCGTTTCCTCGATTTTGGGCCTGAAGCCCTTCACCGGCCACTCGCGATCTGCGAGCATTTCCGCAATCCTGATTCGAATTCGGGGGCGGTCGTTGGCCGCCAGGAACGCTTCCAGCAGCGGTTCGCGACCCTGCTCGCCGGCTTCGGAAATGGCCTCGATGGCGGAAATCCGGACATCATCGTCGTCGTCCGTCAGGAACTGGCGCAGCACATTCGCAATTTCGGGTGTGACGTGACCACGCATAGCGCGGATCAAATCAGCTTTGTGTTCCGGTGGTGTGAAGTCGCTTGCGGCAGCAACCTTTTCGAGTATCTCCACTAACTTCGGAACCAATTCCTGATGTGGGAGGATTTCGGACAAAGCCTGCACGGGCCATTCGACATTGTGGTGGCTGCTGAGAAACCGTAGGATCGGCTCAACCGCGTCATTGCCCTTTTCGACGAGCATCCGGACAACCATCCGCTTCTCTTCGATATCCTGGGTGATGACATTGCTCGAAATGGTGAACCGCTTCAACAACGCGTATAAAGATTCCGGTGTGCCCCACTCTGCCAGTTTTTCTGCGGCTTCGATTCGTGGAGAATTTTCCCCTCCGGGTTCCGTCAGGCGTTTCACCAGCTTCTCAATCTGTTTCTGCGACGGAGCCGAGCCTCGTTTTAGAAAATCGAACATAAAAAGCCCGTCACAAAGAGACACAACAGACACAAATTTGTCTTCACTTGTGCCTTTTTGTGGCTACTTCCCTATTTCCACCAGGGTAAAGGGATCCACCCTCGCACCCTGCACCCGCATTCCCCAATGGAGATGCGGCCCAGTAACCCGTCCCGTCGCGCCCGCCAACCCAAGGAGCTGTCCATTCGAAACCACGTCGCCGCGCTTCACATCGATTCGCGAAAGGTGGGCATAGAGGGAATACACGCCCAAACCGTGATCGAGAATGACGGTGTTCCCCGTGAAGAAAAGAGCCTTCGCCAAGACCACGCGTCCGCGATTCGTCGCATGGATGGGTGTTCCCGTACTTGCGTGCAGATCGGCGCCCGCGTGTGGCGCCCGCGGTTGTCCGTTGAAAATGCGGCGGTGACCGAAGTTTGTCCCGGTTTCACCAGGAATTGGAACACTGAAGGGCTCATTCCAGAACATCTCCGGGCTGATGAGTGAGAAAATGGCCTCGGTCTCCTTCGCCTCGCGGTTTGCCCGGGCGAGGTCTGGCTTGCTGAGCTCTACGTATTTGTCATCGACCTTGAGCTCGGTCGTGGGATATTTCTTCGGTTCAACTTCAATCACCGCCTCACGTTTTTCGATTCGCCCATCATTCAGTGTAAAGAACACGGGCGTGACGTGTTGCCCGGGTTTCGCGTCGAGGTCCACGCCAAGAACCGTTGTCCAGCGGTCTTGGACGTGAAACGCCGGCACCTTCTTGTTCTCCCAGGCGATCTCGATGGATTTCACCTCAGGCTCGTCCGGAAACGTCACTTGTACGGCGCTCCCTTGATTCGCGGAAAAGATCAGCGATAGCAACAGGACGATCACGTGTTGACCCCTAAAATCAACCACAAAGAAGCACAAAGGTCGCAAAGGGCATTTCGATCTCTTGTGTCTTTGTGCCTTTTTGTGGCCATTTCTATCTGGTTGAACTCGTAAATCTAAACTTTGCCAGTTTCACGGCCGGAACGCTAACGGCGCCGCCGAATCCTGATCGAAGCACGCGCGTCGTTTCTCCAATGGCTTCCGTATATTTCAATCCTTCAACGTAGGACTGCGTAAAACGCAGCGACTTGATTGGGTGCGCGATTTCACCGTTACGTATAACAAAGGTACCATCCCGCGTCATACCAGTGACGACGGCATCGCGAGGATGCACGGTCCGGGTATACCAGAATCGCGTGATATATAAGCCGAACTTGGTGGTTTTGATCATCGTTTCCAATGACGTCGATCCAGGTCTCAGAAACAGATTCATCGGCGCAGGACCGAACCGGCCTTGCGGAGATGGCGGCGTGGCATGCCCGGTCGACTGTTTTCGATCTTCACGTCCTGCCGTGAATGAATCATAAACGGGGGACAGCGCGACGCCGGAGGCAACGATCGGCACAACCTTTTTGGGTAAACCCTCGAAATCAAAAGGGCACGGTATACCGGCGATGTTGGTGCCGTCATCAACGATGTTTACGCTGTCGGCCATGATGCGTTCGCCAATCCGGCCATTCATCCATGAGCGTCCTTCCTGCACGGCCAGAGCGCCCATGCCGTCATATGCCAGCATTTCGAGAAGGTCGGCTGTTGCGTAGGGTTCCAGGACAACGCTATATTCACCGGGCTCGAAATCGACGGGATCGGCTCCCATTCTCACTTTTGAAATCGCCTCATCGGCAAGCGCTTCCGCTTCGATAGCGGCTAATTGCCAGCCCGTACGCTGAGCCCATCCGGACGAATTCTGACCCATGATGACGGTCGATTCGTCCGCCAACGTCAGCCGGTGCTCCGCAAAAACGCCCTTGGAATTGGCGACCCCGACATTTAATGAGGAAGTTGTCATGGATCCAGCCGCAGCACATCCTGCATCCGCCGCTTTCCGGCAGATAATTCCTACGCGGGCCGCGCGTTGTTCGGGCGTACATTCGGCAACTGCGCTGTCGAATGATTCGACTGGAGTAATCACCTGCGGCTGAGGTAAACCTTTGAATTCGGGATTCGAGGGTTGCAGCTTCGCAACGTCGCCGGCGCGAATCGCCAATTCGCGGAGACTTTCCGGCCTGAGATCGTTCGAAATGGCAATGCCGATTTTTGTTTCGATGACCGACCGGACGGTAATCTGAACGTTTCTCTCGGTCACGTTTTGATGGATGCAGTTATTCGCAAAGCGAGTGAGGCTTTCGTTTTGCTCGAAGCCAAGAACTTCGGTTTCGTCCGCGGACGAAGCACTCATTACCAGGTCGGAGATTTGCCTGAAGTTCATCGGAATACCCCAACCTTCACATTGCGGAAACGCGCGGGGGATGCGCCATGTCCGGTGCCCATGGTTTGCATTGGTTCTCCTTTACCACAATTGGGCGTTCCCCAGAGCCGCCAGTGGCGGCTATTTCCGATTGCGTCACAAGATTTCCAGAAGTCGGGTGTGATTCCCGCATACGTACAGTTCTTCAGCAAGCGGACGCGCTTGCCGCCTTTGATCTCGTGTCCGATCTCGGTGCCGAACTGAAAATTCAGGCGCATGTCGTCGATACTCCACGATCGATTCGTTTCCATGAAAATACCGTCGTCGGTATCCGCGATCATATCGTCCAGTTCCCATGTGCCAGGTTCAAGCGACACGTTCGTCATACGAATCAAAGGTAACCGGTTCCAACCGTCGGCTCGCATGCAACCGTTGCTCTCCAGAGCAAGCTTCGACGCAGTTTCCCGTGACATCAGATAACCGACGAACTCCCCCTCTCGGACAAGTGGCGTACTCGACGCGGGCACTCCTTCATCGTCCCATCCAAATGTGCCGAGTCCCGTGGGCCGAACGCTCTCAGCCGTCATATTGACGATGTCGGACCCGTACCGAAAATTGTTGCGCTTCTCGAGGGTTAAGAAACTACGTCCCGCGAAGGCCGCTTCGGTGCCGAAGACACGGTCCAGTTCAGTTGGATGGCCACACGATTCGTGGATTTGAAGTGCGAGTTGGGAACTGTCGAGAACGAGCGTCGTGTCTTTGCTCGGACATACATCGGCCGCGAGTAATGCCACGGCCTCGGCGGCGACACGTTCGGCGTTCCCAACCAGGTCGGCATTGATGACGTACTCCCAGCCGCCGGTGCCTTGATAGCGGAAAGAATTCGGATGGGAGCGAGTCTGCACCTCGATGTCGCTGACAGCTGTTGCCGCAACCGCGCCACCGCTCTCATAAAGTATCTGTTGGACGAAGGCGCCTTCCGTATTCGAAAAGAACTTGTGATTGCGTATCGCGATGACATTGGCTTCGGAAACCCTCACGCCAGAATTCCGACGAAGGATTTCGTCAGCGCGGAAAAGCAGATCGAGTTTTTGTTCCAGAGAGATGGAAAACGGATCGACTTCGATCGGAGTTGTGTATTGTCCGGTGCTCCGAACAGGACTCCCCAGATCCACGGGTGGGCCCGGAACCATGGCGCTGGCCATCGCAATCTGAACCGCGAGAGTTGCGACACGCTCGATTTCGGCCTTTGCGACATAGGCGCTGGAAGCAAATCCCCAGGAATTGCCGACGAGAACGCGAATGCCGAATCCCTGGCTGTATTGATCACCGATACCATCAACGTTTCCATTTTTCACACTGACGACCTGCTGCCGATGATCGATGATGCGGATGTCCGCGTACCGTGCGCCTTTTGCCGTGGCGACGTTCAGAGCGTGTGAAGTGAAGTCCTTCATTTTCTCATTCTAGTTGATCTCGAACGTCTGACGATACGCCGGGATTTCAACGCCCCACCCCTTGTGTGAAACAACAATGTGATCTTTCATTGCTGCGGCGGCCACAGGTTCTCCATGCACAAGAAATGTCGTTCGCGGAGCGCGCTTGAAACCGGCCAACCAGCGAAGAATTTCCCTGTAATCTCCATGGGCCGAGAAACTGTCGATCACATGAACCGATGCGCGAACCGGATAGTCCACGCCGAAGATCCGAATTTGCCGTGCGCCTTCGGAAATCAGCCTGCCCCGCGTGCCAAACGCCTGGAATCCGACGAACACGACCGAATTCCGCTCGTCCGGCAAGCGCTGCATCAAGTGATGAAGAATGCGCCCGCCCGTTGCCATTCCATTAGCAGAGATAATAATGGAGGGAAAACGATGCTCATTGATCGCTTTGGATTCTTCCACACTTCTGGCGAAGTGAACCCGCTGTGTATAGAGCGGATTCCCTCCATCCTTTTCTAATTGAGCCATCTCGAGATCGTGCTCCTCGACGTGCCTGCGGAAGATATCCACCGCATCCACTGCCATCGGGCTATCGACGTAGACCGGCAGAATTGGAATTTTGTTTTCAACTTCGAGCTCACGCAGAATATAGAGCAGCTCTTGCGCACGCCCGATCGCGAATGACGGAATCAAAACCGTGCCGCCTCGTTCTGCTGTGGACACGACAACGTCGCGAAGTTGATCTTTGCCGCTCGTTCCTTCGTTGCCGGCGTGAAGGCGGTTCCCATACGTGGACTCCAAAATCAAGTAATCCGCAGCATCGACCGATGCGGGATCGAAAATAATCGGCTGGCCGTATCGGCCGATATCACCGGTAAAGAGCACCGTCTTCTGCGTTCCGCCGCTGCCTTCGCGAAATCGGACAAATGAGGAACCCAGAATGTGGCCCGCGTGCATCATGTCAAACCCGAGGCTGCTGGAGAGAGACACGACTTCTCCATATTTCACTGGCCGCATCAGCTCGAGCGAGGACATCGCATCGCTGACGGTGTATAGCGGCAATGCCGGCTTGTGCTTTGTTAGGTGATGCTTGTTTCGATAGTTGGCTTCTTCTTCCTGAAGGTGTCCGGCATCGGGCAACAAAATTCGGGCCAGGTCAACAGTAGCGGATGTTGCGAAGACGGGACCTTTATAACCGTGCGCGACCAACCGCGGCAGATAACCGGTGTGATCGATGTGCGCGTGTGTGAGTACGACCGCGTCAATCGATTTTGGATCGACCGGCGGCGCTTCCCAGTTCCTCAGTCGCAGTTCTTTCGAACCTTGAAAAAGACCGCAATCAAGAAGAATCCGGCGGTCCTTCGTCTCGATCAGAAATTTGGAACCGGTAACAGTCTGAGTCGCGCCCAGAAAAGTAAGCTTCATACAATCAGTGCCGTACTGGATTACGTCGACTCCACGGGACGGTCTCGTGGAGTCGACATTATCCATAGCGGGACTTGAAAAGGTTAGGATACGTGAGCGTCGTTCCTTCCGCCTTCACAAATTTGGTGAATGTGTGCTCCTCGATCTTTGTTGCAGTGAAGATGTGACCGACGCGATAGCCGCGAGCTAAGAGCGCATCCGATACGAGCTGGCGATGGCAACGCCAGAACACCGCTTCGGTACAGCAATAGACTGTGGTCTTTTCCTGCAGAAGCCGGATTAGTTCCTTGAGTGCTGCCTCGAATTCCTGTGTTTGCATGTAGTCCGCATAGCCGCGGAATGCATCATTTCTCCATGCCGCATTCAGAGCCGAATCCTTGCGCGGCTTGCGCAAACCGCCGAGAGCTTTCAAGTGAACATATTCGATTCCGGCTCGTGGAAGCGCCACCTGCAGATGTTCAAGATTGAATTGCGGTGTGTGCCTCGAGCCCGGCAGTGTGCGAATATCCGCAAGCCGCCCGATCTTGTAACCTGACAGAATCGCGATGGTCTCCTCCCATGTCCGGTTCGAGAAACCCATGGAATAAACGTCGAACTTCATCAATGCCGCTTTTCAAGTCCCGCTGAGGGATGATGCTGACTCCACGGGACGGCCCCGCGGAGTCGACATCATCCTTAGCGGGACTTATAAAACTGAACCGCTCGTTCGTGCTTCTCTGCCGCTTCACGAGTCTTGAACGTACCAAGATTTCGCCGTTTGCCTGTCTTGGGGTCCTTCTTGCGCGAATAAAGCCGAAACTCCCCGGATGCAAGTTTACGGATCATAAAAAACTCCGATTCGTTTTCTCTTTTTATTATCGCGCCAATTTCACAGACTCTTCCCACAGCCGTTTCGCCGCATCCTCGTCTTGCGCTTCTATCGACGAGGTTTTCGGGCGGCATTGATAGAAGTACTGGCCCGTCGTTCCGGCGACTTCTTTCGCGGATGCGAGAAATACCATGGTCTCGGCGCCTTTTTCGGGGGAGATGGCGAATTTCTTAGCAATCCGGAAGAGGAGGGATAGCGGTCCTTTGCTTTCGTCGCCAAAGCGGGTATTCACGAACCCGGGATGAAGGCAATTGACGGTGACGCCCGTGCCGCTCAACTGCCGCGCCAGTTCGCGCGTGAACAAAATATTGCATAGCTTCGAGCGTCCGTACGCGCGGAAGGCCTGGTAGCTACGGGATCCGTGCAGGTCGCCGAGGTCGATTTTCATCCCCCGGTGCGCTTCCGAAGACGTGTTGATCACACGAGCGGGAGCGGACGCGAGCAGACGCTCGCGCAATCGTTCGGTTACTACAAAATACGACATGTGATTGGTGGCGAACGTACGCTCCAATCCTTCGCCGGTCAGTTCCCGTTTGCCGAATAACGCCCCAGCGTTATTGATCAAGACATCGATCCGCCGTTCCGCGGCCGCAATTTCGTTCCCCACGCGCTTCATTTCCTTAACGAGCGAGAGGTCCGCGTAGTAGACGCGGTGATCAATTCCGGGCGCCGTCTCACGCAATCGCTTCAACGTTGCTTCTCCGCGAGTTCGATTGCGAGCGATGACGAGCATGCGCGCGCCCATGGCGGCCAGTTTCTCCGCAGCTATCGCACCAATGCCCGACGTGGCTCCGGTAATAACCACAACCTTGTCCTGCATATGATCATTCTACTAATACTCACTCGATCGGTTCTTCAGCCCTCCCCTGCCCGTTGAGTGGAATCAACCGGCAGGGGGAGATGGCTGGATCTACGTGCAGATCCGTTTTGGCCGCTGTTGTCGCCCGGAACGATGGCACGAATGGACTCCGACAACGGTTTAACCGGAGTACGTATCGTGGTGACCGGCTGGAAACCACTCTTGAGGAACGTGGTCATATCATCCTTGCAATTGTGCTCGACATAATTGGCAAGTTGACGCAAGGACCTGGCAGCTTCCATCTAGAACTTGGAGCCTTGGAAACGCCGCAGGAAGCCTTCCATCTCCAATTCCAATCCGGAAAATGTGGAGGAAGTCGACGATGAAGCTTTGGTGGATCTCTTTATCAGCACACTCATATCGTCCGAATGCACTAGATTTCTTGACAAATTTCAGCAATACAGACATAACGTTTGCCGCGCACCAGCAACTGAAATCGCTCCCTCTCCCCTTTTGGGAGAGGGCCGCGAAGGGTGTCATGTGCAAGGGGACAAATCTATGCCTGCTGCTGAACTGGACCGGGTTGATTGTGTTGGGAAGCTGTTTGGCTTTTGGTCAGGGGGCGACGGCCGCCCTTTCCGGTATCGTACGCGCTAGCACCAGGCGCAGTCGTGCGTGGAGCCACTATCACCGCCAAGCATCTCGAAAGTGGTCCAATGCTCTGTCCCGCAGTGCTACGAGTAGCGAAAACGGTGGCTACAATGTGCAGTTGCTTCCGGTCGGCGCCTATGAAATCACGACAGACATGCCGGGCTTCAAACAGCAAGTGCGGCGTGGAATCAATCTGGTCGTCGGTCGGGAAGCCGTCGTGAATCTGACGCTTGAAGTCGGAGCGGCTGCAGAGTTAGTCACAGTGACGGACGAAGCACCGATCGTGAACACGACATTAAGTTCGACGTCCGGACTGATCAACGAGACCCAGATCAAAGGACTACCGTTGAATGGGCGCAGCTTTGATCAGCTTTTGACGCTGAACGTGGGCACTGTCGATAACCGTTCGAATGTCAGCAACAACGCCTGGACGTCTTTCTCGGTTGCGGAAAAGAGGCCCGAGACCAACCGATTTCTCATGAACGGCGGCGACTATCCGGGCTCCAACTCGGGCGGTACCTACATTACGCCCTCCGGCTCCAGTGGGCAATTGCTTGGAGTCGAAGCTGTACGGGAATACAACGTTCTGCAGCACACTATAGCGCAGAGTATGGAAAACGGGCCGGTGCCCAGGTCACCGTTGTGTCGTCTTCGGGGTCGAACCAGTTGCATGGCGATTTGTTTGAGTACATGCGCAACAGCTCTTTGGACGCCCGCAACTTTTTCGAAGATGCCAAGGGTCCCTTCCACCGCAATCAATTTCGGAGGATACCTGGGAGGTTAGTTCGCGTTGAAATTGCTGTTTTGATACTTGCTGGTCGGAGGAATAAAATGGCCACGAAAAGGCACAAAAGCATCGCAATGCCTTTGGCGAATTTTGTGCTTTTTTGTGGCAGTTCCCCTTTTTAGGAGCGTAGATATGAAGAAATTCTTCGTCATCTCAATGACACTGATAATGCTGATCCTGGTGCTGCCGGTGCAATCGCAAGCTCAGGACCGGGTGCGATCCGTGAATGTGGGCGGCACTCCTCTGGTTCCAGACAACCTTGTGAACGGCCCCGTGCCGCGGCTGCCCGACGGCAAGCCGGATCTGACCGGCCCGTGGATGGGTGGCGGCTCGAATGCCGACATCGAGCGTGAAGGCGGACTGAAACCCGGCGAGCTTCCCTTATTACCCTGGGCGAAAGAACTCCGGGATAAACGCAAGGAGGAGGACGAGCCGTATACGGCCTGTTTGCCGATGAGTATCCCGCGAGTCAACCCCTACCCGTGGAAGTTCGCAATGTCGTACACGTCGAAGGGGCTGACGTACATCTACATCCTGCACGAGACCGGGGACGCCGGCGCGCATCGCGTGGTCTACATGGATGGCCGCAAGCATCCGGACGATCTTCTTCCGACTTGGTGGGGCCACTCGATTGGGTCGTGGGAGGGCGACACGCTCGTCATCGACACCGTTGGCTATAACGACAAGTTCTGGTTCGATAGTCGCGGCACCCCGCACACCGGGAAACTCCACACGATCGAACGATGGACCCGGATCAACTATGGAACACTCGTCAACGATTTCACGCTTGATGATCCTGGTGCCTTTTCGAAACCGGTTCATCTGAAGTTTACAGCGAAGCTGATGCGCCCAGACCTCGACTTGATGGAGTTCATATGCTTGGAAAACAATCAGGTCGGCCAGGCAGGGGGTTACGTGCCGGGAACCGGTACGAGTAATACGGTTGATCCGAAGACTAATAAATGACTGACGTTCAGGAGGTGTTGCCATGAAAAACAAACTCGGGCTCATGATCGCTGGAATCAGCTTTTTCTGTTTCACGATGCCGGCCATCGCCCATCATGGATTCGATACGGAATATGACGCGAATAAGAAAGTCAAATTAACCGGCGTGGTGACGAAGATCGAATGGCTCAATCCGCATATGCGCGTCTACATCGATGTCACCGATGCCAAGGGTAACGTGGCCAATTGGAACCTGGAATTGACCAGTCCCAATACCGTACGGCGGCAGGGCTGGGGCCCGAAAGATCTCCTGCCTGGAGAGAAGGTGGTCTTTGAAGCATACGGCGGCAAGGTTATCGAAACGAGGGGCGCGTTGGCGAGAATTGCCAAGGTCGAGAATCCGGACAAACCGCTCTTTATTGCAGGTGGACCTGAGCAGCCGGGCTTTCCTAAGCAGTAGCTCGCAAACATGACAACAATCACTGTGTTGCTGCTTGGCCTGGCGATGGCGGCAGGGCAAGCTGGGCCGGGTCAGGTTGCGCCCGGCCGATCCGGATCCGAGCAGAATTCACAGCTTTCGGAGACTGTCTTCAAGAACGTTAAAGTCCTTAAAGGCATTCCTGTTGACGAGTTCATGGACACGATGGGAATGTTTGCATCCTCCCTCGGTTACGACTGCAGCAGTTGCCACTCCCCGGAAATCCGCACCAATCGCGAGGCGTTCGCCGTCGAAACTCCGCTGGTTCAGAGGGCGCGAGGCATGATTACGATGATGAATGCCATCAACCGTAACTACTTCCGCGGCGAACCGCACGTATCGTGCTTCACCTGCCACCGCGGCAACTACAACCCTGAGATCATTCCGAGCCTGGCTCTGCAGTACGGCGAGCTCAAAGAGGATCCCAACTCGACCAATATTTATCCCGATCGAAAGGTAACGGCGGATCAGGTGTTTGAAAGATATTTTCAGGCACTCGGCGGAAGGGACCGGTTGGCCGGCTTGACCTCGTTCGTCGCCACAGGAACCTACTCCGGGTTCAATACGGGCGGGGCAGATGTCCCTGTAGAAATCTATGCCCGCGCGCCCGACCAGCGGACCCAGATCATTCACATGGATATTGGAGACGGGGTCAAGACCTACGATGGCCGGAATGGCTGGGTTGCGGAAGAATGGAGACCGGTGCCGCTCGTCAGACTGACAGGAGGCAACTTGACCGGAGCGCGCCTGGATGCAATGATATCCTTCCCTGCAGGCATCCAGAAATCGTTCAGCGACTGGAAAGTCGGCAGCACCGTCATCGACGACCGTCCGGTTCAGATCTTACAGGGATCTAACCCCGGAGAAACTCCTGTTAACCTCTACTTCGATGAATCCGGGCTATTAGTCCGACTGGTGCGCTGGAACAAAACAACCGTTGGTACCGTCCCGACACAGATCGATTACTCGGAATACCGCGAAATGGCCAGCGTCAAACTGCCTTTCCGCATCGTTATGACTTGGACCGACGGCCAGAACACGTTTACTTTTAAAGAGATCCGGCCGAACGCCGTAATCGGCCCCGAGAAGTTCGTCCAGCCCGCTCCGTTCAAACGCCGGTAGCCTGGGTGTACAACGCCGCTTCCGCCGCAGAAGCCTTAGCTTTTCAATTCCAACGTTGCTTTTGCCGAAGCAGTGTTGGCTTCTGATTTTCAACACTGCTTTTGCCGTGGCAGTGTTAACTTTTCAATTCCAACGCTGCTTTTGCCGTAACAGCATTAGCTTTCCATTTCCAAAGCTACCTCTTCGGCAGGGATCGGAAAAGCGGCACAGGAAAACGAGCTTTTTTATGTTTTTCGGCTTTCGCATCGAAAAAGTTGTATTTTTCGACGCCTCTAAACGATCTAAACGTTTGAAGGGCGAAAAATCCTTTTCAGCTGGGCTGCATGGAGGCTAGCCGCTCCGGCAGCCCTTCTCACTTTTGAGAAAGGTTTGAAATACAAATGAAGAATATTGATGACATCACCTTCGAATCCTGGCAGTTGCGGGTCCCTGGTGTGCTCGACCAACTTCTGGAATGCGACTGGTGCGGCTATGAGATTGAAGGAGACGAATTGGTCAAGACGCTGAAAGGCCCGATGCATTGGTCCTGCTGGCAGGACGCCGAAGAGCGCGGATCCTATAAGACAGCGGTTAGAGAGACGCCATGGCCATTGGAGGCAGTCGCTACCAAACCGTGACGCGTTTAGCCGGAGCGAGGAACATTTTATCGCCATCCTTAATACGAAGGCGTCGAAGAAAGCATTCTGATTCTTTACAGGCGCGACGCCGCGAACCGAAGGCGGTGAATGCGGATCGACCTTGATCCGGCAGATCTGTTCGTACTCGCGGGATTTGCCCCGCTACACCTGAGCCCATCCCATAAGAAATCTTTGATCGCCGGTGAAACGTTCGATCAGGCCATTTCGAAAAGGTATACTTCGGTTCGAATCACCTGTCCCTCGTAAGCCACCTTCGTTGCTATTTCGAGTGGCTGTGAAACGTCATCCGGCCCAAACGATGTAAGTGGACCTCGTGGTTTCGCGTGGTTACCGGCAGGCATTCAAGGGCCGGTGATTTCTGCATTGGCTCGCAGGCGACTTGTGCTATTGTTGCCCGCCATGTGGCAACAAACCTACACACCAATCGCGAATAGTCTCGCTTTGTCCGCTCTTGTGGCGGCAGTGCCGATCTTTGTTCTGCTGTTTATGATAGGTATCCGGCGCAAGCCCGCCTGGATCGCTTCGCTTTCGGGTCTGGCGGCGACGGTCATCCTCGCGGCAGTGGTTTATGGGATGCCTGCGGGGATGCTCTTCTCGTCTGTTTTATTCGGGGCGGCATTTGGACTCTTTCCCATCGGCTGGGTCGTGTTCTCCGCGATTTTGCTCTATCGCGTGATGCAAGAGAGCGGCAAATTTAATACGCTGAAAGACTCCATCGGTCATCTCACCGACGACGGCCGTCTACAAATGATGCTTGTGGCGTTCGCGTTCGGTGCATTTATTGAAGGTTGCGCCGGATTTGGAACTCCGGTGGCGGTCGCCGCCACAATGCTGACCGGTCTCGGATTTTCACCGTTCTTATCCGCAGCGGTCTGTTTGTTAGCCAACACGGCGCCCGTGGCATTTGGATCGATCGGAACGCCCATCCTCACCCTCAGAGCGACTACCGGACTTCCTTTAGATCGTCTGAGCGCAGGTGTCGGCCGGATCTGCGCGCCGGTTTCCTTGTTCATTCCGGCCTACATGATTGCGGTGGTGTGCGGCTGGTCGGGCTTGCGCGCCGTATTG
The DNA here is from genome assembly GCA_001920875.1 of Acidobacteria bacterium 13_1_20CM_2_55_15. GTDB lineage: Bacteria > Acidobacteriota > Terriglobia > 20CM-2-55-15 > 20CM-2-55-15 > 20CM-2-55-15. Next base: position 51,320 of record MNKP01000097.1, read on the forward strand.
CCTGCCGCGGCTGTATGCGGGATCGCATTTGGCGGGACGCAATTCCTTGTTTCGAATTTCGTCGGTCCCGAGCTCACCGATATCCTGGCTTCGATGGCGGCTATGGGAGGACTCTTTGTACTTGTAAAATTCTGGAAACCGCGCGACAGATTTGACTTCGGCCATCTACCTCCGAGCAAAGTCATTCACAAGGGACGTGATCTCGCCGTTGCCTGGGCGCCCTACATGATCCTTGTGGTGCTGGTGCTGCTGTGGGGATATCCGCCGGTCAAAGCTCGGTTGGATTCATTCACCATCCCCATCAATTGGCCCGGGCTGCACAATCTCATTCAACGAATGCCGCCTGTCGTCGCACAGCCATCCAACTATGGAGCGGTTTTCGCCTTCAGCTGGCTTTCCGCGTCGGGCACGGCGTGTCTGATCACGGCCATTCTTGGGGCCGCCGTTGTGGGCTTGAGTCCAGGGCGGTTCGCTCGTGTGTTTGGACAGACCGTAAAGCAACTGGCGCTGGCCGAACTGACGCTGGCAGCCGTGCTCGCTCTCGCCTATGTGATGAACTACTCAGGTGCGACCGCGACCTTAGGTCTCGCTTTTGCGGGCACGGGCGTGCTGTTTCCGATGTTCAGCTCAGTGCTTGGTTCCTTGGGAGTTTTCCTTACCGGAAGCGACACGTCTGCGAATGCGCTGTTTGGCACACTGCAAACCGTGACGGCCACAAAACTCGGTATGAATCCGATCCTGATGGCTTCAGGAAACTCTGCCGGCGGCGTGATGGGAAAGATGATCAGCCTGACCAGCATTGCCGTTGCCGCTGCCGCAACGACAATGAAGCGGGAAGATGAAAGCCGGCTCTTTGGGTTTACGCTCAAGCACAGCATCTTTCTCACCTTCATCATCGGGCTGGTGGTGATGTTTTATACGTATGTGGCCCCGCAACTCGCACCGTGAGCCGCGCGCGTGTTTAAGCTGCAAGATCCTCCGCCCAATAGACTTCTTCGGCTCCTGAAGATTTGAAGACCCGAAACGCTCGGTCGAGCCGCGCAGGCTCATCCGACCCGACTGCAATCAGGATCGCGCCGGCTCCAATTTTCTGCTCGACTCGGGCCCTGTCGTGTTCTGGAATCCCGATGCGGGCCAGTGCGCCCGTGCCGCCGGCCAGCCCGCCGATAACACCACCGACCGCAGCTCTGCTGAAAGCCCCGATTATTGGGCCGGCGACTGCCAGAGGTCCGAGTATGGGAGATATCGTTGGCCTGAGGTTCGGTTGAAGCGATGCAATACACGGTATTTTTCATAAATCCTCCATTGGAAATTGCATCATCGGAAAAGAACTGTAGCGGCGGGCTATGACCGCCGACGATCTGTAACTTCCTGGAGTGTCGGCGCTCAATTTTTGAGGCTGCGCGCTATCGCGCTTGCGCTTCGCGGAGCGCCGCTACAGCTGTGCAATCTCCAATAGGTTCCGAAAACCCTAGGTTCCGGTCTCTCTTTCCTCTCCGCCAATGTAGTCTTCAGGAGACGACTGAAACTCCTCCTTGCAATCCGTGTTGCAGAAATAATAAGTCGTGCCTTGGTGCGTCGCCTTGTCCTTGGTGGTACGTTCGTCGACTTCCATGCCACAGACTGGGTCGATAGCCATTGGTCAACTCCTTACATTTTGGGTTTTGATACTTTTAAGTGGAGCAATCGTGGGGCCGTTAAGGCGGCGCTCTAGCGGCGGTCACAGACCGCCGCTACAATAATCAGGAACTAAGGGACGGGAAATTTTTCTTACTTGGCTGTTTGGCTCCCCTGCAGTTCGTCGTCGATGATTTCCTTAATCTCTGAATACGGCTGATTTCCGGAAAGCATACGGCCGTTGATGAAAAGCGCTGGCGTGCCGCTAACACCCGATCGCGCGCCCTCCTGAAGGTCACTTTGGATCGCGGCAACTTGTCGTCCCGAATCCAAACATTCGTTGAACTTAGCCATATCCAGCTTGAGATCCACCGCGCGCTGTTTGAGATCGGCAACACTGAGTTCCCTCTGATTCCCGAACATGGAGTCGTGAAATTCCCAGAAATGCTGCTGCTCGTTGGCGCACAACGCAGCTTCCGCGGCTTTCTCCGCATGAGGGTGAATGTTCGTGAGCGGGAATTGCCGAAAGACAATCCGAATTTTCTCCGCGTAGTTCTTCTCGATTTGCTTCAACGTCGGATATAGCCCGCCACAGAATGGGCATTCAAAATCCGAAAATTCCACGATTGTTACGGCCGCTGTTGCCGGCCCTCTGGATGGAAATCCCGCCGTCTCGATTTTTGCGCGCAGCGGTTCCAGATACGATTTGAACCCGTACTGTTTTTTCAGGCGCGCGATCAGCGCATCGTGATATCGGCTGCGGCTTCGCTCGATCAAGTACTGCTTCACTTGCGGAAGCGCTTGCTCTTTGGGAATGGGAATCCGGTCTTTGTTCGCGTTGTAGAAGCCTTCGACATCGCTATCCGAAGGAGTTTCAACGTTGCTGTTGACTTCGGCATCCAGCAGTTGCTCCTTCGACATGTTCAGCTTTTTGGCTTCGGCCTCGATCAGCTTGTCGGCAACAAGCTGTTCCAGCGCTCTTGTCAAGACTTGTTGTTTGTCCTGCGCCAGTGTTGCGTCATTTTGAAGCCGCTTTGTTTCGAGACTCCTGAGATCGTTGGCTGCCGCCTTATCCAATTCTTCTTGCGTTATGGTTTGACCGTTAACGACGGCCGCTCGATTCGCACTCGATTGCGCAAAAGCCACGGTTGCAAGCGCCGCGAACGCTGTTAAGATCAAGGCTCGATGTAATTTCACACGGAACTCCTGCGTAGAATCCATCCAAGTATTCTGTATTAAGTGTCCGGAGAATTGCCAGAATCTTTGTTTCTAATTCTTCACTGCGGCCGGAATCGCTTCAGCGAGGATATTGACGATCCGGTCAATTTCCGCGTCCGTGACGACGAATGGCGGTGCCAGCACGAAAATGTCGTCTTTAACCCGGCTGACGAGACCGCGGCGAGAGCACTCCTGCAATACTCTCGCGCCCAACTTGCGCGCCGATGGAAAGGGCCTCTTGGTGGCTTTGTCTTCGACCAGCTCCACTCCGCACATCAAACCGAGACCGCGTACATCGCCGACGTGCTCCAGAGAGGCCAATTGCTTCAATCCATCCAATAGCCTCTTACCTTTATGGCCGGCAGCTTCAACCAGCCCTTCACGTTCAAGAATGTCCAGTGTTGCCAGTGCAACAGCACAGCATGTTGGGTGAGCGGAGTAGGTGAATGCATGCATCCAGCGGCGCTCCGGCGGGACTTCCGCCATGACCTTGTAGATCCGATCGGCGACGCCGATTCCCCCCAACGGCAGGTACCCCGACGTAATTCCCTTCGCAAAAGACATGATGTCCGGCTGGACATTCCAATGCTCCAGGCCAAACCACTTTCCAGTCCGTCCGAATCCGGTGATGACTTCATCCGAAATCAGGAGCACGTCGTACTTGTCGCAAATCTCACGAATCCGTGGAAAATAGTCGGCCTGCGGAACAATCAAGCCGCCTGCGCCCTGCACGGGTTCGGCAATGAAGGCGGCGACGGTATCTGCGCCCTCGCGAAGAATTGCTTTCTCTAATTCGTCTGCAGCGGCACGGCCCTGTGTCACGGACGCATCCTGGGAGACATATCGATACGGATACGGCGACGGAATGTGGATGTAGCCGGCAAGCTTACCGCCAAACATCGGCCAGTACGAAGCAAGACCTGTCGCGTTCATCGCGCCCATGGTCACACCATGGTAGGCATACTCGCGGCTGATGATTTTGGTCTTTTCCGGCTTGCCCTGATTGATCCAGAAAAAACGGACAGTTTTGATTGCGCTGTCGTTCGACTCACCGCCACCGGACGTGAAGAAAAAATGATTGATCGGCGGGTAACACTTTTCAGAAAGTCTTTCCGCCAGTTGCACCGACGGAATATTGGTTTGTCCCGTATAGGACGAAGCAAACGCCAATTGCTCCATTTGTTTTGCAGCCGCTTGCGCCAGCTCTTTCCTTCCGTGACCGAGGGTGACGTTCCATAAACCGGCCAGACCATCGATATATTCACGGCCATCCGCTGCCCACAATGTGGAGCCTTCGCCCTTTACCCAGACAAACGGACTTTTCGCGTCACTGAGGTGATGCAGGGGATGAATCAAATGCGCGAGGTCTGCTTTGATAATTTTTTCAAGATCTATTGACATGATGAGTGCTCCTGGTCAGAAAGGTTCATAATAACGCAATGCAGATTCGTATTTCACTTCCCCATTTAGTTCAAAGAGCCCGGCGTCCGCCTATGGTCGTCGATCTCTTTTACAGCACGAGTGTGCTCGAAGATGAAACGCTCGGTTCGATGATGCAGGCGATGGATGTTCTAGCGCACCATATTCGCCCCGAGTTATAGATTGGATATTGGGAAGTGCTATGCGTGTCTACCTCGTTCAACATGGAAAGGCAAAGCCGGCGGAAGAAGATCCCAGTCGCGGTTTGACCGGCGAGGGTTATGCCGAAGTCAAGCAGGTTGCGGATTTCCTGGCGGGCCTGAGAATCACTGTTTCGTTGATTCAGCACAGCGGCAAGAAACGAGCTGAGGAGACAGCACATCTCCTTGCAACCTCGATTCGGTGGACTGCCGGCCCCTGTCACACTACGGGACTGGATCCATCGGATGATCCCTCCGTCACGGCAAACTTCCTGAAGGTCTATACGGATGACGTTCTCATTGTGGGCCATCTTCCACACCTCGAGCGTTTGACTTCGCTCCTGCTGACCGGTAGTCCGGATCGCCGTCCGGTGAAATTTGCCAATGCCGGAGTCGTCTGTATGGAAAAACACCAAAACGGAACCTGGAGTCTCGTTTGGGCGGTGGTGCCCGAGCTTCTGCAAGCGCAGACGCGCTTGGCTGCCTAGGTGATGACGAGACGCGAGACTTCGGCAGGCTGCGTTGTATATCGGATGGAGAATGGACTGCCGGAGGTCGCGCTCATTCAACCACACGACCGAAAAGCGTGGGCTCTTCCCAAAGGCCTGATCGAGCGCGGCGAACCACCCGAGAAAGCGGCGGAGCGTGAAGCGCGGGAAGAGACAGGTTTGTCGGGTACGATCGTTGGAAAAATCGACACGATCAAATACTCGTATGTCGCTACATGGGAAAAACCAACGGTTCGCGTTTTCAAGATCGTTACCTTTTATCTATTAAAGTACATGGAGGGCGACCCTTCCCGGCACGATTGGGAAGTGGATCGCGTAGAATGGTTCCCCATCGAGAAAGCAATATCCAGTGCGACGTATCCCCTGGAGAAAGGAATCCTTAAAAAGGCGAAGCTGCTCATTGCTTCAAACTCGGAGGAACGAAGATGAAAGAACGGAATACAAAATATTCCCCTCCTCTGCGAGAAGGGGAATGTACTCGTCTGGTGCACAAGTTTGTTTTGTGTGTCTTGTGCCTTTTTGGGGCGACTCCCTTTTCTTCTTTCGCTCAAGCCATCTATGCGGAGAATCAGATTCCAGCCCGCGGGGTAAGTATCGATTATGTGCTAACAATCAAGAATCCAATGTCTCATCTTTACGATGTTGAAATCCAGATCAAGGGGATTCGCGAGTCGTCCGTGTCGGTTTCGATGCCTGCCTGGTCGCCGGGCATCTATCGCATCGAGAATTATGCTCGCAACGTTCAGGATTTCCGTGCTGTAAACGCACGGAACCAACCCCTGAATTGGGAGCAGACCGACAAGCAAACGTGGCGCATCGCCAAACAAACTGCCGACGACCTCAATGTGCACTACCAGGTCTTTTCGACTCTGTTGACCGATCAGATGGCCGACGTCGCGCCCCCCTCGATTTTTATGTACCTCGCCGGCCAAAAACATGTGCCGTGTAGCGTGAAATACAACACTCCCGGCGGTTGGAAGGTTTATACGGGCCTGGAACGAAGAGGCGACCGTTACTACGCCTCCGACTACGACATTTTCATCGATGCGCCTGCCTTCATCGGCAGTGAATTCAAGCTCCTGGAGTTCGAGACAGGCGGTGCACGTCATCATCTCGTATTCAGTAAACCCAATATTTCGATGAGTGCGGCGCAGGTTGCAGCGGACATTCAGGACGTCGTGGAAACGGCCATGGCGATTTTCGGAAAGCTTCCATACAAAGAATACGTATTTTTATTCAAAGTTCAGCCACAGGCCGCGAATAGTGTCGAACATCTGAACTCCGCTCGGATCAGCGTTGGCGAGAACGATTTCGTGACGCAGTCCAGTTACAGGCAAGTTCTTTCGACGATTGCTCACGAGTTCTTCCATCTCTGGAATGTGAAGCGAATCCGTCCTGCAGTTCTCGGTCCGTTCGATTACACCCGGGAAGTTCATACGCGGCTGCTTTGGATCTCGGAAGGAATCACGAGCTACTACGCCGATCTATTGCTGACACGCGCTGGAATTGATTTGCCCGCGGAGTACTTCGGCAGGCTGGGGGTGCTCATCGATTCCATGGAACACGCTTCCGGGCGCCGCATGATGAGCGCCGAGGAGGCCAGTTGGAATGCCTGGTTTCGGAGCGATAACGCAGAAAATACGTCGATCTCGTATTACGTAAAGGGCGAGCTCATTGGATTGCTTCTAGACGTGGAGATTCGCGCGAGGACGAAAAACCAGAAAAGTCTCGATGACGTCATGCGCTATCTGATGGAAACTTACGCGACCAAGGGTATCGGATTTCCTGAGGATGGTTTTCTGAAAGCCGTCGAAACGGTTGCGGGTTCGGACTTCCACGAGTTTTACCATACCGTGGCACAAAGTCACGAACAACTCGACTACAACCGGTATCTGCGGCAGGCGGGACTCACAGTTGAAGTCTCGTTACAGCCGGCCTCGATATATCTGGGTATCGAATTTGAGCAAGGCGAATCCAATTCAGTCCGGATCCGGCGAGTCGTTGCCAATTCGCCCGCGGAACGTGCGAAGTTGGATGCCGGAGATTTGCTCATTGCTATGAACGATGAGCGCCTGACTTTTGAAAACTTCCGGAGCCGGCTGCACTCGCACACCATCGGCGAGACGATTAAACTGACAGTAGTGAGGGGCCAGCGGCTGCTGACAACGAACATCGTGCCCGTCGAGTTTCAGGAAGAACGCTGGCAACTGAACGAGAATCCGCGCCCGGCCCCGGAACAAGTTCAATTGAAGAAAGCATGGTTGAGAATTCAAGAGGAGACCAAACAGGGACGATAGAGTAATGGAAATCGAAATCATCTATTGCCAAGTCTGAAACTACGAACCGAAAGCGGTCAGTTTGACCGAAAAACTTATTACCGAGCTGAAGACCAGAATCAAACGGCTCGTCCTCATACCGTCGGACGGAGGCCGTTTTGAAGTGAGCATCGATGGGAAACCAGTTTTTTCGAAGCTGGAGACCGGTCGATTTCCCGACTATCAGGAAATCCGAAAGCACATCAAGGTGTAACGGCGCTCTATATCCTCTCCCTCTGGGAGAGGTCGGCGCGACAGCCAGCGGGCTGCCGCGCCGGGTGAGAGTCACAGGTCTCGTCAAATTTCACTAACGCAGCGCCAGCAGCCGTTGCCGCGCTTGGGCAACGTAGGGCGAATTGGAATTGCCGTAGCGTTCGATGAAGCCTTGAAGAGCTTCCCGGGCAGTCTGCGAATCTCCTTTCATCTGATATGCCGCCGCGATATTCAGGATAGCAGGGCCATGGTCGGGCTGCTGTTCGAGCACCACGCGAAACTGTTCGATTGCCTGATCGAACATCTGCTTCCGAAGGTAAACCAGCCCCATGTCATGGTGAACTTCGGGAAAAATGTTTCTCAGGCGGACGGCTTGCTGAAACTGTTGGAGAGCTTGATCCGGTTGACCCGCGTTGCTGTACAACAACCCGAGATTCCGATAGGCCTCTGCCGCAAGCGGTCCGTTCACGAGATCATTGAATACCTTTTCCGCCGATATGGGATCTCCGGCACGTGCGTAGGCACTTCCCAGCGTTAGCTTGAATGCATCCAGATCGGGCCGTATGTGGACAGACTCTTTATAGCTTTCGAGCGCCGCCTTGAAGTCGCCCCTCAGCGTCAGCACCTCGCCCTTGTTGTAATGAGCCGCAAAAGAGCCCGGATTGAGCTCCAATGCCCGATTGATGGCGGCGAGCGCTTTATCGGGCTCCTGCCTCCGAATGTACAGCACGGCGAGATTGATGAATCCTTCAGTGAACGTAGGGGAGAGCGAAGTCACCTTGAGCAGCATCTCCTCGCTCTTGTCGAGCTGTCTCAGATCAAGATAAATCGCGGCGAGATTCGAATACGCCGCATGAATGTCGGGCTTGAGGGCGAGCGCCTGTTGATACTCACGAATGGCGTCAGGAATACGTTGCGCGTCCTGATAAGCCTGCCCCAGATTAAAGTGCGGACGCGGCTTCGCAGGGGTCTTCGTTACGGCATCTTCCCAAAGAGCGATATTGTTCGCGAAGACCGGGTTGCGCGAGACGGTCATGAATGCAAAGGTCAGCACGACGCCGGCAGTCACAGCCAACCGCAGGCTCGGTCGATTCCGGCTTACCCACTGAAGGATCCACGCAAAGATCAAAGCGATTCCCAAACCCGGAATGTATGCGCGGTGCTCCAGAACAACATCGGCCAATGGAATCGCTACATAGGCGAGAAGTGGCGAAACCACAATGGCCGCGATACCCAATGCCAGCAGCGGTTCCTTCCTCGCGGTTCGCAGTGCGACCCATGCCAAACCTGCAAATATTGCAATCGCCATCAAAAACTCGGGACTGTACCAATGGTCAACGGGTTCAATTTGCGGATCGATCGTAAGGCCGATGGGAATAAGAAAACGTGGAAAATAGTATTTGATGACGGCGGTCACATAGGTTTGAAAATAAGTTGTTGGTGCCAGGACCTTGTCGAAACCGGCGGAGACGAGCACAGCATTGCTGCCCACCATTCCATATAAATGCTTGATCTGGTCCAGAAGCAGGAGGACTGCAACCAGCGGAATCGCGGAGAGCACAGCAATCCACCGCCAGTTTTTCTTCTCCGCCCGAAGAAACACCACCGCGGCGAGAAATAGGGGCAGCGCAATAGCTTCCTGTTTTGCCTCCCATGCCAGCAGCCCGCAGACCGCCGTCAAACCGAAGAGGGCCGGCCGCCTCAGCCGCCGCTCCGAGTCCAGGCCTTTGAGGAAAACGTAAACTGCTGTGAAATAAAAAGTGCCGCAGAGGACCGATGACCTTCCTGCGATGTAACTGACTGCGCCAGATAACAGCGCGTGCACCGCGAATACGGCTGCTCCTGCCAGAGCGAGAAAGCGCAATCGCGGATCTTGCTTGAGAACCGCCAGGACGATTCCGTAGACAAGCAATACGTTGACGATATGGAGAACGAGGTTGAGGACGTGATAACTGAATGTGTCGAGCCCGCTCCAATAATAATTCAGCGCATATGTGACGAATAGCAGATGCCTTTGCCCGACGCCAAACCACCCCGCGTTTAAGGCGTCGCGGAACGTCTTTACGTTCATGATCTCGGAGCTCTGCTGCACGACCTGTAAATCATCGAATACGAATTTTCCGTGAAGACTGTTGATGTAGGTCAAGAGCGTCAGGACAATCAATACAGCGAAGGAAAAGGCGTGCCGTGGAATCCACGGAGCAGGCGGGGCTGCCGGACGCTTACGCGGCATATCTTGCAAGAATACAAGATTCCATAGAGCGCTGCAGGCTCATTTGCACGGGTGTTTGTGCTCAGCCATGAAGCGTCGGAAATACAAAGGGGCGCGCCAGCCACTCTCTGGCGCGCCTTTCGGACCAATGTTAGTTCGATCTACTTGTCGGCTTTGCGAACCGCGTGTCTTCCACGGCTACGTTCTGTTGGACTGAATCCACTTTGACTGTCTGATAGCCAAGTGGCCGTGCGATGATCCAACTGAATGGGAACGGGGTGCCTTGCACATTGCGGAAATCGGAGTAATCAATGCGCACTACGTTTTGTCCGATGACGTTTGGCAGAAGGAAAACAACCCGGAGCAAGTTACCCGATTTCGGATGGAAGAAGAGCCGTACCGGGACGCGGCCAAATGCCGTTCCGCGAAGTTGATAAACTTCCTGATTATCGAGCCTGACGCGCCTGGTCTCCAAGTTGGAGATGGACTTCAGATTCCTGGCCAGGTAAAGAGGATCCTGCAGCCTCAACGTGTCGAACTCGTCCTCCCGCGCCTCACGAACGGCGCCGTTGGCCGCACGCTGCCAGGCGGTGTTGCCGGTGTGGCCGACAATGACGTCTCCGCCATCTGCATGGGTGATGGATAAGCTGTTATCTCCCTTGCTAACCATCTCCATGTTGGCAGTGTTGCCAATGCTGTTTGTCGCGGCGTACTTCACGACTCGGCTTTGGAGTTTTGCCAGTCCTGCGTCTCCGCCCAGCGTCTTCAGATAATTGTCCATAAGTTGGCTGGCCGGCGGCCCCGGTATCGGAGCCAGGTCCGGAGCTCCGTTGGGGCTGTCGGGCGTCCAAGGCTTGTAATTTGCCGTTGCCAG
>MNKP01000033.1 GCA_001920875.1 Acidobacteria bacterium 13_1_20CM_2_55_15
CTTGATTGACAAGGCGAGGTTCGCCTTCGCGGACAGCGCCCCCCGCCGCGTCCCACAGTGCTTTAGGATCGTCTTCGGTCCATCCGTAGAGGCGCGAGAGCACGCGCCTGACGTTTCCATCGACCACCGGATAAGGTTCGTTGAACGCGATGCTGAGAATCGCGCCGGCCATGTATTGGCCGATTCCGGGAAGCTGGAGAAGCGTTTCGTAATCGGCCGGGATCTTTCCGCCATGCTTCGCAGCGATCTCCCGCGCCGCCGCGATTAGATTTTTTGCGCGGCGGTAGTAACCGAGGCCGGCCCACAGCTTGAGTACTCGTTCCTCATCGGCTTTCGCGAGAGCATCAACGGAAGGGAATTCACGGACGAACCGTTCGAAATAAGGAAGGGCCGTCTCGACTTGAGTCTGCTGAAGCATGACTTCCGAGACCCACACCTGATAGGGGTCGTAAGCCGTTCGCCACGGCAAAGGCCTCTGATTTTTCTCAAACCATTCGATGAGCGGCTCGAGCACTGTCTTTCATCTCGTTTTCGATTTTTTTGATCTGAACGAGGTGGGTCGGATTGAAAGCGAGAGAAGGGTAGTAGCAGTTGCTTTCATGCGTGCAGAAGCAGCCGTTGGCCACCCGGTCGCGCCGGGCGTCCATTGCAGGCGAATACCAAAGCTTCGAGAAATCCCAATTGTAGTCACGCAAATTCGCAACCGAGTCCAGGATCTCGCAGCTCGACACCGTGCCCTCGTCGTAAATGACCGCGCCCGCACTTCCGGCCCAGCACTGAAGCTGCGGCCGGCCTTCCAGCGCGGTCTTCGCGATCAGTTCGTGCATGTAGATGTCAATCGCCGCTTTGAAGAATCCCGCATCACCTGTGTAGTTATTCTTGATGAGCGCATGACGTGAATCTTCGCCGATCCGATGGCAGAGTTGGTCATATCGGGTTTTATCGATGATCAACTCCTTCGGGCGGGCCGACGGTGGCCGGATATAGTTGATATTCACTTTGTCCGGCTTCAGTTCGTACTTCAGAAAGTTGTACCACTCGAAGATGCGGTCCTGGTTGCTGTTCATGAAGCAGGTGCAGGTCTGTACATCGAGCCGCGGGTACTGTTTCTTGACGGCCTGAAGCTTGCGTGCGGTGTCGATGACGATGTTCCAGCTTCCCGGCTTCTGACGGATCGCGTCGTGGTCTTCCTTCAAGCCGTCGATGCCAAGGGCGACCGTCACGTTCAGGTTCGGACATTCGTCCAGGATGCGTGTGACGTCGGGAATGATCCGTTGCTGGATCTGGCCGTTCGACATCAGGTAGATCGATTCCAGCTTGTTGTTCTCGTGGAAAGCTCGCGCGATTTCGGGAAGGTCCTTTCGCGTAAACGGTTCGCCGCCCGCAATGATCAGCACGCCGAGATTGGCTCCGAGCGTTTCGCTGATGCGCGCCACCTGCGCCGTGGTCATCTGGAGTTTCTTGCGAGGTTTGTCGTCCAATTCGTCCGTGAAGAAGCAATGAACGCAGCGCATATCGCAGACGGAAGTAATGAGGATATTCAGAAGGATTGGCGCAAACGGGCGGCCGGTCGCCATCCGCGCGTACCGCTTCAAAATTTCTTTGTGATGGAAATCCATGCAGCTCGAAGCGAGCAGTATATCAGGTTTACTGGTTGCTGGAGACCGGCTCGGCTTTTGGAGCGTAGTAGCCTTGTTTGGTATGCCAGGTGATCTTTCCCAAATTCTTCGGCGGATTCACTTTAACCGCGATTTCTCGGTAGCTTCCATCGAGCTTGGCATTCGTGGGTGTGTAGCTGATCGTGTAATGGTTCCGCAGATCGTGAGCGATGTGCGTTACAAGCTCCTCCACCTCGTCGATATTCTTCGGAAAGAACGCCTGGCCGCCGGTGATGTCCGCGAATTTTTGGAGGTCATCCTTCGCTTTTTTTGAAGGCGGTTTCTTGAACAACCCGCCGCGCTGATCGTTCTCTTCGAGCAGCCCGATCGTGTAGAGCGTGACCTTCGACTGTTTCAGGGCCTCGATGACTTTATTGATTCCGTACTTGCTGACGTTATCTTCACCGTCTGTGATCAGCAGCAGGGCTTTTTTATCTTTTTTCCCGTTCTTCACGTGTTCCGCGGAAAGGTAGAGGGCGTCATACAAAGCCGTTTCGCCTCGCGCATCGATGTTATCGAGCGCGTCGATCAGATCGCCAATACTGCCGGTGAAATCTTGTTCGAGGTACGCCGAGTCGTCGAAGTTCACGATGAAGGTTTCGTCATCGGGATTGCTCTCACGCACAAACGCAAGCGCAGAGCTGTTCACGCGCTCGCGCTTATTGCGCATGCTGCCGCTGTTGTCGATGATCAGGCCGAGGCTCAGAGGAATATCTTCGTGCTTGAACGTCTTGATCGTCTGCAGAACTTTGTCTTCGAAAATCTGAAAATTCTCTTTCGTCAACCCGTTAACCGGACGGCCTTCCCGGTCGAGCACGGAAATGGGCAGCTGTACTTCGAGCGTTTCGACACTCAACGTGTAGCCTTTATCGCCCTGGTTTTTCTGAGGCTGACTCCGTTCCTGAGCGAATACGACAAGCGAAAATAAAACGATGGCTACGGTAAAGGCGGTTTTACGATACATGTATGGACTATTAATTCTTATTCGAGGCGGCAGCCGGGTCGGCCATCGGCGCATAGTACCCCGATTTGGATCGGACGTTCAGGTGTTGAATGCCTTTCGGAGGATTGATCTTCAAGCGAAGCTTGCGCCACTTTCCGTCCTTGGCAGCATTGGTGGAATGATATCCGATCACGTACTGGTTCTTGAGCTCCACAGCAATTTTCGTGCAGATGTCCTCTAGCTCGTAGACTGAATCCGGGAAGAACGAGCGTCCTCCGGTGAGTTCCGATAATTCTTCGATCATCGCACGGCCCGTATGACCCGCGCCCAACTGCGAATTCCATTGATCGACAATGCCGATGGCGTATATCTGCACGTCCTGCTCTTTGACAAACTCTTTGACGTTCTGGAACGTGTAACGGCTACGATTGTCCTCGCCATCGGTGATCAGAAGAAGCGCTTTTTTCGGATTGCTGCCCGCCTTCAGTTTTTCGAGCCCTACGTATACAGCATCGTACATCGCTGTCATGCCCTTTGCGGGCGTGAAGATCAGCTTACTTTGAAGTTTGGAGACATCCGTGGTGAAGTCGGAGGCGACTTCGGGGCGGTTCGCGAACTCCACAAGGAAAAATTCGTCTTCGGGATTGCCTGTTTTCAAGAATGTTACCGCGGCATCGCGAGCCGTTGTGATCTTGTCCTTCATGCTGCCGCTGACATCGAAAATCACGCCGATGCTGATGGCAACATCTTCAGAAGAGAAGTATGCAATCTTCTGCTCGACCTTGTCTTCCCAGATCTGAAAGTGTTCCTGGTCGAGGCCGCTAACGTAACGGTTTAGGGAATCCGTGACCGTAGCGTTGACGAGAACCAGATCGACGTCGACCTTTAACGTTTGGATTGGCGCCTTGTCGGCAGAGGCCTCTTGCGATTTCTGGATCCGTCCCGCGCGGGCCGCGACCAACGCGGGGAGCGCGATTACGAAGAACGCAGCCGTTATGAAAATCCAGCTCTTGCGAGTCATTAGCCAATCTCCCAGGGTTGCCCTGCCGGGTATCTCCTTAGAAGCAACGTCATTATAGTACGGAGATGTTCTTCTGGAAAGTCCCGGATCAGTCACCGATTTTCTAAGTCTCCACCAAACCTCCACACCCGCGAGTTGCAAGTTTTCTGCCAAAGGTCCTGCGGTGTCCTGGAGCTCATGTTAAGATGAATTGCGGTGTTTGATGAAGGTTGACGCCGCAGTCGCAATCATCCCCGCCCGCTACAATTCCACTCGTTTCCCCGGAAAACCACTGGCCGAAATCGAAGGAAAACCATTGATAGAGTACGTTTACAGGCGGGTTCAGAAGGCGCGTTTGATAACCGGGACCGCCGTGGCCACCGACGACCGGAGAATTGCCGAAGCCGTTGAGAGGTTCGGTGGGACTGCTATCATGACCCGGAATGACCATCCGAGTGGTACCGACCGGTTGGCGGAAGCCGTTCATGGAATTTCCAACGACACACTCGTCGTCAACGTTCAGGGTGACGAACCCATGATCGATCCGGCCGACATCGACCGCGCAATCACGGCAGCACGAACGGGTAGCGCCGAAATCGTTACTCTGATGACCAAAATCGGCACCACCGAAGCCGCCGATCCCAACCGGGTCAAAGTCGTCACGGACAGGAACGGAATGGCTTTGTATTTTTCCCGTTCAAAAATTCCTTCGAAAGGGACCTGTTTTCTCCACGTCGGCTTGTACGTTTACTCGGCCGCTTTTTTGAAAAGATTTACGAAACTCGAGAGGACGCCGCTTGAAGTGGTAGAAGGACTGGAGCAGCTGCGGGCGCTGGAACAAGGATACCGCATTCGCGTGGTCGAGGTCGAAAGCGAGTCTTGGGGCATCGATACACCAGAGGATCTGGAAAGATTTCGGGAGAATCAATGGATAAAAAATTTATCTTCGTGACTGGCGGAGTCGTCTCATCGCTGGGTAAAGGGTTGGCTTCGGCGTCCATCGGCTGCCTGCTGGAGAGCCGTGGGTTCAAAGTCAATCTGCTGAAGTTTGATCCTTATTTAAATGTCGATCCTGGGACCATGAGCCCTTACCAGCACGGCGAGGTCTACGTCACCGACGATGGCGCCGAAACAGACCTCGACCTGGGTCATTACGAGCGCTATACACACGCGCAGCTCGGCCGGAAAAATAATCTGACCACTGGCCGCATTTACGAGACGATCATCCAAAAAGAGCGGCGCGGTGATTATCTGGGTAAGACCGTTCAGGTGATTCCGCATGTGACGAATGAAATCAAAGCCGCCATTCATCGCGTCGCCGAAAGCGTTGATGTGACCATCGTGGAAGTCGGCGGCACCGTAGGCGATATCGAGTCGCTGCCTTTCCTCGAAGCCATCCGGCAGATGCGGCAGGATGTCGGCCGCGACAATTCGGTCTTCATTCACCTCACGCTCGTACCATTCATACCAACCGCCGGTGAGTTGAAAACGAAGCCTACACAACACAGTGTGAAAGAATTGCTCGAAATCGGCATACAAGCCGACATTCTGTTGTGCCGCACCGATCGGTTTCTTTCAGCAGAAATGAAAGCGAAAATTGCGCTCTTCTGCAACGTGTCGGAACGGGCCGTCATCACTGCCAAAGATGTCGCCAGCGTTTACGAAGTCCCGCTGGTATATGCGGTTGAAGGTCTCGATGAGCAGATCGTGCGGCTGCTCCATCTGCCCCAGACCGAGCGCCGGATGCAGGATTGGGAAGCGCTTGTCGGCCGCATGCACCACCCGATTGACGAAGTATCGATTGGCGTGGTCGGCAAATACGTCGAGCTCGAGGATGCGTATAAGAGCCTGCGCGAAGCGCTGGTCCACGGCGGACTCGTGCATAATCTCCGGACGAAGATCGATTGGATTGAAGCGGAAAGCCTGGAAAAAGGCGGCGAACCCTCCAGGCTCCGTCAGTTCGACGGAATCTTGGTTCCGGGCGGCTTCGGCAAGCGGGGCATTCCCGGAATGGTTCGTGCTATCCAGTTCGCGCGCGAGCAGAAGATTCCCTACTTCGGCATTTGCCTGGGAATGCAGTGCGCGGTCATCGAATTCGCCCAAAATGTTTGCGGACTGCGGCAGGCGAATAGCACCGAGTTTGATGCGAACACGCCGTATCCGGTGATTTATAAGCTCCGCGATCTGCTCGGCATCGACACGATCGGCGGGACTATGCGCCTGGGAGCCTACCCCGCGCAGCTCAAAGGGGGGTCCCTTGCCGCCCGCATTTACGAAATCGATGTGATCTCGGAGCGGCATCGCCATCGATATGAATTCAATCGGCAATTCGAACAGGTCCTGACGGATCACGGGCTAGTGATTTCCGGTGTTTCCCCCGATAAGAATTTTGTGGAAATCGTCGAGATTCCCGACCATCCGTGGTTTCTCGCCTGCCAGTTCCATCCCGAATTCAAGTCGAAACCGCTGGCAGCGCATCCGTTGTTCTCATCCTTCATTAATGCTTCCTATGAGCACCGATTAGCGCGGACCAAGACCGGACAGTTGGCGATGAAATGAGATATTCTTTACCGGACTTTGGTCTCGACCTTTCCCGTGATCTTTTTCTCATCGCGGGTCCTTGCGTTGTCGAGAGCCGGGAGCATGTGATCTTCATGGCCTCCGAGCTGAAGAAGATCACGTCTGCCTGCCGTGTTCCGTTGGTTTTCAAGGCCTCATACGACAAGGCCAATCGCACATCGAGCAAGTCGTTCCGCGGTCCGGGCCTTCGCGAGGGATTGAAGATTCTCGCTGAAGTGCGCGAGAAGATCGGCGTACCCATTCTGTCCGATGTGCACGAACCTTCTCAGTGCGAGGCCGCAGACGAGGTCCTCGACATTCTTCAGATTCCCGCATTCCTCTCGCGCCAGACAGACCTCATTGTTGCGGCCGCCCGGACCGGTAAGATCGTGAATGTGAAGAAGGGCCAGTTCCTGGCGCCATGGGAGATGAAGAACGTCGTCGAGAAAATGCGCGAAGCGGGAAACGATCGGCTGTTGCTGACGGAGCGTGGAGTGTCGTTCGGATACAACAATCTTGTGGTCGACTTCCGCAGCTTTCCCATCATGCAAAGTTTGGAATGTCCGGTGGTCTTTGACGTGACTCACAGTTTGCAGCTCCCCGGCGGTCAGGGGCAAAGTTCGGGTGGGCAGCCGCAATACATTCCGCACCTGGCGCGAGCCGGCGTTGCCGCTGGCATCGATGGCCTCTTTATGGAGGTTCACGAGGATCCGGCAAAAGCGTTGTCGGATGGTCCAAATGCGCTCAAGCTTTCGCTTCTGCCGGCTCTCCTCGAGCAACTGGTCGAGATCCGAAAATGCCTGAAACGGACATAAAACTCTTCCCGTGCCCTTAAACCTCGATCCTCGCCTCCATCGTGATCTTCGCATTCAGCAGCTTTGAAATCGGGCAGCCGTTCTTCGCATTTTCCGCCGCTGTCTGAACTTTGGCGCGATCCGCGCCGGGCGCTTTGATCGTCACGTCGAGATGGCTCGTGGTGACGGAAAAACCGTCTCCAACCTTTTCCAGCGCCACAGTGGCGGCGGCCGAGATGTTCTGCGCCTTGATGCCCACGCCATCGAGCTGCGCGGACGTCGCCATCGCGAAGCAGCTCGCGTGAGCCGCCGCAATCAATTCCTCAGGGTTAGTTCCTTTTTCCTCTTCGAATCGTTTTGAAAATGAATAAGCCACATTCGACAGCACACCACTGTCTGTGGAAATCGTGCCCTTGCCGTCTTTCAAACCCCCTTGCCAGGCCGCAGAAGCTTTACGTTTCACAGAGTACCTCCTCATATTGAGATCAATCCCAATAGCTTATATATTCTTATGGATTATGAAAACCCATCTTGCAACAGCCGTATGTTTACTCCTGAGTCTGTCCGCCTGTACCGCGCCGACCAGCGGAAACGACGCCGCTGTGGCCACCGGCGCCGGCGCGCAGAAATTCATGGACGATGTGAATGAGACTTTACTGAAGTTAGGAATCGAAGGGAGCCAGGCGGGATGGGTTTCCGAGACCCACATCACCGACGACACGTCGGCGCTGAACGCCCGCGCGAATCAGCGTCTTATCGATGCCACAGCTCGGTTCTCAAAAGAATCGGTGAAATTCGACAAGCTCGACCTGGCGCCTGATCTCCGGCGAGAGCTCAACCTCCTGAAGGTCTCGCTCGTCATGGCCACGCCTTCCGATCCCAAGGGAGGCGAAGAACTCACCAAGATTGCGGCGAATCTCGATGCGGCGTACGGTAAAGGCAAGTGGTGCCCGGATCCGAAGAAACCGGAGACATGTCTCGACATCAACAAGATCACCGACATCATGCGCGAGTCTCGCGACCCGAAAAAGCTGCGCGAAGTGTGGGAAGGCTGGCACACGATTTCGCCCCCGATGCGCAAAGATTACGTTCGCTTTGTGGAACTTTCCAACAAGGGGGCGAAGGAACTCGGGTTTGCCGACACGGGTGCCATGTGGCGTGCCAAATACGACATGCCTCCGGACGAGTTCACGAAAGAGCTCGATCGGCTGTGGGGTCAAGTTCGGCCGCTGTACTTGAAGCTCCACGCCTATGTCCGCATGAAGCTCCACGAAAAGTATGGCGACATCGTTCCTGTAAGCGGTCCGCTTCCCGCGCATCTTCTCGGGAATATTTGGGCTCAGGACTGGACCAATATTTATCCCTTGGTTGCGCCCGCTAATGCTGATCCCGGCTACAACCTGACGGACATTCTGAATCGCCGCAGAATGGCGCCCGTGGAAATGGTTAAGGCAGGAGAGCGCTTTTACACATCTATCGGGTTCGCGCCGCTGCCGCAAACCTTCTGGGAGCGTTCGATGTTCGTGAAGCCTCGTGACCGCGAAGTCGTTTGTCATGCGAGCGCCTGGGATATTGATTCCGTGGAGGACGTGCGCATCAAGATGTGCATCCAGCCTACGGATGAGGACTTCAAGACGATCCATCATGAACTGGGCCACAACTTCTACCAGCGCGCATACAAAGAGCTGCCGGTGATCTTTCGCGACAGCGCGAACGATGGTTTCCATGAAGCGATTGGAGACACGATTGCTCTTTCGGTTACTCCGGAATACCTGGCGAAGATCGGACTGATCGATAAAGCGCCGGACGCCTCGCGCGATATCGGTTTGCTCCTCGATAAGGCCCTCGAGAAGATCGCGTTTCTTCCTTTTGGATTGTTGATCGACCAATGGCGGTGGAAAGTTTTCTCCGGAGAAATCAAGCCCGAGGATTACAACAAATCCTGGTGGGATCTTCGCTTGAAATATCAGGGGGTCGCGCCCATTGCCGCGCGCGGCGAGGAATTTTTCGATCCCGGAGCGAAATATCACGTCCCGGGAAATGTCCCATACACGCGGTATTTTCTTGCATTCATTCTTCAATTCCAGTTCCATCGGGCTCTTTCGCAAGCCGCCAACTGCGCGCTGCCGATTCATCGCTGCTCGATCTATGAGAGTGCGGAAGCCGGTAAGAAGCTGAACGCGATGCTTTCGATGGGTCTTTCACGTCCGTGGCCGGAGGCTCTGGAGAAGATTGCCGGAACGAGGCAAATGGACGCGACTGCCATTCTGGACTACTTCAAGCCTCTTGATGCCTGGCTGGATGAGCAGATCAAAGGAAAGCCGGTTGGCTGGTGAAATGCGAGCCTCTGTCGAGGATCTTCAGGCATTAGTCATCGATGCCCGCGCGCACACCTTTGATCTCGTACGCGATCTCTCGGAAGAGCAGTCTCGCGTGCCTCTGCTGCTAACGATCAACCCCTTCCTTTGGGAGATCGGGCACGTCGCATACTTTCAGGAATACTGGGTTCTGCAGCACGCCGCGGGGCGTCCTCCCATACGTTCCGGTGGTGATGGGCTTTACGATTCGGCGAAGGTCGCGCACGAGGCCCGCTGGAATCTTCCGCTGCCGTCACGCGCCGAGACACTGCACTACATGTTGGAAGTTCGCGACCGCGTCATGAATTACATGTACAGTTCTTTCGATCCTTCGCGGGACGCCTACTTCGTGCTTCTGTCTGTATTCCATGAAGACATGCACGATGAGGCTTTTTTCATTACACGTCAGACTCTGGGCTACCCCTTTCCCGCTGCGCTCCAACGAAGGGATGCGCCGCCGGTACCGGTGCCGGAAACGAGTGATGTGTCCATTCCTGGGGGTGAGTACACGATCGGATCCACAGCCGATGAGGGCTTCATCTTCGACAACGAAAAGTGGGCTCATACTGTCAGCGTTCCCGCGTTTCGGATCTCCCGCTCGCTTGTCACGCAAAAAGAGTTTTTAAACTTCGTGGAAGCGGCCGGGGCCCCGCCTCCCGTTTACTGGAAACGTGCTGAAGATGGCAGATGGCTGCGCCGCCATTTCGCCGAATGGATTCCCTTAGAGCCGCAACGGCCGGTCTCCAATATCTCCTGGTTCCAGGCGGACGCCTACTGCCGCTGGGCCGGCCGGCGGTTGCCCACCGAATTCGAATGGGAAATCGCTGCGCGCCACGGCGGCTGCAATCAGATGTTTGGCAGCGTGTGGCAGTGGACGTCGAGCGACTTCCTTCCATATCCGGGCTTTTCCGAAGATCCCTACAAAGAGTATTCCAGCCCCTGGTTCCGCACGCACAAGACGCTGCGAGGAGGTGCCTTCACGACGTGTTCGCGCATGATGCGACCCGCATACAGGAACTTCTACACACCGGAACGATCCGACATTTGGGCAGGATTTCGCACCTGTGCGCTCGAATCGTGAAGATCGTCATAGTCACGCCCGAAGCGCCGCGCTCCACACTTGGAAATGCTGTGACGGCCAACCGCTGGGCGGGGATTCTGCGTGAATTGGGTCACCACGTCGTGGTAGCGATCGAATGGGCGTCCGGCGCCGCTGGAGATTGCGATCTCCTGATCGCCTTGCATGCTCGCCGCAGCTACCCGAGCGTCGAGCGGTTCCACCGGACACAACCCGGTTTCCCATTGATCGTTGCTATGACCGGCACGGACCTTTACGGCGATCTACCGGCTGGAAATCCCGAAGCGGAGCGATCGATCGAACTCGCAACCCGAATCGTTGTTCTGCAGGAAGCCGGACCCGAGGGATTGCCCGAACCAATGCGCCCGAAGGTTTCCGTGATCTGTCAATCGGCGGTAGCGCCGGCTCCCCCCCGGCCGCCGCGGCAAGATTGTTTGGAAGTTTGCGTACTGAGTCATCTCCGCGATGTGAAGGATCCGCTTCTGGCCGCAAATGCTGCCCGCCTGTTGCCGGATGAGTCGCGCGTCCGAATTGTTCATGCCGGCCGCGCCCTGAATTCGGATTGGGAGGCGGCTGCCCGGGAACAGGAGCGCAAGAATCCCCGATACGAGTGGGTTGGCGATCAGCCGCACGACCAAGCCATGTACCTCTTGTCGGGTTCGCGATACCTCGTCCTCTCCTCTTTGATGGAAGGAGGCGCCAGCGTCATTGCTGAAGCTGTCGTCTGCGGCGTCCCCGTTTTGTGTTCAAGAATTCCGGGTAATATCGGAATGCTCGGGCTCAATTATCGGGGCTACTTTGAACCCCGCGATCTCGGCGGCCTCGCCGAAAAGCTCCGCTTTGCGGAGGCCTGCCCCAGCATGCACGAAGACCTCGGCGGGGACATTCGCGCCCTTCAACCCCGTTTCTCTCCCCAACAAGAACACGCGTCCTGGCACCAGCTGCTCGCTGCGTTGTAACAGCTCCTACTTTCCTCCGACTACCGCGATCCCTTGCACTTCCACCAGCAAACCGGGAACCGCCAAGCCGCTTACTGTGATCAACGCGCTGGCCGGAAAACACTCTTTAAAAATTTCCTTGCGGATGGCGACGAACCGGTCTCCGTTCCGCGCATCGGTGATAAACACGGTCATCGTCACCATATCCTTCAGGGTCCCGCCTTGTGCCTTCAGCGTCTTCTCGATCGACGCAAACACATCCCGCACCTGTGCATCAAAGTTCGCCACCGGTGGCAGCGACGCGGTCTGTCCTCCAAGCCAAAGAACCTTTCCGCCTTCTGTTGTCACGGCCCGCGAGAACGCGCGCTCCTGCGCCCGCGCATCGGGCGCATAACACTGCTTGGCATTAACGGGCGCCGCCCACAAGGCAACCATAAGCCCCGCTCCAATTCCTACGAAACGACTGACCTGCCCTGTCGTCATGCGATCCTCCTGTTGAATAGGTTTATGCGATTGTAAATGAGCCGTACCGGCCGCAGCTATTCAATTGCTTCGCGATCAGCTTTGCCGAATGGGGAAGGTTCACAAAAGGCACAAACCGCTTGATAGTTTGAATGAGGGCTGATAACGTTCACGCAACGCCAAACTAATGGGGAATCCAGCTCAAGGAGGCATCCGTGAAGACAAGTGTGTTGGTAGCTTTGTTATTGGTTTTGACGCTGACGGCAGGCACTGCGGCCGCGCAACAAGCCCCCTTCAACGAGGTAGGGGTGACCATGGGTCACTGGCATATCGCCTCGAAGGATGTGGAAGCAAACAAAAAACTCTTTCTTGCCATGGGCGGCAAGTTGTACACGCCCGGCGGAAACCCGCTGATCATGTTCCCCGGGGTCTTGATCAATTTGAACCTCGGAAATGAGAAGGGAGAGGGCGGCACTCAGGGTTCAGTGGTAAACCACGTTGGGTTCATCGTCAACAACGTCCAGCAGCGGGTCGCCCAGTGGAAGGCCGCGGGCGTGCGGGTGCTCCCGGGCAACAACAATCGGCTGGACCAAGCCTTCGTCGAGACGCCGGACGGAGTTCGTATCGAAATCCTGGAAGACAAGACGCAGTCCATGCCGGTCCGCAATGAACATGTTCATTTTTTCCTGCCGGAAAATGAAATTCCCAAAGCACAAGCATGGTATGCGAAGACCTTTGGCGGCAAACCGGGCACCCGAAATAATGGCCCGGTCGTGGACCTTCCGGGAGTACAGTTCCGGTTCAACAAGGCGGACGCGAAACAGGCGCCCACGCGAGGGCGTGTACTGGACCACATCGGTTTTGATGTAAAGGATCACGAAGCATTCGTGAAGAAGATCCAGGCGGAAGGTATCAAGCTCGATGAGCCGGTTCGCAAGTCCCCTACCGGCAGCACCATCACGTACATAACCGATCCTTGGGGTACCCGCATCGAGATTGTCCAACGGGCGCCGTTAGGACCGCAGGTGCAACAGCCGTAGCCTGGTCAGCGGGGTGTGCGTGTCCGCGCGCGCCCCGCAGCCACAGTTGTTTGCAGTCTCGCTCCTTCACCATGCTTTCCTAGCAGCTCACCCTCAATCCGCAACTTTTTACAATTGCCATGTATTTTTGTACGCCTCTCGCTTGTCTTATGTTTGAAGGGACAATTTACCAGCACACGTGACCGACGGCGTCGCTCGCGTCGCTGTAACGAGTCGATCCACCGCGCGGTCACTCGAAGTCTCTGAAAGAACAGTCCTACCGGTATGCGAACGACTCAATCTCACTCACCTGCTCGAGGGTGAACAATGGAGGCAGTATGATGCGAGTCTTGCCCTCTTGGCGGATCGTGATGGTCGTCGCATTAACGTTGGGTTACATGGTCCTCGGCGTCACTTTGGGCGGCGGATCGTTGGTACTTGCCTATTACTCGTCCCAGTCGGAGGACCCGTATTACCATATGCTTTACCTCTTCTTCATCGTGGCCGGTACTGTCGTCGTGGTTGGGTTCCTTCCCGGCGGTTCTTATGCCATTCCCGATGGCGAGCGCGTTGAACCCCAAGAGCAGCGGCAATTCTTCGGGCTTGTGAATGGTGTGGCCTCAAGAACTGGGCAGCGGATGCCGGATGAAATTTATCTGGTATTCGATCATGTGAACGCCTTCATCTTTCACTCAGGGGGGATTCTGCGCGGTAAACGGATTCTGTGCGTCAGCCTGCCGCTTTTTCACCTTTTGACTGTGTCCCAGCTTCAAGGAATAGTCGCTCACGAATTTGGCCATCTCGATCGCGGAAACATCCGCATTGGGGCCTGGATACACCTCATTCAGAGTGGGCTTCGCCGAACCATCAATATGCTGGGTCCTGACAGGGATCCGAAGTCGCGCGTCTTACGCATGGTTCGTCTTCCATTCGTGTTGTACAGCCGGCTCGTTCTGTATATGACGGTGCCTATGTTCCGAATTCAGGAACTCGCGGCCGATCGTCTGGCGGCCGAAACGGTCGGATCCTACACCTACGGTGAGGCGTTGCGGATCGTGCATCAAAACTGTCAGGCTTTTGATGCGTACGTTATTGACTCCTTCCTCCCCATGCTCGGACGAGGTTACCTTCCGCCGGTGATGGAAGGGTACGCGCGCTATCTGGAATTTACCGGCCGAAAATACGATGAACCTGCAAGGAAGCCGGACGATGTGCACCCGCCGTTCGCGGAACGTCTCGCGGCGATCGCAGACCTGCCTGCCATCGAAGCTGAGAATAATTTGCCGGCATCTTCGATTCTGAATAACGGGGCGGAACTGCAGGTCCGGCTGCTCCGGACACTCCTGCCGGAGGATGGCCCCAAAGATTTCACTCCGGTCTCATGGTACGAGGCTGGACAACTCGTAATCATTCCGGACTGGAAGCGGCGCTGCTCGCGAGAGCGCTTGGCGCTTCGTGATGTCACTCTCGGTTCTCTTCGATCGACGGTGGCGGCAGCAGACAAATTCGATCTCTTCGCCGCCGCGTTCGGACTGGCCCTCTACCGCGAAGGCTGGCAGCTAGACCACGAACCAGGATACCTCCGGCTCCGCCGCGGCGACTTCAAGATCAACCCACACGACTTGGTCGAGGAGATGCGTTCTCCGGAATTCACAGAGGACGCATGGCGCGAAATGCTGACGAAGTTCGGGCTTGATGCCGGGACATTGCTGACTGGATGATTTCGTGTGGACGTTCAAAGCATCGTGCTGCGACAATATGATGCTGTGGGATACGTCGAGAACAACCTGATTACCGGCGAGACCATCACTTACCGCGCCCGATTACATTGGATTCTTTTCGTCAAGCCGAGTCTGATTGCCCTCGCGATTCTCGGCATCGGTGCTCTGATTTTCTATGCAGCCGATTTAGCCAGCGCCCTGTCGACTCAGGCGATACTGATTACGTGGGCCGTCTTATTGATCATCGCCGCCATACCTGTGCTCACAGCCACTGTCAACCGGCATTCTGCAGAGTTCGCCGTCACCAACAAACGAGTCATCCTGAAGATCGGCTTTATCCAAAGCAAAACCGCCGAAATGTTCTTGAACAAAATCGAAAGCGTCGGCATCGATCAAACGCTTACCGGCCGCGTGCTTGGCTTCGGCACCATCGTGATCCGCGGTACCGGAGGGTCCTTAGAGCCGTTCCATCAAGTCTCCGCACCACTGGAGTTCCGCAAACAAATCCAGGAACAGATCGGGAAAACATTCGAGCCGATCCCTCGCCCGGCACCGGCCGGCTTCTCGAACAACTGAACGGTATTCCAAATCTGTCAACCATCTTGAAGCTCGTGTAGCTTTTTGCGTACGGCTTGAAGCGTTTGCGCCAAGGATTCGGCATTTTTCTCCAGAGCCTTCATGCGTGAATCCCGCGCAGACTTCTGCAGATTTTGTAACCCTCCAATAAGGCCGGCCACTTGCGCCTCGAAACCGGGGACGTTGGATGTCAGCCTTGCACGATCCTCGTTGGTCAGGCGATCGCCGCGCGCCGGACGAAATCGGCCGATGGCAGCGGTCAATTCGCGGACTTTTTCACCCAAAACGCGGAACTCCTCCAACTTTTCGTTTCGCTCATTCCGGCGGCTGTTGAAAAGCTCGGCTTGGCGCGACACTCCTTGCGCCACCGCTTCGGCGCGTGCTTGTGCTTCGCGAAGTTGCGTGGACAAGTTGGTCACTTCCTCGGAAATGCCCTTTCCGCATTCCGTGAAGCGAGTTATGAGCTTTTGAATGTATTCACCGTCGAAGTCGGCACTCATGTCCGTACCATTGATCTTCGCGCCAACACGCTCGAGCTCGCTCAGATAGCTATCCAAGGCGAGGACGGATTGCACTAACGGAGAATCCCGTTTGCTCTTATTCGACATGACGCATGCACGGCTGCCGGCCGGGTCGGCAACATGCAGGCCGGCCCCGTCGCCGCCGTCAATCGGCGTCGCGCCGCGCGCCCGCAAATCCGCGATCACGCGGTCCTTGTTAAATCCCTCGATCCCGATGGCGAAATGGTCGAACCCGGGCTTCGCGCCCTGCCTGATCGAAAGATGCCCGGCCTTGCCAACCGCGAGCTGCACGAGGTTGGCCTGCCCCTGACCCTGGCGCGGCAGGTTGAACACACGGGAATAGAAATCGACCGTCCGCTGCAAATTGCTGCCTGTGATCGAGACGTGATTGATGCTCGCCGCCTCGAGGCCTGCTTGCGCGGCGGCCGCACTCCAGCCCGTCACGCTGAGCGCG
>MNKP01000129.1:0-26672 GCA_001920875.1 Acidobacteria bacterium 13_1_20CM_2_55_15
CGATACCATGCTGGCCGGCTTCGCGACACCGCAAGACCATATCGATGCGATCCGTTCCTTCCGTGAGATTTTATGATCCGAACTAAAGGTCTGACTCACATTCATCTTATCGTCCGTGATATGGAGCGGTCGCTTCACTTTTATCGCAGCGTGTTTGGCATGCGAGAACAGTTCAAAGTCGGCGATGAGATGGTTTTTCTGCATACACCGCGAAGTAAGGACCTGATCACGCTGCACGAGGATGGGGATGCTGCGGACGTTGCCGGAACGAGCGGCGGTATCGCTCATTTCGGCTTTTCCGTCGTGGACGGCGACCTGGAAGCCGCAATTAAAGAGGTCAAGAAAGCCGGCGGCAAATTATTGGAACGAGGCGAACACTCACCCGGCGCTCCTTACGCTTATGTTGCCGATCCGGACGGATATGTCATCGAGCTGGGTATTGATTGAGAAAGCCCACAAAAAGGCATAGCGCGGCAAAGCCGCAACCGAAATATTCCCCTCCTCTGCGAGGAGGGGAATGTTCTCGTATCAGGGCGTTAGAAGACTTTGACGTGGCCCTGGGTTAATCGATGCGGATGGAAGCGGCAGCCTGGATCCAATCCTCGGTGCCGGCTTTTCGAAAGCCGACGAATTTGTAGAGACCTTTATGGGTCTGGTCGGAGACGTCGAAACTTGCCTGATGATGATTGTCGAAATGTGCGGTGACGGCGCGAACGGGACTGCCGTCGACGCTGTAGTGCAGGGTGACATCGGAATCTTCGATCCCCGCAATCGAAAGCCAATACTTCTCGCCGCGTTTGGCGACATCGGGCGTGATGGCCAGTCGGTATTCCGGCCGAACTTGATAGCCAACGGGCGGTTCGGAGGCTGCAAGAAATTCTTTCGTGACGTCCGTGAAATGAAATTGATCGTACTTCATCACGATTAGAGGGCCTCGCTCGAGTAACTCTTTCGTGATGACCACGCCCCAATCCCAATAGAGCGTGCGAATGCTCTCGTCGCCATAGGCGATTTTGAAGAGTTCACCGTCCGAAGTATCCCAGGAAAGACCCGGTTCACCGGCGTTGCTGAAGTAGATGGTCGTGTTCGACGGAAGCACCGGGTACTTAGCCTTCAAAGCGGAGAGGCTATTGGAGGCTAAGCGTGAAGACCATCCCAGCATTCGGTTATCTTGCGCATCGTTGCGGGCAGCGATGGCACAGATGCCGGCAAGCAGTGTCAGTGGGGCTATGAGGGCTAGTGCAGCGACTGCCGGGCTATACTTCGCTATCTTCCCATACGCGGCATCGGCTATAGCCGCGATTCCAATCGATAAGCCGACAAGAGGGCAAAACAAATAAGAAGGAACGAAATGCTCAAAGAGTGGTAGTGCAGGGAGAATCGCAATGAAAAACCACGCCAGTGCGGCGATGACGATCCGGCGCTCCGGCCGAAACATCAACCACAGCCCCAGGAGCACCACAGCTGTTCGGAAGAATTTCAAGAATGTGATTGCCCATGGGTCCATGTGACGTGATTCGGTCTGCCAGCCGCGAGGAATATTGAATGCCCAACTCAGCCCATAATCCGCGTTGATCAATATTGTCCGATCTAGAGCTAACCGATAAGCGACTTCGGGGCCGGGCCTGTCCAGAATGGCTCGAAAAGCGGGACGCTGAACTCCGAGATATCCGACAACGAGTACTATGTAAAGAACAAGGATGATCAAATGCGCGCGAGCCGCCGCAATCGCATCGCGGAGTGCGGCTCGATTCAAAATGAGATCGAGTGCGACGACCATGACCGGAAGCGTCACTGCCGATTCTTTTGAGCACAGGCTTGCGACAAAGCATGCAATAGATGAGAAGAAGAATCGGCGACCGTGCGAATCTCGATAGCGTAAATAGGCGCCCGCCGCACAGACGTAGAAGAACGTGAAAGTCAGCTCAGGTACGAAAGCCACATCATAGGTGGTGTAGGCGTTGACGGTATGCACTCCGAAAAGAAGAGAAGCGATGACTGCCACGCGTTTGCTGCGGCTCACGATGAAGGCGAGCTTGTACGTCGCGAAGATCACGCTCATGAACAGGAGATACTGCACCACGCGATACCCCGCCGGTTCGAAGCCGAAGACGGGATAGAACAGCGATTGGATCGTTTTATCGGTCAGCGGCCGATACCAGCCAGGATCGAGCTTGAAGAAACTCATTAGAAAATCGCTAATCGTCCGGTGCCGGCGGTAGAACCAGAAAATGGTGTCGCCCTGAAAGAAATGGGGGTTGTGCCGGAAGTAAATGATGTACTCCAGGATCGCAAACCCTCCGAAGAGCCAGATCACGCTTACCCCTCGCGCGATGGGCGCATGCGATGGAACCAGTGCGCGAACGCGGTCACGGCGATCGTGATGACTGCGGCGGAAAGGTAAGCCACCCAACGGCTCAACCACTCGGCCCGTTCGGTAACAAACCGGTCATCGAACATCATCATTGCGCCCGTCCAGGCAATAACTGCGGCCCCGACATACGAGAGCCACCAAAACCGGTTGATTAGTTCCGCAACCAGACTGCCCATCCACATGACAATAGCCATGCTCATGATGAGTCCGAACACCAGGAGCCGTAAATCGCCTCCGCTCGCCGCCGCAACACCGAGCACGTTGTCCGTGCTCATAACGAAGTCCGCCACAAGGATGGTTATAATGGCTTCCCGCATGCCCCCGGCGCTCCGGACGCCTTCTTTGCTCTCCTCCTCTTCTTTCAGGAGCTTGAACGCGATCCATATCAGGAGCATGCCGCCGACAAATTGCAGACCGGTAATCTGCAGCAGCAATGCCGCAGTTGCTGTGAGAACAATTCGCAGCAGCACCGCGACGGCGCCTCCTGTGAAAATGGCGATGCGCCTCTGGCGCAACGGCAGCCGGTGCGCGGCCAGTCCAATGACCACCGCGTTATCGCCGCTTAGAACCAGGTTGATGACGACGATCCTGAAAATGGCGTAGAGAGCTATCATCACGTGTAGGAAATGATGATATGGCTGCGATCACACGTCAATGAAGAGAAATGGCCACAAAAGGCACACAAGACACAAGAGGCCGAGATAACTAGGAAGGGAATTCCTTCAAGTGCGTCGGATCGCGGTGCTCGAGCTCGTCGACCACGTCCCCCATCACATCGGCTCTTTCCCGCGAGTGAAGTTCTTTGTTCATCCGCCTTAAGGCAACACCGACGATGTCTCGATGGTGAAGCTTACTGCCGAAATCATCACTGAGTTCGAGCCAAAGCTCGTGCACGAGATCGATGTCTTCCGGCCAGAGCCGCGGGGGATGTGGCCCGAGGTTTACAAAAATGGAGGGACGATCCGGAGAGATGATTTCCAAAGAGAACGGATGACGCGGTTCGGGCGACGTTTCCCACGCCTTTCCAATGCGGCGCGCCAGCTCCTCGGAATCCATACGCGCGGATACACCGCTGACCAGGCGTGACGCTTTCAATCTCGCAGCCGTATGCACCATGGCGTCGAATGGGTTGACACCGGGCACGGTGAGAAGCTCGACAGGTTTGCCCTCTTTTTCCGCCATAGATACAACGCGCGTAAAGAGCTCCCGTTCATAATCAGTGAAGATCTGGTCCTCGCCGAGTAAGTATTCGCCCGTTCCAGCCGTAGAAACACCGCGAACCGTCATCACCACGATGTCCTGCTTTCGCACGTTGGTCTTCTGAAGGACGACCTGAAG
Organism: Acidobacteria bacterium 13_1_20CM_2_55_15; assembly: GCA_001920875.1. Classification (GTDB taxonomy): domain Bacteria; phylum Acidobacteriota; class Terriglobia; order 20CM-2-55-15; family 20CM-2-55-15; genus 20CM-2-55-15. Next base: position 3,713 of record MNKP01000129.1, read on the forward strand.
ATGTTGCATCCGGGTATAGTCGCGGACAGCCACCAGCACGCAGCCTGGCCTCACATGAATCGAATCGGTAGAGATTTCCGGCCGCATGTCGAGATTGAACTGTTCAAGGCCTTCCTTCTTGGATTTCTTTTTATGGAAGCGGCGCTCCGAAATCGTAAAGATCACGAAAAGGATTGCAGTGAAGGACACGCCAGAAATGGTCGCGATTCTCTTTGAGAAGAGATTGGCTACTGCCACAAAGAACAGCACGAGCGTCGTAACCATGAGGCCGAACGGGATCTCACGGCCCGCAATCGTTATATTGCCCGGAGTCTTGTATTCCTGATCGTGCCGTTGGAATCGAAGCACCACGACACTGAGCGCTTTCAGGAAGAAGCTCCATATGATACCGAATGCGTACGCCTCGCCCAGCAGATAGGTCTGGCCTCTGCTCAACATCACCGTAATGATCTGAAGAATCGTGATTAGATTGATGATGCGATACGTCGTGCCGAAGCGCCGGTGGGGCTTCTGAAACCACGGATCGAGCACGCCGTCCTCGGCCACTCGATTCATCACGCCGTTTGCCCCGATTATGGAAGTGTTGACCGCGCCTGACAGGATCAGCACGCCCACTATAACTACAAAAATATGAAAGGCCAGCCGCAGCAATTCCGGGCCGGCCAGATACATCGCGAGACCGCCGAGAAGATTCTCGGCGTAATTGATTCGCACGGAATCGGGAATAATCATGGCGGCCAAGAGGATGATGCCGCCCGTCGAAATCGTGGCGTAGGTGCAGACGATATTGCCGGTGATCTTCAGGCTCTTCAGTTTGGGAAATTCGATCTCGCGATAGACCTGCGCCAGCGTTTCAAAACCGCTCATCGAAAGTACAGAGTGACCAAACGCGATAATGATCGCCGCAATCGGCACCGTCGGCCACCAGGTTCCCTTGAACCAGCCCAAACCCTCATCACTGAACCGAAGATGCGACGGAGTAGGAGGCGGTGGTATTTGCGCAGGCCCGCGCATCAGCAAAGTGATCGTGCACCAAACCAGGAAAACCACGACCATTAATGTCGTCAGCTGCATAATGCGCAGCGCTTTGCTGCTCGACTCGTGCAGGCCTTTGATGTTGTACCACCAGAAGTACAGTGTCACCACGATCGCAAAAAAAACAGCGAACTGCTCGGGCGATAACCGGAATGACAGATGCAGCAGTTCGCTCGCCTCATTCGCAAGGCGTCCCAGATACTGGCCGGCACTGACGCTGCTGATCGGGCCGGTCAAGACATAGTCGAAAAGAAGTGCGGAAACAGATAGGCGTGCGATGAAGGGTCCCATCGCATCCCGCACAACCACGTAAACGCCGCCGCGTACAAACATGCTGCTGCTCTCCATGTAAATGGAGCGGACTGTAAAGCTGAACAGCATGACCGCGATGATGTACCAGGGACCGGCGGGCCCGATGGCCTGCTCGACAATGCCGCCGATGTAATAAACGGTCGATCCCAGGTCATTCAAAACAATCGCCGCCGCTCTCCAGAACGAAATGAACGAGAGCATGACGGTGCTGGCAACGACGACTTTGGCTGTGGTGGAACGCTGGTCCGAGGAAAGGATCTCTTCTTTCATTTGGACGGAGAAGACATAGCCAAAATTTCAGAATAAACGCCAACTAGTAAAGAAGTCATAAAAAATGTCTTGTGATTTTATAAACTTATCAACGGGCAGGCATTCCCCTCCTCTGCGAGGAGGGGAATTTCCAAGGGAGCTTTGAATTTGTCCGCTCAAGAACGTTCCGCTGCCACTCGCGTGGTCGTCGCCAGCACCGTGATGCTTTCCTTTATCTCGTTCTGGCGCGGCGCCGCGATTGTCCTCAGCGACTTAGCCTCATCCGCCTTTTATGCCGGTGGTATTGCCGAGCAAGCGGTCGGCAGAAGTGCGCCGTGGTTCGTTCTTGCGGTCATGCTGTTCAGCTTTGCGGTGCGTTCGGTTTATCTGGAGAGCTGCAGCATGTACGTCCGGGGAGGCGTCTACGTCGTCGTTCGCGACGCCATGGGACCGTTTCTTGCCCGCCTGTCTGTTTCGGCTCTCATTTTTGATTACATCCTTACCGGGCCCATCAGTGCCGTCAGCGCTGGACAATATCTCGGCCGCGTCATCAATGAAATATCCGAAATGTTGCAGTCCGGCATGACGGTTCCGCCGAACGAGTTCGCGGCGGCATTCGGACTTCTGGTCACTGCGTATTTCTGGTGGAGCAATATCAAGGGCATTCACGAATCCAGTACAAAGGCGCTTCGCATCATGCAAGTCACAACCGTCATGGTCGTCGTGTTTTTCATATGGTGCGCCTTGACCCTAATGAGGAGAGGGCCGGCACAGATCCCGCCGGCGCCGCTGCCCTCGAACCTCCGGTTTGGAGAGCACGATCTTGGATGGCTGCGAGACACGCAATGGATTCAGTTTTCTGCTGTAGCGATAGTTGTTGCGTTTGGACATTCGCTGCTGGCCATGAGTGGCTTTGAGACGCTTGCCCAGGTCTATCGCGAGATTGCCGCGCCGAAGTTGCACAATCTGAAAATCACGGCAAACATTGTTTGCGGCTTTGCTCTGGTCGGCACAGGTGTGATCACTCTGATGGCGGGGATGATCATTCCCGACTCCATCCGGCCCGAATACGTCGACAATTTGTTAGGCGGCCTGGCAATGCATCTCTCAGGTCCGCCGCTGGTCCGGCTTGCGTTTCATATCTTTGTGGTCGTGGTTGGAATCCTGATTCTTTCCGGCGCCGTCAACACATCGATCATCGGCGCCAACGGCGTTTTGAACCGGTTGGCGGAGGACGGAGTGCTGGCCGCCTGGTTCCGGCGGCCGCAGCGGAAATTTGGAACCTCCTACCGGTTGATCAATGCCATTGCCATAATGCAAATCGCCACGATCGTAGCCAGCCGCGGGAATGTCAAACTGCTCGGCGAAGCGTACGCCTTTGGCGTCGTCTGGAGTTTCTTCATGAAGGCGCTCGGCGTTCTTGTACTGCGATTCCGGCGCCATGATCAGGAATACAAAACGCCGCTCAATATCATGATGGGAGATCGCGAAATTCCCATCGGACTGTTCCTGACCACGTTTACTCTTTTCCTGGTGGCGCTGGCCAATTTGTTTTCGAAACAAATCGCGACGATTTCGGGTGTGGGATTTACGTTGCTTCTATTCGCGACATTCACGATCTCCAGCCGCCTGAACGCGAGGACGCGAAGAGAAACCAAACAGGGACTCGAGCAGTTCAACCTCGACGTACGTCCGGAGATCACGGCGGGCAGCGGCGCTATTCATGCCCGGCCGGCATGCATTCTCGTCGCGGTGCGTAATTACAACCGGATGGAGCACCTCAAGAGTGTTCTGCAGAAAACGAATCTTCGGCGCCACGACATTGTCGTCATGACCGTGCGCGCAGTTTCCACAGGTGCGGGGGAGTACGACCTCGGCGAAAATCAACTTTTCACCGATGACGAAAGAGAGCTATTCACGCGCGTGGTCGCAATGGCGGAAAAAGAGGGCAAGACCGTCGATCTGCTGGTCGTTCCCGCCGTCAATCCATTCGACGCCATGGTCCAAACCGCTGCAAGGCTTCAAGCCTCGCGCCTGGTGACTGGAGTCTCGGCGCGGATGGATTCCGACGAACTGGCGCGGCGCATTGGACACGCCTGGGAAAGACTTCCGGAGCCGCGGCATCCATTTTCGCTTGAAATCATTACACCCGACCGGCCCTCCACCTTCGTCAATCTTGGGCCGCACCCGCCGCGCTTGTGGCCGGAAGATATTGGTCGCGTGCACGATTTGTGGCTCGAATTGAGCGACAAATATGCCGGTTCGAAGCTGCATCACCGGGATGTCGTCAGCGTTGCGCTGCGCAGGATGCAACAGGAACTCGATTCGGAGAAGCGTGACGAGATCGTCAGAGACATTTTGGTGGAAATCGAACACCGGAAAGAGCCGGTCTTCACGCGGGCAAATGGAGACGATAACCTACCCAGGGCTCGGTGATGAGATATTTTGGACTGGAAGGGTTCTTTTCGATCTTCTTGCGCAGTTGATTGACGAACACCCGTAAATACTCCACCTCATCGCCATAGTCCGGCCCCCAAACCGACTGCAGCAGCTTCGTGTGTGAAATCGGAACGTTTGGGTGCGCCAGAAAGTACTGGAGAAGTTCGAATTCTTTCGGCGTCAGCCTGGTCTCGCGATTTCCCACAACCACTCGCCGTAAATTGAAATTGATCTCGACGTCGTCGAACCGGACAATTTGCATTTCCCCGGCGAGCTGAGGCGATCGCCGGAGCGCGGCACGGATCCGCGCCAGCAACTCGGGAGAACTAAAAGGCTTGGTCATGTAATCGTCGGCGCCGGCATCGAGTGCTCCGACCTTGTCGGACTCGGCATCGCGGACCGTAAGCATAATGATGGGGACTTCCGACGTTGTGCGAATCGAGCGGCACGTTTCCAGCCCATTCATGCGCGGCATATTCATGTCGAGGATCACGAGATCCGGTTTTTCATCGTGCAGTTTCTCGACGGCTTCCTCGCCGTTTCGCGCATCGGCAACCTCATAGCCCTGTGCGATCAAAGCCGTACGCAAAACCCGGCGAATTTGCGGATCGTCATCAACAACTAAAATTCTGGCTGAACTCATACGTTACGGCTTCCGGCGGCCAGCCTTAGCTAAAGGCTGGCCAGCCGCTGGAATCGTCATTACAAATTCAGTGCCGCGCTCATTGCTGCTGTGAAGAGAAATGTCACCGCCATGAGCGAGAAGAATATCGCGCGCCACCGGCAATCCCATACCCGTTCCTGCAACCTGTTGCCGCACGTTTTGGCCCCGATAGAACCTGTCGAAAACGCGGACGCGCTCGGATTCCGAAAGCGGCTCTCCCTGGTTGAATACCGAAATGACGAAGTTTTCACCAGACAATCGTGACGAGATCCGGATGGCAGATGCTCGCGGCGAATACTTCAGCGCATTGTCGACGAGTTGCCGGAGAGCGAGCTGAATCAGATCAGCGTCGATGAAAGCAGGCGGAAGACCGGGAGGAATCGAAACGTTCAAACTGCGGCCATCGCGCTGGGACTCCGTCTGTTCCAGAACATCGTGAATGAGACTTGCAACGGAGTGCCACTGCCGGTTGACCTGAATCTGACCTGCCTCGATTCGAGCGACATGAGTGGCCTCGTTGACAAGACGGTTCAGCCGCTCGGCTTCCTGGTCGACGATTGTGATCAACTCGTGCTGTTGCGCTGCGTCGGATACGTTGGAGGCGAGCAATGCCGTCGTTGCCGCCCTTATCGACGTCAGAGGTGTCTTGAATTCATGCGCAAGCCCGTCCAGCAACGTCGACTTGAATTCCTGGCTTTGCCGCGCTGCTTGCGCCCGCGTCGCAATCTCCCGGCTGTGTGCATTATCCAAGGCAATTGCTACCAGATTCAGCAGCGCCTGCAAAGCGGTCTCCGATAATTCTCCGCCTCGGATGGCGACGCTGCCGGAGACTTGCCCGGCGAGGCTGATGGGCGCAAAAAGGGTGCCGGTCTGCGCATCTTTCGGCGGCGGGGCATTCATTGCGGCTTTCTTTAGCCGGGATTCCAGTTCCGGAATGCCGTCCGAGCCTGAGCGATACACAATGTCACCGGCGCGGTCGTAAATCGCGACGGTGGGGATTTCGCAAATCCGCGCCAGTTCATCGGCAATCTGGCCGCCAATCGGCTGCTCTCCATTCATCAGCATGATGGAGCGGCTAAGCGCATAAAGCCGCTCCATCTCGATGCGGCGTGTACTTGCTTCCGCGGTGCGCCGCCTGGCCCGATTCGAAAGCTGGCCGGCGATGAGCGAGCTGATGAGAAATGCGAATAAAGCGATCCAGTTCTCCGGATCGGCTATTGCCCAAGTGCCGACGGGAGGAAGGAAAAAGTAGCTGAAACAAATCGTCGCGACAATCGAGGCAACAACCGATTCCGCAAATCCCCACGATGCGGCGATCAGGAGAATCGTTATCAGATAGGCGAACCCAACCGTGGTCGCATTGATAACCGCAATCTCTTGGAAGACCGCCGTAACGAAAACGACGGCGCCCAACGCCGCGGCCAAACTGATCTTTCGTGAAATCCTCGCCGCCATTTGTGTTTTAGAATACTCCTTCAGCCGAGAAGGAGGAGCAGATGAAAGCGATTCGTGTAAGTGATTTTGGCGGACCGGACGTTCTGAAGCTTCAGAACGTCGCGGATCCCAAGCCGGACTCCGGACAGGTGCTTATCCGAGTGAAAGCCGCCGGTGTGAATCCCGTTGACACGTATATCCGCTCAGGCGCCTACGCAAGAAAGCCGAACCTGCCCTACACGCCGGGCATGGATGCGGCCGGTATCGTCGAAGCCGCCGGACCCGGTGTAAAGCAGTTCAAGCCGGGTGACCACGTCTACACGAATGCCACGATCACAGGCGCATGCGCAGAGCTGGCGCTGTGCGAAGAATCCCGCGTGCACCGGCTTCCCGCCAAAATTTCCTTTGCCCAGGGAGCAGCATTGGGTGTGCCTTACAGCACTGCGTATCGCGCGCTGTTCCAGCGCGGGGCCGCCAGGCCCGGTGAAGTGTTGCTTGTTCATGGGGCGAGCGGCGGTGTCGGGATTGCCTGCGTGCAATTTGCGCGCGCCTTGGGAATGACGATCATCGGTACGGCGGGGAGCGACAAAGGCCGCGCGCTGGTTTCGGCGCAAGGCGCTCATGATGTCGTGGATCACCGAATGGTGGACTACGAAAAGCAGATCATGAGCATCACCGGAGGAAGCGGCGTCAATCTCATCGCGGAAATGCTGGCTAATGTCAATCTGGCGAAAGATCTCGGTATGCTCGCTCAGGGAGGACGGGTTGTGGTGATCGGCAACCGAGGCACCATCGAAATAAACCCGCGCGACGCGATGGCCCGCGAAGCTGGGATACTCGGATTGATCCTCTGGGCCGCCACGGATGCCGAACTTGCCGAGATTCATTCGGCAATTGTGGCAGGTCTTGAAAATGGAACGCTCCGGCCCGTGATCCGTCAAGAACTTCCTCTGGCGGACGCGCCGCGTTCTCATCAGCTTGTTATGGAACCCGGCGCCTACGGCAAGATCGTGTTGGTACCCTGAGAGGCGGGGAGCCTGCATTCCGCACGTTTCAATGCTCAAGATTGGTCTCATTCAAAACAAAGTTTCCGAGAACGTCCCGGAAAATCTCGAAAACGCGTCGCGCCTCATCAAGCAAGCGGCGCGGCGAGGCGCCGAACTGGTTTGCCTTCCGGAATTGTTCGCCCATCGCTACTTTGCGCAGGCGAAGGCCAAGCGGTTCTTTGAGTTCGCCGAATGCGTGCCGGGCCGCCTCTCGAAGTTCCTCGCCGAGTGCGCGTCGGCCAATAGGGTCTTTCTGATCGGCGGATCCATTTTCGAGAGCGCCGGAGACGGCAAGTTCTACAACACGTCGTTGATGTACGATCCTCGCGGCAGGCTCGCCGGCAAGTACCGAAAGATGCACATTCCACACGATCCGAATTACTACGAGCAGTATTACTTCTCACCCGGCAATCTCGGATACGTGCAGGTAGATACGGGCAAAGCCGTTATCGCTCCGCTGATTTGTTACGACCAATGGTATCCGGAAGCAGCGCGCGTAAACACCATTCAAGGGGCGCAGATCATCTTTTATCCGACGGCGATCGGCTGGTTCAAAGCGCTGAAGCGCGATGAGCCGTTCTCGGCGCGGCGTTGGGAAGACGCAATGCGCGCTCATGCCTCCTTGAATGGCGTCTTTGTAGCTGCCGTCAATCGCGTTGGCCGCGAGGGCGATCTTCGCTTTTGGGGGGGCTCATTCATTGCCGATCCGTTTGGCGAAGTGGTCGCTCGCGCATCGCATTCGAAAGAGGAAGTCCTCGTTGGAGTTATCGATCTCGAGCGCATACGTGAATCGCAAGAGGGTTGGCGGTTTCTCCACAATCGGCGTCCGCAAAGCTATGCAGACTTGATCCGATGAAGCAACCCACGCCGAAAACCCTCGGCTACCGCATGCCGGCCGAATGGGAACCGCAGGAAGCAGTCTGGCTCGCATGGCCCCACAACGAGCTCACCTGGCCGGGCAGGATGCTCGCCGACGTTGAAGGAAGTTACATCGAGATCATCCGGGCGCTGCACACCGGTCAGAAGATCAAGCTCCTGGTGAAAAATTCCGATAGCGAAGCAAGGATTCACGGTCTGCTCAGCCGAGCAGACATTGCGCTAAAGCAGATTGTATTCCTGCGAATGGCCACGGAGGATTCCTGGATCCGCGACTACGGTCCGACATTCGTCACGAACAGGGAATCGCGGGAGCTTGCGATGGTGAAATGGATCTTCAATGCTTGGGGCAATAAGTACGATGATCTTCTCGGCGATAACCGAATTCCCCATCAAATGAATCGAACGGTTCATTTGCCGATGTTCGAGCCGGGCATTGTTGTCGAAGGCGGATCGATCGAAGTCAATGGAGCGGGCGCTGTGTTAACGACGGAAAAGTGCCTGCTGAACACAAATCGGAACCCGCATCTCAGCCGCAGCGAGATCGATGATTACCTGAAGGAATATCTCAACGTCCGAGAAGTTCTCTGGCTGAAAGACGGCATCGCCGGCGATGACACCGACGGGCACGTTGATGACATCGCGCGTTTCGTCAACGAAGAGACCGTCATTTGCGCCATTGAGGAAGATCCATCAGACGAAAACTACGAAATTCTGAAAGAGAATTGCGAACGCCTAAAAACCTTCAACATTAATGTCATTCCGCTTCCCATGCCCGGGTATGTCGGCGGTCCTGACGCGAGACTACCTGCCAGCTACGCGAATTTTTACATCGGCAACGACACCGTTGTCGTGCCGGTTTTTGACCACCGCAATGACCAGCGCGCGCTCGACATCATCCGGCAATGTTTCCCAACGCGCCGGGTCGTGGGTGTCCACGCCACGTCCATGGTCCACGGTCTCGGCACTATCCACTGTTGCACTCAACAGGAACCTCGCGCGTTTTGAACATGAAGCTTGAGCTGTACGTCATTCCGCGGCAAAACAGGCGTACCGGCCTCTTCGTTCCACCCGAGACGCTTGGCACTGCCGAATCGTCGGACCGGGTACGGCATGGTATCGAGTGGCTCACGAGCAGACAGAATCGGTTGGCGGCATGGATCGGCCGAGGCATCCGGTCGATTCACGATTACTACGTGAGGCTCGAAGACAAAATCGATCCGGAGGAGCGCGTCCTGAAAGCGATGGCAGTCACGGACGAGTTCATCGTCCACACGAAAGTTCCGGCGGAATTCTATCGTGTGCTCCGCCGCCATCGGCGGAAACACGTGTTTTGGTTTTTGATAGATTTTCTTATCACCGGTGTCGTCATCGTATTCACTCCCTTTCTGGCGCCGATTCCAGGGCCGAATATCTTTCTGTACTACCCCTTCTTGCGGTTACTCAGCCACTACCGCGCCATTCTCGGTGCTTCGTCAGGTTTGAGGTCCAGCCATATCGAGTTCAAAGACCTGCCGGAAGGGCGGGGCGTCTAAGCAAAATTTTCATTGAGCTTTATGGCTTGAGCGGTTCGAAAGCGGTTTCCTTGCAACCGAACACCACGCTCGCCAGACTGATTGCCGACGCGCCGATAATGACGTATGCCGGGGCGGCGGCCGTCCCTAGCCCTGAAATGAGGTGTGTAGAAATCATTGGAGAGGTCATGCCAATGAGCGCCACGGCCAGGTTGAAACCGATCGAAACGGAAGTGTAGCGGAGCTTGGTCGGGAAAAGTTCGACCGTTGCCGCCACAGCGGGCCCGCAGTAAGCCGCCAGTAGGACCCCGAATACCAGCTGGCAAGAAAGAATGGTGCGCAAGCTCCCCTGAATAATGAGTAGGAATAGCGGATATGTCGCCAAAATCAAGATCAAAGGGGCCGCCAGGAGCATCGGCCTCCTTCCGATGCGATCAGAAAGCGCTCCCATCGCCGGCAGAAGCAACACGAAAACCAGGAGCTGTATCGAGTTGGACAAATAGGCGTGGGCAGGCGGAAGCTTCAGCACCTCAGATGTGAAAGAGGGCATGAAGGTCAGCATGGTGTAATAGCCCACCGACTGGATGACGTTGTAGCCGAAGGCGACAGTAATTCCCGTCCATTGAGTTCGGAGGGACTCCATCAAAGGCGACGTCGATCGCCCGCCGCGTTGTTTGAGCGCCTGGAATTCCGGCGTGTCGTGGAGTCGCAGCCGCATATAGACGCCGACAACACCCAGGAGAATTCCGGAAAGGAACGGGAGCCGCCACGCCCAGCCGAAAATCGTCTGTTCCGACATGGTGGAAGTTACGATCAAGCCGAAGAGCGAGCCGAAGAAAAAACCGGCGCCTGTGCTGACCTGCTGGAAGCTGCCGATGAATCCCCTGCGGTTCAGAGGGGCATATTCGACCATGTAGGCGGCGGAACCGCCCCACTCCCCGCCGGAAGACAGTCCTTGCAACAGCCGTGCGACAACCAGCAGAGTGGGCGCCAGCACACCGATTTGGCTGTAGGTGGGGAGAGTACCAATCAGGAAGGTAGAGCCGGCCATCAACCAAACAGTAGCTGTCAGCGAGGTTCGCCGCCCTGCTCGATCGCCGATCCATCCGAATACGACCGCCCCCAGGGGCCGGGAAACTGCTCCCACGGCCAACACAGCAAATGCCGCAAACATCGAAGCCAGCGGTTCGCTGCGAGGGAAGAACAGTTTTCCGATGAACGGAGCGAAGTATCCGTAAACGCCAAAGTCAAACCATTCCAGAACGTTTCCAATCGCGCCGACCGCCACGGCTTTCGTAATTTCCTTCCGCTGGACCGCCTCGCTTGCCGCAGCTCGGCTGGATTCGATCTGCGCATTTGACATAGTGCCTAGTAAGATAACTCGTCATCGGATTCATGAGTTCAAGCTTGGTGAACATTTTGAAGTCATCCGTATCGCCGGGCGCACCCTACAGTGCGCGTTTACCAACGGTGGTTCGTCGCGTGCGATACAATGGCGGGCAGGGGGAATGGCATGGCGCGAACACCTCTTCTTGAACAACAAGTTATGACGGGTTCGTTGATTCTCAACGTCGAAAATCTCGGCTTGACCTCGGATCAATTTCTCCAACTTTGTAGCGACAATCGCGACTTGCGGTTCGAACTCACCGCCCGGAAGGAGCTGGTCATCATGCCGCTGCCGGGCGCGAACACGAGCAGACGCAACGCGATCATCACAACCGAACTCACAATCTGGGCAAGAAAGGATGGCACTGGGATCACATTCGACTCTGCCTGCTGGTTCATCCTCCCCAACGGCGCCAACCGCGGGCCCGACGCGGCTTGGTTGAAGCGGGAACGTTGGGATGCACTACCGGCTGAGGCAAAGGAAAAGGGCGCCCCGCTTTGCCCGGAATTCGTCGTGGAACTGATGTCTCCCAGCGACAGGCTGGCCGAGCAAAAGGAAAAGATGGAGGAGTACATGGCGAATGGGGCACTGCTCGGATGGCTGATCGACCCCAATCACAGCACCGTTTACGTCTATCGCCGTGGCGCATCTCTCCAGACGCTGGAAAATCCATCAACCCTGAGCGGCGAGCCGGTCTTGCCGGGTTTTGTCTTCAATATCTCCGAGATTTGGTAATTTGCAGGCGTGTGGAAACAAGACAGCCTAGTCGACCTTTATGCGCCGGCGGAACTGCTGGTTCTCGTTGCAGATAAACTCCATCGGCTCTTCGTCGGCCTGGAGTCGCTGATTGATCCGCACGGTAAATGGCTTTGTATAGGACTTGGGGTCGTCTACGGTGACATCGATCTCGAGTTTCCCAAATATCGGACGGCGGAATCGCTCGATGAATCGCGCTTCGTTGCTGTAGGGACTGCCGTTCACGTCCAGCCAGCCATCATATGGCCCGGATTCTGCGCCGCGCAAATTGTTGGTCTCCACGACCAGCGTGTCACCTTCCCATCGTCCGGCCGAGTAGCCGTACCACCACGGTGTCGGTTCCCCTTGTGGGGGAAGGCTCCGGCCGTCCGTGTAGATGTAGCGGAGTCCGTAATTGGCTTCGTACAGGATGGCAATCAACGCCGGCGTCTGGATGATCTTCCGCGGCTGTGGTTGCATGTGGAACTGCGTGATGCCCATAGGCAGGCAATTCGCGTCGGGATTGTCCTTGCTGCTTGTCCCCATACGATTCTTTTTCAGTTCCGCGGCCCACGCCGTCAACGGCAGTCCACCGGGAAGATTGGCACCGATGTCCCAAAACGTAGGGAGCGGGGGCGATTTCGGATCGGGAGGAAACGGAGAAGTCTGCCGCTCGACCGCCACGCCCGCTGCTCCACGATTCGTCAGACCAGCAAGCTGGGGCGGCGGCGGGTCGCGATCCGCTCGCATCCAGTCTCCCGTGAGGTCGGGTCGGCCGTCAGCGGTGTGTGGTGTGGGGCCGTCCATGAGGACACGGCCCTGAGCATCGCGCGGCGCACCGGATTCGAGATACTTCGGCCATTGCGCGGGCAGTGAGATCGAACATCCCGCTACTATCGCAATCAAAGCGAGCGTCTTCTTCAATGGTCACCTCCGAATTGGCTAGCCGGAAATGTATCACGAAGAATTGGAGAGCTTTCTCACAAAAGCCTTAAAGGAATCGCCGCGGTCTCGATAGTCCTTGAAGATGCCGAAACTCGGCGACGCTGGAGACAGCAAACATATCCCGCCCTGGCCGGTTCGCTGATAAGCGATCTTTACCGCTTGCTCCATATCGGATACGAAAAATGGTTCGGGAAGTATCGGATTTTTGGAATGTGTTTCGATGGCTTTCCAGATGCGGTTGCCGGTCGGAGGAAAAAGGATCACGGTTTTGATATTCGGCGGAATCCGTGAACCGAATTCGCTGAAGTCGAGATTTCTTTCATGTCCACCCAATATAAGCGTCTGAACGAGATGGCCAAGAGCCTCCAATGCCGCCAGAGTTGCATCGGGCACCGTGGCTATGGAATCGTCATAAAAGGTAATTCCGTTGTAGATTCCGGCAGGTTCCAGCCGATGCGGCAGCGCCTGAAACGTCCGAACCGCTTCTCGGATGACCGGGGACGGCACGCCCAAAAGAGACGCCGCGGCGACGGCGGCCAGCACGTTTTGTACGTTGAACCGGCCTGGCAGCGGGATCTCGGTGGCCTTCATAATGTCTTCCACGCCGCTGGCGCTCGATCGAACAATGGTTTCGCTCAGGAGGTAGCACCCCGGACCCGGCGTAGACCGGACGCTGAACGGCATCAACTGAGCCTTGGTGCGGTTCGCGATGGCTGCCGGAACAGAAAAGTCGGCATTGAATATCAGGAAATCGTCACCGGTTTGGAATCGCGTGATGTTTTCCTTCGCACTGACGTATTCCTCGAAGCCGGCGTAGTAATCCAAATGCTCGGGAACGATATTCAAGAGAACGGCGATATGCGGACTGCTTTCGGCCTCGGCGAGTTGGTGGCTCGAGAATTCATAAACAAAAAAAGTGCCGTGCGCCACCGTGTCGATCAACGTCAACGGCGGTCTGCCGATATTGCCGGCCAGTTCTACGGGGATTCCTCCGTGTTTCGTGATGTGATGAATGAGCGATGCCGTCGTGCTTTTGCCCTTTGTGCCGGTGACACCGATGATTTTGTCCTTAGGATAATTGCTTAAAAAGATCTGCGAATGAGACGTGAGAATGCAGCCTGTCTTACGAGCTCTGACGATCGGGGCAATCGTCGCTGGGATTCCCGGCGTCTTAATGATGACTTCGCACTGATAGGGATCCAGAGAATCGAGGTAGCGTGGTCCGAGATTCAGCATGACGGCGGGATCACTTTGTATCCGGTAAGCAATGTCTTCTGAAAACTCGCCGGCCGTTTGGCGATCGGCGATCGACAAGAGTTTATCCGGCCACTTCTTTCGCAAGTATTCGTACGTGGCTTGCCCTTCCGTACCGAATCCCAGTATCAGAATGGCCTTTTTCCCGAGCTCCTCGACAGTCATGGACCTCACCTGTCCTCAGTCCTACCGACACTACAGTTTTATGCGTGAACTCTCTCAGGATACACCGACCCTCTTTGATGCGCCGCCACCTCCAACCATTTCCCATGCGAAAGATTTTGTCCGTTGGTGCTGCAGCTTCGGCCCGGATTTTCGGAACAGTCCCGACGTCGCCAATCTTCGCTATTGGGCCAGGAAAAACAAGGTAAAGATCATAGAAAGCGACGAAGTGGAAATTTTGGAAGCCGCACGCGTCGCATTCTTGAAGCGGATCGAGCAGTCCATGCGCAAGCCGGAGCAGTCGCCTTCAATTGCGTCGTAAGTATTCCCCTCCTCTGCGAGGAGGGGAATATCAACGAGGAAGCGGCGGTGTGCTCGGCGGAGGCCGCCGGATCTTCGCGGCCTGTTCGAAAGCGTACGCGAGCTTGATGAGCACTGGCTCACTCCAGTCCGGTCCCAACAATTCGATGCCTACGGGAACACCTGCAGGCGCAGAATTGGTGGGCGCGGAGAAGCCACCGGGGAACGCAATCGCGGGAAAACCGGTGCCGTTCGATAAGACTCCATTGCGATCCACTTGATCTTCGCCGATCGGAACCACGAGCCGCCGCTGATGCGGGTAAAGAATTGCGTCCAGTTTGTTCTCCGCCATCACAGTCATTACCGCCTGGCGCAGAATGTTTCGCCGGAGCAGACGATTCTTGTATTCCGAATCGTTCAGCCCGTCGACGACCTGTTGGTCGGCTTCAAGTTCCTGCCTGAGCAAACGATGAAATTCGCCGCGTGCGATGAACTCCCCCAGGCTTTTGACCGGAGCCCGGGCCCCCAATCTCGCCAGGTAATTGTTGAAAGCGATCTTACTTTCGTAATGGGGAACCTGAATGTCTCGAGTGAGGTCCTCGAGGTTTGGAATCTTGATGCGGATCATCGTGGCACCGGCTTCGGTCATCGCCCGGATCGCGGTTTCAGTGACCGCATTGACCTGCTGATGCACGGTTTCGGAGCCAAAGAAATCCATGAGGACGCCGATTCGGGCGCCTTTCAAACCGTCTCGATCCAGAAATGCGGTATAGGTTTTGGGAATTTTTTGGACGCTAAAAGCGGTGATCGGATCGTCAGCATCATAGCCGGCCATGATGTCCAGCATGCGCGCGGTGTCCTCAACCGTCCGGGTGATCGGACCTGCCTCATCTTGCGTCGTGCTGAGCGGGATGATTCCGCTCCGGCTGATGAGGCCGCGTGTTGGACGCAATCCGACCAGACTCTGAGCGGAGGCCGGAGATCGAACCGATTGCCCAGTGTCGCTGCCCGTACCCGCGATGGCAAAACTGGCGGCAATTGCAGCCCCGGTCCCGCCGCTGGAGCCACCGGGCGTGCGGCTGAGATCGTATGGATTCCGAGTTTGCCCGCCGAGAGAACTGACGGTCGTACCGCCTCGCGCCAGCTCCATCAGGTTCGCTTTTGCAAGTATTAGCGCGCCTGCTTCTCGCAATTTTTTAACGACAAAAGCATCCCGCAGCGGGACAGATTCTGCCAGCGTCAGCGAACCGCCGGTAGTCGGCATATCCGCCGTGTCATAGTTGTCTTTCAAGATCACCGGAATGCAGTGAAGCGGTGACCTGAGTTTGTCCGCCGCGGCGAGCCGATCCATTTCCGCGGCTGTTTCCAGCGCTTTGGGATTGATGGTGATGATGGCATTTAGCGCGGCTCCCCGGTGGTCATACGCCTCAATGCGATTTAAATATGCTCGCACGAGTTCGACACACGTCGTCTTGCCCGCCGCAAAAGCCGCGTGTGTAGCGCTTATGGTTGCTTCTTCCGGAGCAAAGTCTTGCTGGGCGGCGAGCCTGCCCGCAACGAGCAACGCGAGTGCGACCAGCATGAAAGCCTGTTTCATCTTTGCGGCTGTAGCGGCGGTCTATGACCGCCGGGGATGTCAAAAGCGATGGATCTGGGGCGGTCATAGACCGCCCCTACAGTCTATCTCACCCCCGTCAAATTGACTTCGCTTCTCACCGCACGCTAATCTGCCAAAATGCGCGCTCGAGTAATATTTGCACTGTTGCTGCTGGCGCCCGCGTGCAGCGGGCCTCGCCCGACGATCTCCATCGATGGCGATTCCATCAAAACGCACATTCAAAAGCTCGCCTCCGACGAAATGCAGGGCCGGGCACCCGGTGGCAAAGGCGAGGAGTTGGCCACGACTTACATCAGCGATTTTTTTAAGTCCATCGGTCTCGAAACCCAGCTCCAACCCGTGCCGATGGTGGGCCTGACTTCAACGGCGCCGCGGCTGGAACTTACGGGCAAACGTGGAAAGACAACGTTGAAATACGGTGACGATTTTGTCGCCTGGTCGAAACAAGAAAAGGATCACGTCTCTGCTAACGCGGAATTGGTGTTCTGCGGCTATGGTGTGGTGGCGCCCGAATACGAATGGAACGATTTCAAAACCGATGTGAAGGGCAAGATTATCGTTGTGCTGATCAACGATCCTCAGCTCGCGGATCAGACGAAATTCGGCGGCAAAGCAATGACGTATTACGGCCGCTGGACCTATAAATTGGAGGAAGCGGCGCGACAGGGCGCAGCAGGCGCACTCATTATCCACGAGACCGAGTTTGCCAGCTACCCATGGGAAGTCGTGCGCGGCTCCTGGTCCGGAGAGCAGTTCGACATTGTGAGGCCGGACAAGGGCGCATCGACGGTTCCCATTCAAGGCTGGATCACGCGCAACGTGGCATCGGCAATATTCAAATCCGCGGGCCTCGATTTCGAAGACATGAAGAAGAAGGCGCTCGGGCAGGATTTCAAACCGGTTCCGCTCGGTCTCACAGCTTCCGTTGACATAAACAATGAGATGCGCAGGGTGGATTCGAAAAATGTGATTGGTGTCCTCGAAGGGTCCGAGAAGCCCGGCGAATATGTGATCTTTACCGCACATTGGGATCACCTTGGCATTGGCGAAGAGCAGAATGGCGAGAACATCTATCACGGCGCGGTCGATAACGCCTCGGGCGTCGCATCGATGATGGAAATCGCTAGGGCTGCCGCGAAGCTTCAACCCAGGCCTAAGCGTTCGCTGGTCTTCATGGCGGTGACGGGGGAAGAGCAAGGATTGCTCGGTTCAGACTACTACGCCGATAATCCGATTTTCCCGCTGAACAAAACGCTGGCGAACATCAACATCGATGGAGCGAACGTTTACGGCAGAACCGATAATCACATCGAAGTCGTTGGGTACGGTTACACGACGCTGGAAGATATTCTCAAAGAGGTTGCCGCACAGCAGCAACGGACCGTCGTGCCCGATCAAGCGCCGGAAGCCGGTCATTATTTCCGCTCGGATCAATTCAGTTTCGCGAAGAAAGGTGTACCTGCGTTATACACCAAGAGTGTCACGTCTGAGGACTACAAGGAATACACGGCAAAGCGCTACCACAAACCTTCCGATAAGTTCGATCCGAGTTGGGACATGAAAGCCGCGGCTCTCGATGCCGGCGCTCTCGTTCAGGTCGCCTTAATGGTTGTGAATAGCGACAGATGGCCCGAGTGGAAACCCGGTACGGAGTTTCGGGCTATTCGAGAGGAGAGTTTGAAGAAATAGGGTGTAACGCTGAACATGCCCCGCAGGAATCTAACCGGTCCACCCATAGCGGATCGAATCGAGGATCTTAGAAATCAAATCCGCGAGCACGAACACCGATATTACGTTTTAGACCAGCCCACGATTTCCGACTACGAATTCGACCAACTCATGCGTGAGCTTCAGAAGCTCGAGCAAGAGCATCCCGAACTCGTGACTCCGGATTCGCCGACTCAGCGCGTCGGTGGCGAACCGGCCAAGGCATTTCCGTCTCATAGGTTCGAGCGCCCAATGCTGAGTCTGGAGAACGCCTATTCGGAGGAGGAGTTGCGCGATTGGCATCGCCGGGTCACTCAGCTTGCGGGAACCGAGTCGGTCGATTACCAGACGGAGCTCAAGATCGACGGGCTCAGTGTCGCGCTCATTTACGAAAACGGCGTGCTGAGCAAAGGTGTCACCCGCGGAGACGGCAGAACCGGCGAAGTCGTTACCGGAAATGTGCGGACGATCCGGTCTATACCGCTCCGCTTGCACCAGGAAGTTTCAGTTGAAATTCGCGGTGAGGTCTTTCTCAGCCTGAAGGCATTTCGGCAGCTCAACGAACAACGAGAGCAAGCGGGTGAGCCGCGCTTTGCGAATCCTCGCAACGCGGCTGCCGGCTCGCTGCGTCAATTGGATCCGAATATCGTCGCCCGGCGGCCGTTGGATTTTTACGGTTATTGGATTCACCCGACCCAACACCTGCAGTCGGAAAATCTGAAATGGATTACGAGCCTCGGCTTGAAAGTAAATCCGCATCGGAAGCTAGGCCATTCGCTTCAGGAAGTCATCGATTTTTACCGGCACTGGGAAGCGCATCGCGATGATCTCGACTATGAGATCGACGGCGTTGTCGCCAAGGTGAATTCGATCGATTTGCAGGCGAAGCTCGGGAGCACTTCAAAATCGCCACGATGGGCCATCGCGGTGAAATTTCCCGCTCGGCAAGCCACAACGCGGCTCTTGAATATCCGCATACAAGTCGGCCGCACGGGCGCGCTCACGCCGGTAGCCGAGCTGGAGCCCGTACAGCTGGGCGGAACCACGATCCGGAACGCCACCCTTCACAACGAAGATGAAATCGGCAGGCTGGGCTTGCAAATCAACGATCGCGTGTTGCTCGAGCGCGGCGGCGATGTGATACCGAAGGTCGTCAGCGTCGTCGAGAGGCCGCCGGACCGCGTCCCCTTCGAGATGCCGTCACGCTGTCCGGTCTGCGGAAGCAAAGTCTATCGCGAAGAAGGCGAAGCCGTGCGCCGATGTCTATCGCAGACGTGTCCGGCAAAGCTGAAGGAATCCCTGCTTCATTGGGCCAGCCGCCGAGCGATGAAAATCGACGGGCTGGGTGAGCGGCTGGTCGATCAGCTTGTCGCCAGGGACCTCGTCCATGACGTCTCGGATTTGTATCATCTGACCCAGGCCCAGCTTGAAGAGCTGGAGCGCATGGGACCGAAATCCGCCGAAAATTTGATTCGGGAAATCGAGGCAAGCCGGTCCCTCGAGTTCTGGCGCTTGCTTTTTGGTATCGGGATTCGCCACGTCGGTGAACGAACCGCGCAGATTCTCGCCAGACATTTTGGGTCGATTGAACGACTTGAACAGGCGTCGCAGGAAGAGCTGGAGCGGGTATATGAAGTCGGACCGAAGCTTGCCGAAAGCATCTATCAGTTTTTCCGCCAACGGGAGAACCGGGCCTTGATTGAAAGATTGCGCAGGGCAGGCCTGCCAATGGCGGCGGATATCGTCGAAGAGCCCAAGGCCGCCCACGTTCTTGCGGGAAAGACAATCGTCTTGACCGGAACGCTCGAGACGATGACGCGCGACGAAGCCACCACCCTCATTGAAGAGCGGGGCGGCCGGGTCACCGCGTCGGTCAGCAAGAAGACCGGCTTCGTGGTTGCCGGACGCGACGCAGGTTCTAAATTGGAAAAAGCGCAGAAATTAGGCATTGAGATCCTTAATGAGCAGCAATTCCGCGCAATGCTATAATCCAAGGTCTATGAAACGCCTGGTTGCGGGTTTTGTCCTATGTGTGGCAATGTCGAGTTTTGTAGCCGCTCAAAGAGGCCAGCCACAGCAAAAAAGCCAGCCACAACAGAGACCCGCAGAGGCGCCCGCCAAAGCGGCCGACGACCAAACGATTTCCGTAAACGTCGATCTGGTTAATATCCTTTTTACCGTTGCCGACAAGAAGGGCAAATTCGTCACAAATCTACGCAAAGATGATTTCCGCGTTTTCGAAGACGAAAAAGCTCAAAACATAACGAACTTCAGTAGTGAAACCGATCTGCCGCTGACCATCGCGCTGCTGGTCGATACCAGTGGAAGTATTCGTGACAAGTTGAAATTCGAACAGGAAGCCGCGATCGAATTCTTCTATTCCACGCTGCAGCGCACGAAGGATAGAGCCTTGATCATCAGCTTTGATTCCGGGGTGGATCTTCTGCAAGATTTCACCGACGACCCGGAAAAACTCGCCGATGCCGTTCGAAAGATCCGCGCAGGTGGCGGCACCTCGCTGTATGACGCTGTCTACCTGTCCGTAACTCAAAAGCTCGTGGGACAATCGGGCCGCCGGATCGTGATTCTCATCACGGATGGCGACGACAACTCCAGCCGCGTCTCACTGACCGAAACGCTGGAAGCAGCCCAAAGGAACGATGTCACCATCTACGCCATCAGTACGAATTCCACGGCTTATTTTGGCTCGAAAGAACAGGAGCGGGGCGACAAGACGCTGAAGAAATTCTCAGAAGAGACCGGCGGAAAAGCGTTTTTCCCCCTCAAGCTTCAGGATCTTGCCGGTAGTTTTCTCGACATCCACGATGAGCTGCGGTCGCAGTATCAAATCGGCTACCGTCCAAGCAACGCAAGGATGGACGGCACCTTCCGAAGGATCCGTATCGACCTCGCCGATAAGAGGTTTAAGCCCAGAGCCCGCACCGGTTATTACATGCCCAAAGCGGGAGCCACGTCGCAGAAATAAAGCCCTGTGGGCGAGACCCAAGACTTGTCAACTCGTTTTTCAGAGAGGGGAAACCGTTGCCAGTCCCTTCGCCGTAGTAGCTAAGTAATCCAACGCCGCAGCTACGCCGCCTTTCCGATGCGGTACACCCGCCAGATCGAGTCCCATCTCGACACCGCTCAAGGTGCCCGCCAGCATGAGGTCGTTGAAATCCCCAAGATGGCCGATCCGAAATATTTTGTCTTGCAGGCGGCCAAGGCCGGTGCCAAGCGGCATGTTGAAGTGATCCAGAACCGCTTTTCGAAAGGCGTCGGCCGAATGACCGGAGGGCGTATAGAGAGCGGTTACCGAATGACTGTATTCCTTCGGATCAACGGCGACTGTCTCCAGACCCCATGCTTCAGCCGCGCGCCGCGTCGCCTCACCATGCCGGCGGTGGCGCGCAAATACATTGCCCAATCCTTCCTCGGCCAGCATTTGCAAGGATTCTTTCAATCCGTAGAGCAGATTGGTGGCGGGTGTATACGGGAAAAATCCATTTGCGTTTTGGGAAAGGATGGGAGCCCAGTCCCAGTATGCCTTTGGAAATCGCGCGGATTTGGAGGCGCTCAGTGCCTTCTCGCTGATGGCGTTGAATCCGAGGCCGGGCGGCAATAAAAGTCCTTTCTGCGAACAACCAATGGTCACGTCCACACCCCATTCGTCATGGCGGAAATCGATGGATCCGAGCGACGAGATCGTGTCGACGAGCAGCAAGGCCGGGTGGCCGGCGCGGTCCATTGCCTTACGGATTTCGCGGACTCGGGTTGTGACCCCGGTGGAAGTTTCATTGTGCACGACGCACACAGCTTTGATTTGGTTTTCACGATCTTTGCCAAGCTCGGCTTCCACGACCTGTGGATCCACTCCACGCCGCCAATCATCCTGTGCAACATGCACGTCGAAACCGAGTTTGGAAGCGACCTGGCCCCATAAGCCGGAAAAGTGACCGATGTCGAACATCAGTACCTTGTCGCCGGCGGACAGGGTGTTCACCAGGGACGCCTCCCACGCTCCACTGCCCGATGATGGAAAGATCACCACGTGAGACGACGTTTTGAAAATCTCCTTCAAGCCATCGAGCACTTCGGCAATCATACGGCTGAACTCGGGTCCACGATGATCGATCGTCGGACGCGCTATTGCGCGCAGCACGCGATCGGGCACGTTGGTAGGCCCGGGAATCTGAAGGAATTGGCGGCCGCTGGGATATTGGATAGTCATGATTGGTCCACCTTCAACTTTCGAACAAAAATACCGGCTTCGCTGAACAACTGAAACGCCGTTTGATTCAGCGGATAATCCATGTTGTAGATCACTTCGCTTATACCCGAATTAATAATCATCTTAGCGCATTGGAGGCAGGGTGCGAATGTTGTGTAAATGACGGCATCCTTCAGAGATACGCCATGATATGAGGCTTGCACGATTGCATTTTCTTCCCCGTGCGAACAGAGGCATTCTTCAAGGTTTGTGCCGGAAGACGCAAGACTGTTACATCGAGGACAGCCACCCTCATTACAGTTGCGGGTACCGCGAGGAGTGCCGTTGTAGCCGGTCGAAATCACTCGCTTGTCTTTGACAATGATTGCGGCGACCTTACGCTTCATGCAATTCGAGCGCGATGCCACAACCTTCGCGATATTCATGAAGTATTGGTCCCAACTCGGCCTCTGAATTTCTTTCAACAAGCGCAGCAATAATTCGTCGATTTGCGGATAGACTCTTTCGAGCGGTCCGTCGTTCATCAACGCATGATCGGCCATGAGCTCGACCTTTACGAGATTTTGGGAAGTTTCGTCGCCTTCGGCTTCGCGTTTTTCCAATTCGATAAATTCCTCCAAGGTCTTGGGATCGCTCTCGCGCCGTCTGGCCAGGATCCGCCGAAATCGGACTTCCTGAGGAGCCTCGATTCGAATCAGCTTGAAGTGTTTGGCCGCGCGAAAGGCCTCGACCTCGGCAGGATTTCGGATCGAGTCGATCACATAGTGCTTGTCGTCTTCGATCCTTGCCAGGACGCGTTCGGCAAGAATCTTAGCGCCATACTTCTGGCGCAACTCGTTTCCGACGGCGATCAACAAATCACGCGTCGGCTGAAGACGACGCGAGCGGATTTCGTCGCGAATGACGTCGGAGAGCGAGTAGTAATAGAAACTTTTCGTCTGCAGGTATCGAGCAACTTCGCCTTTGCCCGCCGCATTTCTGCCAGTAAGTCCTATTAACATTTCGAGGGCTTACGATACTATGTTTCCTTTTGACTGGGAAGCGTGGGGGGACCG
>MNKP01000129.1:26718-33958 GCA_001920875.1 Acidobacteria bacterium 13_1_20CM_2_55_15
ACCGCATGTTTGAGAACAAGCGAATCGCAGTATTGGGCGCCGGCAAGCTCGGTGAAGCATTGATCACGGGCATGCTGGATGCTGAAGTTGTAAGCCGCAAACAATTCATCGCGACGGCTGCGCATAAAGAAAGGCTGGAGCAGCTTCAAACGAAGCTCGACATCGAGACCACTCTCTCAAACGGCGAGGCGGTCAGAAAAGCTCATCTGGTACTTCTGTGCGTGAAGCCGCAGACGGTGGAAGAGGTGCTGCGTCAGGTTTCCGATCTTCTTACGCCCGATCACATCGTGATCTCGGTCGCGGCGAGCGTCACGGCGCGCTTTATGGAAACGATTATCGGCAAGCCCGTTCCCGTGATCCGGACCATGCCCAATACGCCCTGTTTCATAAAAAAAGGCATGACGGCGATTGCTCCGGGCAAACACGCGACAGCCGAGCATGTCGCACAAGCGAGAAAGATGTTCGATGCGATTGGACGCACCCTCATTCTCGACGAAAAGCACATGGACGCCGTGACGGGATTGAGCGCCAGCGGCCCTGCCTTCGTTTACATCATCATCGAATCATTCATCGAAGCAGGCGTGAAGGTCGGTTTGCCGCGTGAGGCCGCGACCCAACTGGCGGCACAGATGGTTCTGGGAGCATCCAGCATGGTTTTACAAACCGGTGAGCATCCGGCCAAGCTCAAAGACATCGTCACGACGCCTGCCGGATGCACCATTGACGGAATACTTGAACTGGAAGACGGCGGTCTGCGCGTCACACTGATCAAAGCGGTCGTCCGGGCGACGCAGCGCGCGCGGGAACTTGTAAACGGGTGATGCCTGACCTTCGCGTCCTGATGGTCGCCGCCGAATGTGCGCCTTTCGCTAAGGCGGGCGGTTTAGCCGATGTCCTGGGGGCGCTCCCCCTGGCCTTGGAGAAACTCGGCGTTTCCGTGACCATAGCCATCCCCCGGTACGGCCTTATCGATCCTCAAAAATTTGGTTTCGAATTTTTCCCATCGCCCGACGGCGGGCGCGTCCCGCTCGGATTCAAGAGCGTTTCCTACGATGTCCATCGCGGTCAATTGCCGGGCTCATCTGTGGAAGTCTTCCTGATTGGTAACGATCTTTTCTTTGATCGTCCTGGCATTTACGTGGACAGCACGACCGGGCGCGACTATCCCGATCAGGCCGACCGGTGGATTTTCTTCCAGCGCGCCACGATGGAATTCTTCAAAACAAGATCGCCCGCGCCGGACATCCTCCACTGTCACGATCACCAGACCGGACTCATCCCCGCCTATCTGCTTCGGTTTTATCGAGGGGACCAGGGTTTTCGAACCACCCGTTCGATTTTTACGATTCACAACATCGGGTACCAAGGTCTATTTCCGCGCGAAGTTCTATTTCGGGCTGGTTTCAGTGACAGCGAGTTTTACCCCCTGAGTTCCTTTGAGTTCTACGGAATGGTCAATTTCATGAAAGTGGGCATCGAGTATGCCGATTTGATTACAACCGTCAGTCCAACTTATGCTCGCGAGATTCAGGAGAGCAGCGAATTCGCGTTCGGACTGGAAGGCGTTCTGCGCCAACGAAGCCACCGGTTGCTTGGAATCCTCAATGGAATCGACGACGAACTTTGGAATCCGGAAAAAGATCCTTTAATTCCCGGAAATTACAGCAGAACCACTTTGGACGACAAAGTCGCCGATAAGAAGGCGCTCTTACAAAAATACGAATTGGATGCCTCGCACAGCGATTGGCCCTTGCTGGCTATGATTTCCCGAATTGAGGCCCAGAAAGGCTTCGATCTTGTCGTCAGTATCCTGGAAGATCTGCTGGCGAAAGATCTCTATTTTGTTTTACTCGGGAGCGGCAATAAGGAAACCGAGGCCTATTTGCGAACCATCATTAAAAGGCACCCACGCAAGGCCAGTATTCGCTTTGAATTCGATAACGGAAGCGCTCACCTTGTGGAAGCGGGTGCGGACATCTTCCTGATGCCGTCGAAATACGAGCCCTGCGGCCTGAACCAAATGTACAGTCTGCGCTATGGCACTGTTCCCGTGGTTCGGAAGACGGGCGGTCTGGCGGATACCATCCGCGAATACGATCCGGCAACGGGTGAAGGAACAGGATTTGTGTTCAGCGATTATGATCCGGAGCAATTCAAAGCTGCAATCAACCGGGCGCTCGCACTCTGGCCTTGGCGCACAAAATGGCGGCAGCTGATGCGGAATGGGATGCGTCTGGACTGGAGTTGGAAAGAATCAGCGAGCAAATACCTTGAGACCTACGTGCGCCTCGGAAAAATGTAGATTCGCTTCAAATTTTTGAATTTCGCGAATTCCTCATTCTCTATCTTATTGATTAATTGCGTAGAGGCAATGGCCGCTTTATTGCTTAGGTGGTCAGGTGTTCGGATTTCCGGGATCCGGCATTCAACGTTGTCTCATTCTCACAGGGGGTGAGGGGAGAGAGACGAATAGCCGGTTTCCCAAGGGGCGCACACTCCTTAGGGGTTGCGCCCTTTTTTCTGTAGCGGCAAGTCTTGTGCCAGCAGCACGGAGATTTGACGGACGCGGCTCGTGATGATGAGACGCTTGTCGAAATGAATCTCCAGATTGAATCCGACATAAATCCCACGGAGCTTCAGAAAGCTGCCGCCCAGGGAGCTGCCCGCAAGGCGGGCTTCCGTGAATTCCGGGAAGAAGCGGCCTCCTCGAACGAGGATGTCGCCGGTGCGGCCACAAATCACCGTGATTTCATAAACGCTGTTTTCCGTCCGCACCACCAGCTTTTCCATATCCTCGATCGTCTCCAATTGGATGCCTTCCGTCCAACTGTGCGAGGACCATGTGTCCAGCAGCGCCCCGGCGGCGCAGCTGACGGTCTGATTCATGTCGGTTTTTTTATCCACCAATTAACTATTACTGTGTCGGCCGGACCGTGTCAAACTCTTTCGACGATGACGATCGTAATATCGTCGGTTTGCGATCGTCCCATGGTGAAATTATGGATCCCCTCGAGCAATTTCCGCTCTAAATTCGTTGAACCCGCCGGGGCCTCTGCGCGAATAATGGCTTTAACGCGTTCTTCGCCAAGCATTTCTCCCTGAGGATTCTCGGCTTCGGTGAGACCGTCGCTGTAAGCCAGGAGCACGTCACCTTTATTCAACTGCAGGCTGGCCGCCTCGTAGTTGATCGACGGAAAGGCGCCAACGATCATATTGTTCGAGACGATCTCCTCGATATCGCCGCTCGCCGTGCGAAACAGGTATGTCGGATTGTGTCCAGCGCTAATGTACTGGCCCGAACCTTTCGAATCGAGCGTGAACAAAAACATGGTGACAAACCGGCTCGAGGATGATTTTTCGCAAAGAAAGCGATTCAACCGGTTTAAAGATTCATTGACCGGAACGTTCGCGCGCAATTGCATTTGCAAACAACCGAGGAGCATGGAACTGAGCAGCGAAGCTGAAATTCCCTTGCCGGATACATCGGCCAGAACGCCGACTAGCTCTCCGGTTTCCAGCTCCACGAAATCATAGAAGTCGCCCCCGACATAGCGAGTGGGTTTGGAAAACGCATGCAAGTTCAGGTTTTGAACCTTCGGAAATGTCTGTGGCAGGAGAGTGCGTTGAGTTTCTTCCGCCAAAGTGAGTTCCTGCTCGAGCTTCTTTCGCTGCTCGATGCTTTTGATCATCTCCACGCGTTCCAGAACATTTCCTGCCTCGACGGCCAATTTATTGAGGATCTTCTCGTCCAAACCCGACAGTGAATGCATCCTTTTCGTGCTGTCCAGATACAGAATGCCGAGGATCGATGGCGTATCCGCCTGCGACCGTATTCCCATCAGCGGCATGCAAGCAATTGCGCGAAGATTCATCGCGACAATACTGGCTTGCTCTCGATATCGGTTATCGAGACCTTCCACCATGAATACCGCGGAAGTGTTCTTGACGACATCGTTGACAACAGTATGACTGGTTTTGAAGTGCGACTGCGACAAGGTGTGGCCTTTGCCATCCATGCCGGCGGCATAGCCAAAATCCTGATTGTCGCGCACGAGAATGAATCCTCGTTCCGCGCCGCTGATTTTAAGCGCCGATTCCAGAATTTTTTGAAACGCCGCTTCAGGCGTGAAGAGGGTTTCCCATTGATACTGAAAGTCGAGGATGCACGAAATCTTTTCCAGGTCTGAAACTTCAGACGGAAGAACAACCCCAAGATCGATGAGCGATCGCTCGAAGATTTTCGTGGTGTCGGGGCGCCCTGGCTTCGACGGCTTGACCTCACCGAAGATGTAGTGGAGATCGATGCGGTCTTTCCCCAGCGAGATCTTATCGCCGTGTCTGAGGGCGTGCTGCTCGACGCGTGTTTCATTTACAAACGTGCCGTGCGTGCTGCCGAGGTCCTGCAAAAAATAGCCGTCCGCCGTCTTGACGAGTTTGGCGTGATGCCTCGAAACATGCTGGTTATTCAAGACGACGTCTGCATCGCCCTTTCTTCCAATCAAGATCTCGCCGGCCTCCAGTGGCAGGCAGTTCTCCTGCCCGTCCGGTCCGACCCAGTAAAGTTGCGGCGTTGAGAACATGGGTTTCGCGTGGTCTGTTCGGGGAGATACTAGTACAATTCCGTTAACTGTGACGAGACTTTCATTATGAGAATAATGACGATTATGCTGCTGTGTCTCACCCTCGCCCTTGCGATCCTGCCCTCGACAATGCCGGCGGCCGAAGTTGCCGAAGACCGGGGCGCCATGGGCCTGTCCCAGGCATTGAAACGTCTGGACGTCGTCGCGAGTGTGCTTCATACCGGCGCTCATCCCGATGATGAAAACAGCGCGCTCCTGGCATGGCTTGCAAGGGGCCAGGGTGTGCGGACGGCGTACTTGTCCGCCACCCGGGGTGAAGGTGGAGTGAACCTCATTGGAAGCGAGTTGTTTGAAACACTCGGAGTCATTCGTACGGAAGAACTGATGGCCGCGCGCCGTCTGGATCATGCGGAGCAGTTTTTTACGCCGAACTACGAGTTTGGTTTTTCAAAAAGCGCGGATGACACGTACACGAAGTGGAATCATGATCAAATCCTCGGAGATTTTGTGCGCGTCATCCGTTACTTTCGTCCGGAAATCATCATCTCTCGATTCACGGGAACGCCGCGAGACGGGCACGGCCATCATCAAGTGGCCGGCCTCATCACTCAAGAGGCATTCAGGGCTGCCGCCGATCCCAATCGTTTTCCCGAATACGGCAAGCCGTGGCAGGCGAAGAAGCTTTACCTGAACGGCATGGATAACGATCCAAATAATCCGAATAATCCAAACAACGCGAACAATCCAAATACGACTCAAACCAATCAGACCAACCAGCCCGGCATTCGGATCAATGTCGGCGAATTCGATTCGATTCTCGGACGTTCGTATAACCAGATAGCAATTGAAGGCCGAAGCATGCATCGTTCACAAGGCCAGGGCGGGGCGCAAGAACAAGGTCCGCGCCAGACTCGCCTTCAGTTGATGCAGAAGACCGTGAACGTTTCAGATGATGCGCCGATCCTTGCGGGTGTGCTGTCCAGGATACCTGATCTTGCGCAATTGGATTCTACTCTCTCGGCAGATCTTGCCGGACTGGCGCAGCGAGTGAGCACGATCCGTCAGAAGGTCAATCTGATTCGGCCTGCCGACATTGTTCCGGATTTGGCTGCGGCACTGAATGACCTGGACCGAATCAAAGCAAAGACGACAAACGAGCACGTCCGGTTCTTGCTCGATAAAAAAGAAGACGACTTTCAAGAAGCTCTTCGGATTGCGGCCGGCCTGACGATCGACGTTCTTGCTTCGGATGACACCCTCTTTCCCGGCCAGGAGTTCAATCTGACGATCAGCGTCACCAATGGCGGTCCCTACAGTTTTTCCGAACTCCGCGCCTTAACGGATCTGCCCGGGGGCTGGGAAGGCGTTTACGACAGTTCGACAGGATCGCTCGAACCCGGCCAACGGTTGGACCAGAAATACAAGGTGAAAGTTTCCGGCGGCGCCGGTTTCACACAGCCGTACTGGTTGCGCCAGCCCCGCCGCGGGGATCGTTTCGTTTGGCCGTCCGTCCCTGCGGGTACCCCTCCAACGGAAGGAATGTTAATTCCGGTTCGCGCAGAAGTGAGGTATCAAGGAACGACGATTGTCATGAAGAAACCGGCGGAGTTCCGCCGCGTCGACCGCAGATACGGGGAGCAGCGAACAACGCCGAAAGTTGTCCCCGCGCTCTCGGTGACCATTTCCCCCGATACCGCCATCGTTCCTTTGAAAGTAAACCGGCAGAAAGAATTTACGGTCACGCTCGAAAATCAAAATCTGGAACCGGTTGGCGCTGAGGTTCGTCTTGTCACGCTTGCGGGCTGGGCGGTATCGCCGCCATCACGCAACGTGAATCTCACCCGGCAGGGAGAGAAAGCTTCGTTGCAATTCACGGTATCGGTTCCTCCTGCTGCCGGTGATTTTGTGATACAGGCCGTCGCAAAGGTCGGAAACCAGGAGTTGAAGACCGGATACACGGCTGTGGCTTACCCGCATATCGAGACTCGATATGTCTATTCTGCAGCGCAATCGAAAGTTGAGGTCATCGATGTCGCAACGACGGTCTCGTCCGTTGGATATGTCGAGGGCACCGGTGACGCAATTCCCGATGCGCTGAAGCAGTTAGGGATTAATGTCACTTTCCTTTCTCCGAAAGATATCGCAACCGCCGATCTCTCTAAATTTCCCACTATAGTTCTCGGCGTTCGTGCCTACGCTGTGCGTGACGACTTGCGCGCCTACAACAAACGGCTGTTGGATTATGTCGCCAACGGAGGAACAATCGTTGCGCAGTACAACCGCGGAAACGAGGTCGGAAACCTGCAAATCGGACCGTATCCATTGACCATGCCGAACGTCAACCAGAACAACGCCGAGCGTGTGACCCACGAAGAAGCTCCGGTGAAAATTCTGGATCCGTCGAACTCGTTATTGAATGTCCCCAATAAGATTACCGAAAGCGACTTCGATGGCTGGATCGACGAGCGCGGCACGTTCTTCATGAGGACGTGGGATCCCAGGTTTACTCCGCTTCTGGAAACGCACGATCCCGGCGAACCGCCCAGAGAGGGCGGCTTGATTGTCGCCAAGTACGGAAAAGGAACGTACATTTACACCGGATTGTCATTCTTCCGTGAATTACCCGCAGGGGTTAAGGGCGCCTACCGGATTTTTGCCAA